>JAJPIV010000121.1 GCA_021324595.1 Actinomycetota bacterium | reverse complement strand
CTCGGCCGCCAGGTCGATGATCGCCGCGGTGTGCTCGTCCACCCCGAGTACCGCGGCGTCGGCGGGCAGGGCGGGCTCCAGCATCGCCAGGCGTCGTTCCCCCAGGTAGCAGAATCGGGTGTCGTGCGTGCCGCCCTCGGCGTTGTCGTAGTGCGGGATCACCGCGACCCTGAGGCCGAGCACGCCCATCAGGTCGAGCCCGTCGAGCCAGTACGGGTCGGCTCCGACCTTGTAGATCTCATAGACCGGCACGGCCAGCAGCCCGATCGCCGCGGCTGCTGCCGACGCGATCACCGTGATGCCCGCGCCAGCGGCGATGCGGTCGCGCAGCGCCTCCGCGACCGGCCGGCCGCGCCAGCGCCGCAGCGCGTACGACGGGCTGCCCGGCCCGGCGAACACCCAGTCGGCACCGCGGATCGCGGCCAGCGCCCGGTCCGCCGCGGGCTGGTCCAGCGCCTCGCTCACCACGGACACCCGCAGGCCGACGCTGCGAGCAAAGTACGCCTGGGCGCGCGCCGAGATGTCGGCGGCGTTCTCCTGGAAGGCATAGGGCGTGTCGAGCAGGATCGCGGTCGGCCCGCGGGGACCGGAGGCGGTGCCCTCCTGCTGGCCGGGGGCGCGGCCCTGCCCGCCCGAGGCGCCGGGGCCGGGATTGCCGAGCCTGGCGACCAGCGCCTTGTGGATGGTCACCATGGTCGGGCTGGTCTCACCGGATCCCATGATCGCGAGAACGCGAGCGCGCTCGGTGCCGCTCACCGATCCGTCACCTCCCCGGTCGCCCGGCATCTGTACCCTAGTCCTACCAGTTGCCGCCGACGGAGCGCCGGACCGAGCATCCCCGCCGGGGCGGGCCGGGCTGCCGCGCAGACCTGGAGGATCCGTTGGCCGGGTTCGCGTTCCTGGCGGTGGCCGCGGTGCTGCTCGGCGTCGGCGCGGAGGTCTTCGCCGGGCACGCCCAGGCGGCGGCGGTCCGCCTGGGCGTGACCGCGCTGGCGGTCGGGGTCGTGCTGGCCGGCGCCGAGCCGGAGGAGCTGGTCACCGCGATCGTCGCGGCCGCGCATCACCGTCCTGGGATCGCGGCCGGGGATGCGATCGGCGCGAACATCACGATGCTCACGCTCGTGCTCGGCCTGGCGGCCGTCGTCCGGCCGTTCAGGCTGACGCCGCGGGCGGTGTTCTACGCGGCGGTCGCCGCCGCGGCCGGAGCCGGCGCTGCCCTTGCGCTCGCGGGCGGCGGGATGGGCAGGCTCGCGGGCGCCGCCCTGGTCGCCGGGTACACGGCGATCGCCGCGCTCGTCTGGTGGCGGGAACGGCGGCCGCCCGCGTTCGGGGAGGCGGCGGAGCTGGCCGGGGATGAGGCAGCGGGGGAACGCGGCCGCCCGCGAGGGGCGCGGGCGGTGCTCCTCGTGCTGGCGGGGCTCGCGCTGATGGTGGCGGGGGGCAGGCTGGCCGTCGCGGGCGCGGAGCAGGTCACCGCGGCGCTCGGGCTCACCGACGCGGTCGTCGGGTTCACGTTCGTCGCGCTGGCCACGACTGCCGAGCTGTTCGCGCTGGTGTGGGCGGCGGCCCGGCGCGGTGTCGAGGAGCTGGCCCTGGCCGGGGTGCTCGGCTCGGCGATCTACAACTCCACGGCCACCCTCGGCGTCGCCGCGCTCGTGCGGCCGCTGGCCGTGTCCGGCGCCGCCGGGCAGGCGTGGCTGGCGGCCGCCCTCCCGGCTGCGCTGGCGGGCTGGGGGCTGGCCTCCGGCCGCCTCGGCCGGGCCGCCGGCCTGATCCTGATCGCCGCCTACGCGGTGTACCTGGGGGTGACGTTCGCCTGAGGGTGCGCTGTCCTCAGCCCGGGCCGAGGCGGCGCAGCAGGTTCTCGCGCCTGGCCGCCAGCTGCTCGGCGAGGGCGTCCTGCTCGTCCGCCGCGTGGATGAGCGCGCCGCGGTCGGCTGGGTCGTCGGCCTCGCCGATGCCGGCCCGGATCTGCGCCGCGGTCCTGCGGACGGCGGCCAGGTCGGCCTCGACCTCCGCGAGCTCGGCGCGGAGCCTGGCCCGCAGCTCCTCGCGCTCGGCGTCGGGACGTCCGGCCTCTCCTGGCCCGCTCTCCCCGTTCATCGTCGTGCTCCCTTTCGCTGCGCCCCGGCGTTCTCGGGGCGTCCGGCGGCCTGGATCGCCTGCCAGACTCGCATCGGCGTGGCGGGCATGTCGATGTGGCGCACGCCGAGGTGCGCGACGGCGTCGATGATCGCGTTCTGGACGGCGGGGGTGGCGCCGATCGTCCCCGCCTCGCCGATGCCCTTCGCCCCGAGCGGGTTGTAGCTGGTCGGGGTCGCCATGTCGGCGAGCTCGAAGCTGGGCAGCTCGGCCGCCGTGACGATCGGGTAGTCCGCGAAGCTCGCGGTGAGCGGGTTGCCGTGCGCGTCGTAGACGACCTCCTCCAGGAGGGCCTGGGCTGCTCCCTGCGCGATGCCGCCGTGCCGCTGGCTCTCGGCGAGCAGCGGGTTGAGCACCGTGCCCGCGTCGTCGACGGTCACCATCCGGCGCAGCGCCGCCTGCCCGGTCTGCGTGTCGACCTCGGCGACCGCGACATGCGCGCCGAACGGGTAGGTGGCGTCCGGCGCGGTGAACACGGCCCGGGCCACCAGCCGCTCCTGCGCGGCCAGGTCGGCGAGCGGCACCGACGCCTCGGGATCGCCCGCCACCTCGAACGCGCTGCGCCCGGCGTTGAACACCAGGTCGCCGGGGCTGGCCTCCAGGGCCGCCGCGGCCCGCTCCCTGGCCAGGCTGATCAGCTCGCGGGAGGCCTGCTGCACCGCGGCGCCCCCCTGCTGCAGGCTGCGGGAGCCGCCGGTGCCGCCTCCCTCGGGGATCAGGTCGGTGTCCCCCCACAGCACGGTGATCTTGTCCACCGGGATGCCCAGCTCGTCGCTGGCGATCATCGCCCAGGCCGTGGCGTGCCCCTGGCCGTGGGGTGAGGTCCCGGTGAGGATCGTCGCGGTGCCGTCCGGGTGGGCCTCGACAACCGCGTTCTCGTGCGGCTCGCCGCCGTCGCCGCCGCCGGTGATCTCGACGTAGCAGGAGATCCCGATGCCGAGCTGCACGACGTCGCCCCGCTCGCGCCGGCGCGCCTGCTCGGCGCGCAGCTCGCGGTAGCCGGCCGCTTCCAGCGCCCGCTCCAGCGCGGCGGCGTAGTTCCCGCTGTCGTACCGGGCGCCGAAGGCGGTCCGGTGCGGCTCGGTGAACGGCGGCAGCAGGTTCCTCCGGCGCACCTGCGCCGGGTCGGCGCCGATCTCGGCGGCGAACAGGTCGAACGCCCGCTCCAGGGCCGCCGTCGCCTCCGGGCGCCCGGCCCCGCGGAAGGCCCCGACCGGCGTGGTCGTGGTGGCGACCGTCACGCCGACCGCCTCGGCGCTGGGGATGTCGTAGGGGCCGGTGGCCATCATGATGGTGAGGAACGGCAGCACGGCGCCGATCCGCGGGTAGGCGCCCGCGTCCTGCACGATCCGCAGCCGGTACGCCTGGACATCGCCGTCCCGGCTGCCGCCGATCGTGACCGCGTGCCGCTGCGCCCGGCCGTGGGTCATCGCGATCAGGTTCTCGGACCTGGTCTCCGCCCACCGGGCCGGCCGGCCGAGCCGGCGTGCCACCCATGCCACGACCGCGTGCTCGGGGTCCGCGCCGAACTTCGCGCCGAACGCGCCCCCGACGTCGGGCGTGATCACCCGGATCGCGGCCTGCTCGACGCCGAGCATCTGCGCCAGCTCCTCGCGGGTGCTCTGGGCACCCTGGTTCGGCGTCCAGATCGTCAGCCGGCCGTCCTGCCCCCAGGCCGCCGCCGCCGCCCGGGCCTCCATCGGCGCGGGCGCGACCCGCTGGTTCACGAACGTGCGGGAGACGACCACCTCGCAGCCGTCGAACAGGTCGTCCCGCAGGCTCGCCTCGCTGCCGAACTCGGCGACGACGTTGGTGCCGGCCTTCTCGAACAGCAGCACCTCGTCCGACAGCGCGGCGTCGAGGTCGACGACCGGCGGCAGCGGCTCGTAGTCCACGTCCACCAGCTCCGCCGCGTCCTCGCCCTGGTGGGGGTGCTCGGTGACCACGACGGCCACCGGGTCGCCGACGAAGCGGACCTTCTCGGCGGCCAGCAGCGGGCGGGTCATGGCCTGGTTGACCAGGGCGGGCATGAGGGGGGCGACCGGCGGCAGGCCGGCAAGGTCGGCCCCGGTGAACGCGGCCACCACGCCCGGGGCGGCCAGCGCGGCGCTCACGTCCACCTGGCGGATCCTCGCGTGCGCGAGCGGCGAGCGGACGAAGAACACGTGGCAGGCCCCGGCGAGCCGGTCGTCGGCGAGGTCCGCAGTGTAGACGCCGCCGGTGGTCAGGAACTTCGGGTCCTCGGTCCGCAGGACCCGCGTGCCCAGGATGCTCATCCGCCGCCTCCCGTCTCCGCCCGGCGCCGCCCCGCACGGCCGGCCGGGCCGCCGCCGGCCGGGCCGGCGGCCGGGCCCGCAGGGCGACTCTACCGGCCGGCCCCGGCGGCACCCCGGCGGCCCGCCGCAAAATCGCTTGGGCAGCGCTGACCTGCCGGGATAGGATCGCCAGGCTGCCCGGACGCCCAGATTGGATCCGCCATGTTCCCGCGCGCGCTCACGCGCCGCTTCCCGGTCCTGTCCAACCGCGACTTCCGCCTTCTGCTCGCCGACCGCCTGCTGGCCCCGGCGTCGGCGGCGTTCTCCCTGGTCGGCGTCGCGTTCGCGGTGCTCGCCGCGACCGGGTCGACCGCGGACCTGTCCTACGTGCTGGCCGCCCAGGTCGCCCCGTCGCTGGTCTTCCTGCTGATCGGCGGGGTGATCGCGGACCGGGTCGCCCCGTCGCGGGTGATCGTCGCGGCGAACCTGCTGTTCGCCCTCGGCGAAGGCACGTTCGGCCTGCTCGTCCTGGCCGGACACCCGTCCGTGCCGGTCATGATCTGCCTGGAGCTGGTGACCGGCACCGGCGTGGCCCTGTTCTACCCCGCGTCGGCGGCGCTGCTGCCGGCCCTGGTGCGGCCCGACCAGATGCAGCAGGCGAGCGCGATCAGCCGGCTGGGCATGAACGCGGCGACGATGGCCGGGGCGGCGCTGGCCGGGGAGTGCGTGGCGCTGTTCGGCCCCGGCTGGGCGCTGCTGGCCTGCGGGGCCGGGATGCTCGGCACGGTGCCGCTGATGCTGGCGATCCGGCCCGGGCGGCCCGCGCGGCAGCGCGGGCAGGCGCCCAGCATGCTCCGGGAGCTGCGCGAGGGCTGGTCGGAGTTCCGCTCGCACACCTGGCTGTGGGCGATCGTGCTCCAGTACACGGTGGTGCTGGCCGCCTGGTACGGCGGTTTCCAGGTGCTCGGCCCGGCGGTCGCGCGGTCGCACCTGGGCGGCGCGGCGGCCTGGGGGCTGATCGCCTCGGCCGAGTCGGTGGGGCTGATCGCCGGTGGGCTGGCCTCGCTACGCTGGGCGCCGCGGCGGCCCATCCTGTTCGTCGCGCTGATCGGCGGGGCGATCGCCGTCTCGCCGCTGTCGATGGCGCTGCTGCTGCCGCTGCCCGTGGTCTGCCTGACCTCGTTCGGCCTCGGCATCGCGGTCGAGATGATGAGCGTGATCTGGACGGTCACCATGGCGGCGATGATCCCGGCGGACCGGCTGGCCCGGGTCTCCGCCTACGACGGCCTCGGCTCGGTGATGGGGATGCCGGCCGGGGCGCTGGTGGCCGGGCCGATCGCCGCCGCGATCGGGGTCGCCCGGACGCAGCTGGGCGCCGCCGCGATCATCCTGGTCGCCTCGGCGCTCGCGCTGATCCCGGGCGACGTGCGGCGCATGCGCCGCGGCTCACACGAGCTGCGCCTGCCCGGTGAACGCGGCCCAGAGCGCGGCGTACGCCCCGCCGGCGCCGAGCAGCTCGGCGTGCGTGCCGACCTCGGCGACCCGGCCGTGCTCGAGCACCACGATCCGGTCGGCCCGGGCAGCGGTGCTGAGCCGGTGCGCCACCAGGATGGTGGTGCGGCGCGCCATGAGCTGCTCGGTGGCCGCGGCCACGGCGGCCTCGGCGGCGGCGTCGAGCGCCGCGGTCGCCTCGTCGAGCAGCAGGATCGCCGGATCGACCAGGTAGGCGCGGGCGAGCGCGATGAGCTGGCGCTGCCCGGCTGACAGGTTCCTGCCCCGCTCGGCGACCGGGTGGCGCAGGCCGCCCGGCAGCCGGGCGATCACCGCGGCCGCGCCGACCCCGCGGACCGCCGCCTCCACCTGCGCGTCGGTCGCCTCCGGCCGGCCGTAGGCGACCGCGTCCCGCACCGTCCCGGCGGACAGGTACGGCTCCTGCGGCACGACGCCTAGCTGGCGGCGGTAGCTCCCCAGGTCGTACTCGCGCAGGTCCACGCCGTCGGCGAGCACCCTCCCCGCGGTCGGGTCATGGAACCGGGCGGCGAGCTTGACCAGGGTGGACTTGCCCGCCCCGGTCTCCCCGACCAGCGCGACGGTCTCGCCGGGCGCGACCCGCAGGCTGACTCCCGCCAGCGCCTCCCGTGCCGCGCCCGGGTAGGCGAACCGGACCTGGTCGAACACGATCTCGCCGCGAAGCCGCCCCGGGGTGACGGGATGGGCGGGCTGCGGCGTGCTCGTCGGTGTCCGCAGCAGCGCGGAGATCCGCCGCAGCCCGACGGCCGCCTGCTGGTAGCCGTCGAACACCTGCGACATCTGCTGCACCGGCGAGAAGAGCATGTCGATGTAGAGCAGGTACGCGATCAGGCCGCCCGCGGTGAGCAGGCCCGCGCGGACCTGCCCCGCGGCGGCGAGCAGGACGAGCGCGCCCGCGATCGTCGCCAGTGCCTGGATGAACGGGAAGTACAGCGCGATGTAGCGCTGCGCCCGCAGGCGCGACCCGCGGTACCCGGAGGAGAGGGCGGCGAACCGGTCGGAGTTCACCCGCTCGCGGCGGTACGCCTGGGCGACCCGCAGGCCGGCGACATTCTCCTGCAGGTTCGCGTTGACCGCGCCGACCCGCTCGCGCGCGTCGGCGTAGGCGCGCGAGGACCGCGCCCGGAACATGACCGTGGCGGCCACCAGCACCGGGAGCACCGTGAACAGCACCAGGCCGAGCCGGATGTTGATGAGCAGCAGGGCGATGGTGACGCCGATGAAGGTGAGCCCGGAGTTGACCATCGTGATCAGCCCGGTCTGCAGGAACGTCGACATCGCGTCCACGTCGGTGGTCATCCGTGTCATGATCCGCCCGGCCATCTCCCGCTCGTAGAAGTCCAGGCCCAGGCGCTGCAGATGGGCGAAGATCTTGACCCTGAGCGTGTAGAGCAGCCGCTCGCCGTTGCGGCCGACCACCACGGTCTGGGCCGCGTTCACCGCCCAGTCGGCGAGCACGACCGCGAGCGCTGCCGCGCAGACCACCGCCACGGCCGGCCACGAGCGGGCCTCGATCCCTTGGTCGACGCCGCCGCGGGTGAGCCAGGGGAGCGCCAGGCCGGCCAGCGCGTCCAGGCCGTCCAGCAGCAGGCCGGCGGCCAGGCCCGCGGCGAACGGCCGCACCAGCCTGCGCAGCGTGAAGCGCGGGTCGGCGGCGCGGCTGAACTGGCGGTCCACGCCCGGGGTGTCGGTCGCGGGGGGAAGCGCGGCGACCTTGGCGAGCAGCTCGGGCGAGGGCGGCAGGCCGGCGAGCGCGCCGCCGAGGCCGGAGCCGCCGGAGCCGCCGGAGCCGGAGCCGGGCCGCCAGGCCCGCCCGGCCATGGCGGCAAGGCCGGGACCCGGCGCCGTCGGGCCGGTGTCCGGCGCGCTCCCGGTGGCGGCGCAGGCTGCGCCGCCACCGTCCCGCAGGCCGGCCGGGGACCCGTCGCCGGGCCCGGCCGGGGCGTCCTCGTACCAGGCGAGCTCACCGGCGTCCACGCCCTCGGCGTCGCCCCCCGGGCCGGCGATCAGCATCCGGTAGCGGGGACAGCGGGCGAGGAGCTCCTCGTGGGTGCCCATGTCCGCCAGGCGGCCCTGGTCGAGCACCGCGATCTGGTCGGCCAGCGCGAGGGTGGAGCGCCGGTGCGCGATCAGCAGCGTGGTCCGCCCGGCCATCACCCGGCGCAGCGTCTGGTGGATCTGCGCCTCCACCCGCGCGTCGATGGCGGACGTCGCGTCGTCGAGGACGAGGATCGCCGGGTCGGTGAGCAGCGCGCGGGCCAGCGCGATCCGCTGGCGCTGCCCGCCGGAGAGGGTGAGCCCCTGCTCGCCGATCACGGTGTCGTACCCGTCGGGCAGCCCGATGATGAACTCATGCGCCTCTGCGGCCCGCGCCGCGGCGATGATCTGCTCCGTGGTCGCGTCCGGCCGGCCGTAGCCGATGTTCGCGCGGACCGTGTCGGAGAACAGGAAGCTGTCCTCCATCACCAGCCCGATCACCGCCCGCAGCGAGCCGAGCGTGAGGTCGCGCACATCATGGCCGCCGATCCGCACCGCCCCGCCGGACACGTCATAGAAGCGGGGCAGCAGCAGCGCGATGGTCGACTTCCCCGAGCCCGAGGTGCCGACGACGGCGACGACCTGTCCCGGCCGGACGGTCAGCGAGAGCCCGCGCAGCACCGGCTCCGAGGGCAGGTAGCCGAAGGTGACGTCGTCGAGCTCGACGGCGTGCCCGCCCGGCGCCGCCTCCCGGGCGGGCAGCTCGGCCGCTCCCTCCCGCTCGGTGATCACCGGGCGGGAGTCGATGACCTCGAAGACCCGGATCACGCTGGCCCGCGCCTGCTGCCCGATCGTGATCAGCCCGGACAGGGCGCGGACGGGGCCGACCAGCTGCCCGATGTAGGAGGAGAACGCCAGGAACGTGCCGAGGCTGATCTGGCCGCGGATCGCCAGCCAGCCGCCGAGGCCCAGGACGCCGACCTGGCCGAGCGCGGGCACCGCCTGCAGGGCCGGGTTGAACCGCGCCGTCAGCCGGACGGCCCGGACCCGGGCGGCGTAGAGCGCGCGCGCGGCCGCCTCGAGCCGGCCGGTCTCCTGGTCCTCCTGGCCGAACCCCTTGACCACCCGGACCCCGGTGACCGCGCCGTCGACGACCGCGGCCACGTCGGCCGCGCGCTGCTGGGCGGCCCAGCTGGCGGGGAAGAGGCGGTTCCGGGAGGCGACCGAAATCGCGAACAGCGCCGGCCCGGTCGCGAGGGCGACGAGCGTGAGCAGCGGGGAGAGTACGGCCATCGCGGCCAGCGAGAGCACGAACATCAGCAGGTTGCCCAGCAGCATCGGGACCATGCCGAGCAGGCCCTGCACCATGGTGATGTCGGAGATCGAGCGGCTGACGATCTGGCCGGTATGGAGCTGATCCTGGCGGGCGCCGTCGAGCCGGGACAGCGCCGCGAACATCTGCGTGCGCAGGTCGTGCTGGACGTCGAGCGAGACCCGCCCGCCGACGTAGCGCCTGGTGAACACGCCGGCGAAGCTCACCGCGGCTGCGGCGGCCAGCGCGGCGGCGCCGGCCGCGGCGCTCTGCCGGTGGCTGAGGATCGCGTTGTCCACGACGTCGCGCTGGATCAGCGGGATCGCGACGGCGGCGAGGGTCGCCGCGAGCGAGCCGGCCAGCGCGAGCACGACCTGGCGCGGGTAGCGCCAGCAGCAGCCGGCCAGGCGGCGCAGCCAGCGCCGGTGCGCGTCGGCGGGGACCGGCGCCGGGGCGCCGCCGCCGGCCCGGCCCGCGGCCGCCGAGACCATCATAATTCGTTAGCGTAACAAACTACTTCGGCGGCCACGTTGCCTCCCGCGGGCACCGCGGGAGGCAACGGCGAGGGCCAGGACGTGCCGCCGCGGTCACAGGTGCCGTTCGATCGCCGGGATCGGCGCCGCGGTGCAGACGCTGGCCGGCGCGTTCCTGGTCATCACGCAGATCGCCGCGGTGATGTAGTTCGCGGTCCCCAGGATGTTCCTGGCCACCGTCCCGGAGGGGTCCTTGAGCTGGCTGGCGATCTGCGCCCAGCTGAGCCCCTTGAGCACGCCGGGGTCATAGAGCGGGCCGGTGATGATCACCTTGTTGCCGAAGTCGATGAACGGGTAGCCCTGGCTGCCGTTGGTCGTGTCGTATTTGACCCACAGCGCCTGCTGCGCGCTGGTCACCGGCTGCAGCGGCGCATGGGTGACGGTCTCGTTCTCCACCGGGGTGAACGTGAGGTACGGGCTGGTGTAGCGCTGCTTGTAGAACGTGAGCGTGGCGGTGTTCGGGTAGACGTCGGCGCTGGAGGAGTGGATGCCGGTGAGCGGCCCGAACGTGCCGAACCGGCTCAGCGCCACCGCCATCGCCCAGCGCATCGCGGCGCAGTACGGGCAGAACTCGGCGCCGATGTAAAGCATCTCCGGCTTGCCGCCGCTGGTCAGCGGGGTGTCCGTGATCGACCGGATCGGCAGCCCGGCGGGGGCGGAGGGCAGGGCGCCGGTGCCGACCGCGGCGAGGGTGCTCGCCGGGACCGTGGTGATCTCGGCGGCGACCGAGGCGGGCAGCGCTCCCGAGGAGCCCTGCCGGGCGGGGGCGCGGTTGACGGCGATCAGCACCAGCGCCACGACGACGGCGATCACCACCACGACCGAACCGCCGCTGATGAGGATCACCCGGCGCCGCTCGGCGCGCCTGGCCGCGGCTTGCTGCGCGGCGATCCGCTCGCGGGCGTTGCGCGCCCTGTTCCGTTCCGCCTTGCCCATCGGTTCCGCTCAGCCTCTCTGCTTCATCTCCGGCGGCTCCCTCCCCGGGCGCCAAGGCCGCCGGGTGTCGCCCGCCGTGCCGAGCGGTGCGACAACCGGACAGGCTAGCGCCTGGGCGACCGGGCCGCGACGCCGGACAGTGCCGTCTTCGTAACGATCAGCGCGAACAGCAGGAACGTGAGCACGTGCACGCCCGTGCAGTAGAGGCAGATCGCGTTGATCCGGAACAGCTCCGCCCAGACCAGGTAGAGCACGAACCCGATGCCTGCCACCACGGAGCCGAGCCGGGCCCAGTGGACCGCGGGCCGGGAGGACCGCCAGCCCCACGGCGAGTTGACCGCGACCATGAAGGCGAAGAACGCCAGGCCGAGCACCGAGACCGGGATGCCGAACTGGCCGGGCTGCGAGCGCGGCGGCAGGTACGACCACGCGCTGGTGGTCACGGCGACGCAGTTGATTGTGCCCTTGTCCGAGCATCCGGCGAAGCTCGTCGCCTCGGTGAAGTGCTGGTAGGTGAGGTAGGCCGCGTCGGCCAGGCCGAGCAGCGTGACGACCAGGGTGGCCAGCGGCAGCCCGCCTCCGGCCCAGCGCAGGCTCGCGCGCCAGGCCGCGGCGACCGCCGCCGGGCCGCGGCCTGCGGCCGTGGCCGGCGCGCGGGCGTCCTCCGCGGGCCGGGCGTTCTTCACGCGCTGGGCCGCCGCGGACTGGCCCGGCCTGGCGGCGCGGGCGGCCGTCCCGGCCCGGGCCGGCGCCTTGCCTCCGGCGGGGGCCGTGCCGCGCGGGGCCGCCTTGCCGCGAGAAGGCGCCCTGCCGCGCGCCGACCTGCCTGCCGTGTTCCGTGCTGCCATCAGATGCTCCCGTGGGCCGCGGTGAAGCCGGGTGGAGTGCGGGCGCCGCCTGATCGCGCGCCGGCCACGCGGGCCACGGCGGTTCCCCGGCTGGGGCGCGCGGCAACGGCCTGGCCGCGGCGATGATGCGCGCGCCGTCGCGGCGGTCCTGCCTGGCCGTGGTCCACTCGTGCATGCCTCAACCGGATGAGAAGGTCCGCATGGCCTGCGCAGACGACGGGGGACGCCTGCGCAGACCATGCTAGGGCGAGCACCGCCCCGCGGTCGCGCCGTCAGGCGGCGCGGCCGCGGCGCCAGGTGGGGCGGCGCTCTCAGCGGTGCTGCCGCTGCCACGCATGCAACCGGATCAGGCTGAGGATCGCCTGAGTGCGCGCTCACTCCTGGCTGCGAGCGGACACCGCCGGCCTGGCCCGGCGATCAGGCGCCGCCGCGGCGCCTCATGTCCGGCTCGGCCCGGAGCAGGGCGCAATCATTACTTGCGTATGTCAATTGATGATGGCTATCGTCCGAGGTATGACTCAGCGCATGGGCCGCGTGGCGCGGCGGGATGGCGGTAGCGGGCGGGGGGCCGGGCCGGGCCGGGCCGGGCCGCCGCCGTACTCTGGCCGGGCGCGCTGGGGAGCCGGGCTGGGCGCGTTGGCGCTCGCCGTGCTGGCGGCCGCCGGGTGCGGTTCCTCGCCGGGCACGGCGGGGAGCGGCCATCCCGCGGGGACGGCCGACGTCGCGTACGCCGGATCGCTCGCCTACCTGAACGAGAAGTTCGTCGGGCCGGCCTTCGCCAGGGCGACCGGGTACGCCTACCAGGGGCGGGGCGCCGGATCCGACGCGCTGTCGGCCGAGATCGCCGCTGGCGAGATCAGCCCCGGCGTCTTCATCAGCGTGGGCCCCGGCCCGATCACGGCCCTGGAGCCGAAGTTCACCCGCTGGTACATCCAGTACGCGGCGACCTCGATCGTCGTGGCCTACAACCCGCACAGCAAGTACGCGAGCCAGTTCCGGGCGATCGCCGCCGGGCGCGAGCCGCTGCGGGACCTGTTCACGCTGATGGAGCGGCCGGGATTCCTGCTCGGCCGCACCGACCCGAACATCGACCCCCAGGGGCGCGCGTTCGTGTACATGCTGGAGCTGGCCCAGGCCGCCTACCACCTGCCCGCCGGCACGGTCACGAGGATCCTGCGCGGCCCGGCCGCCTCGTCCAGCTCCAGCCAGATCTTCGACGAGACCTCGCTCGACTCGCACCTGCAGGCAGGGCAGCTCGACGCCGCGAGCGCCTTCCTGTCCCAGGCGATCCAGCTCCACCTGCCCTACATCCCGCTGCCGCCCGCGATCAACCTCGGCGACGCGGCGCTCGCGGCCCGGTACCACACCGCCTCGATCACGATCGCGGGGAACGTGACCAAGCACGGCGAGCCGCTCGTGCTCGACATCACCCTGATCGGCAAGCCGAGCCCCGCGGCGCGGGCATACGTCCGGTTCGTGCTCTCGCCGGCCGGACGAGAGCTCTACTCCCGCCGCGGCGGGTACGCGCTGCTGACGCCGACCGCGTCCGGGGACCGGGCCGCGATCCCCGCGGCGATCAGGGGCGAGCTTGGCGGCTAGCCCGGTTCCGGTCCCCGAGCCCGGCCCCGGCGGCTGGGCCGGGCCGGCGACGGCTGCCCCCGGGCTGCGGCGGGCCAGCCAGTCCCTGGCGGTCGCCGGCGCCGCAGTGGTGTGGCTCGCGCTGCTCGGCCCGCTGATCGCCCTCGCGGCCCACCTGTCCTGGCATTCGGTGGTGAGCGCGCTGCGCGCCCCGGGCGCCCTGCAGCCGCTGGTGGTCTCGGTCCAGGCCGGCGCGGTGACGCTGGGGGTCCTCATGCTGCTCGGCACCCCGCTGGCCTGGGCGCTCGCGCGCGGGACCGTGCCGTTCCCCCGCGTCTGGGAAGCCGGGGTGCTCGCCGCGCTGCTGCTGCCGCCCCTGGTGGTCGGGCTGCTGCTGGTGTTCATGGTCGGCCCGCTCACCCCGGTCGGCCAGTGGCTGGCGACGCTCCGCCTGTCGGCCTCCGACACCTTCCTCGCCTTGGTGATCGCGGAGGTCTACGAGGCCGCGCCGTACTACGTGCTAGCCGCGCAGGCGGCGTTCGCGGGGGTGGACCACCGGCTGGAGCAGCAGGCCGCGCTGCTCGGCGACCCGCCGCGCCGGGTGCTGCGCCGGGTCACGGTGCCGCTCGCCGCGCCGGGCCTGGCGATGGCGCTGGCGGTGGCCTGGGCCCGGGCGATGGGAGCGTTCGGCGCTGTCATCATCGTGGCCTATCATCCGTTCGGGCTCCCGCTGCAGATCTGGGCCACGCTGCAGGAGACCGGGCTCGCGTCGGCGCTGCCGTTCGCCCTGGTCCTGCTCGTGGTCGCGCTGCCGCTGCCGCTCGCTGCCTACGCCTGGAGCGCCCGTGCTCGACGCCGACGTCGAGGTTGACCGCCGCGACCTCACCGTGCGCGCCGCGCTCGCCGTGGCGCCGGGGGAGCGGCTCGCGCTGTTCGGCCCGTCCGGCGCGGGCAAGACCACGGTGCTTGAGGCCATCGCGGGGCTCGTCGCGCCGCGCCGGGCGCGGATCGCGCTCGGCGGGCGGCTGCTCACATCCACCTCGCCGCCCGTCACCGCGGTCCCGCCGTGGCACCGCCGGGTCGGGCTGCTGCGGCAGGAGCCTGCCCTGTTCCCCCACCTGACGGTGGCGGAGAACCTGCGCTACGCCCGCCGAGCCGCGGGCCGGGCCGCCAGGCCCGCTGATGTCGCCGGGGTCGCCGCCGCCCTGGGCATCGGCGGGCTCCTCGCCGCCCGCCCGGCCGCGCTGTCCGGCGGGCAGGCGCACCGGGTGGCGCTCGGCCGCCTGCTGCTCGCGCCGTGCGAGGCGCTGCTGCTCGACGAGCCGTACACCGGCCTCGACGAGGGCCTGCGGCGATCCCTGACCGGCCTGGTGACCGAGGTGGTCTCGGACCGGGCCATCCCGGCGATCCTGGTCGCCCATGAGCTCGAGCAGGCGCAGGCGTTCGCGGACCGGCTGGCGGTCATCGACCGGGGCGCCGTCCTGCAGGTGGGGCTGCCCGGCGAGGTCGTGCGCCGGCCCGCCAGCCGCCGGGTGGCCGAGCTGGTGGGGTACGGCGGGTTCGTGCCGGTGGCCGGCGCCGCGCCCGGCACGGTCGCCGGCGTGCACGCCCAGCGGGTCGTTCCCGGCGCGCGGCCGGAGCGCGGGCTGGTGATCCGCGGCGTGGTGGACGCGTGCCGGCCGGCCGGGGCGGTCTGGGAGATCGGCGTGCGCGCGGGCCCCGGCGCCGGGGCGACGGTGACCGCGCGGGTGGCGGAGGCCTGCGCGGCCGGGGCGGAGATCGAGCTCACCGCGGTGGACCCGCCGCTGTTCGGCCCGGATGGGGCGGCGGCCGGCGCGGAGGTGCTCGCCGGCTGCGGGGCGGTGGCGGGCATGAGCGGGGGGTGGCCTTGCGCGCGCGAGGCCCGGAAGTGAGCGGGGCAAGGGTGAGCGGGGCGGATGCGGGTGCTGCGGACGCGGGCGGGGCGGACGCGGGCGGGGCACGGCTGCGGCTGGCCAGGCAAGCGCGCGGGTTCTCCCAGCAGCAGCTCGCGGGCATGGCGGGGGTGTCCCGTCAGGCTGTCTCGGCGCTCGAGTCCGGGCAGTCGGACCCCTCGCTGCGCGTGGCGCTCGCCCTGGCCGGCGCCCTCGGGATGACCGTCGAGGAGCTGTTCGGCGCCGAGGACGTGGTGCCGGCCGTGACCGCCCGGCTGGTGGCCGGGCCCGGTCAGCGGCGGCCCGGCGATCGCGATCACGGGGGCGGTCCGGGCGGGCGCGGTGGCCAGGAGCCGTCATCCGGCCCGCGGGTGACGCTCGCCCCGGTGGGCGACGCGTTCGCCGCGTACCCGCTGTCGGGTCCGAACGCCAGCCGCGCGGGGTTCCTGCCCGCGGGCGGGATCGTCGTCGGGGAGCCGGGGGGCGCGCCGGCGGCGCCGGCCCCGGCTGGGCGCGGCGGGGGCCGGCGGGTTGAGGTCCGGCCGATCGGCCCGCCGCGGCCGACCCTGGTCGCCGCCGGCTGCGACCCGGCGCTGCCGCTGCTCGCGCCGCCGCTCGGCCTGCTCGACCCTCCGGTCGCGTTCGCGTGGTGGCCGTGCTCGAGCCAGGAGGCGCTGCGGCTGGCCGGGGCCGGCCTCGTCCACGTGGCGGGCGTTCACCTGAGCGACCGGCCGGGCGGGCACGACGTCCCGGCAACGGCCGGGCTCATCCCCGGTGGCGCCGAGGTGATCGGGTTCAGCGCCTGGCGCGAGGGCCTGGTCCTGCGGCCGGAGAGCGCGCGCCGGGTCGGCGGGCTCGCCGACATCGCCCGGGCGGGGCTGCGCCTGGTGAACCGCGAGCCAGGTGCCGAGGCACGGCGGCTGCTCGACCGGGAGCTGGCCGAGCTGGGGATCGACCCCGGCCGGATACCCGGCTACCGGACGATGGTGACGGGACACCTTCAGGTCGCCGACGCGGTCGCGGCTGGCCTGGCTGACGCCGGCGTCGCCTCCGAGCCGGCCGCGCTCGCCTACGGGCTGGCCTTCGCGCCGCTGGCCACCGAGCGGTTCGACCTCGTCATCCCGGTGGCGCTGGCCGAGCGCCGGGAAGTGCAGGCGCTGCTGCGGGTGCTGTCGTCGCGCTGGCTGCGTGACCAGCTCGCCAGCCTGCCCGGGTACGATCCCTCCCCGTGCGGCGGGCACGTCGCCTCCCTCGGCAAGCCCGGCTAGCGTGAGTCAGCGGCGGCCGAGGGACCTCGGCGTGTTCACCTTGTCGGGCTGTATGACGAGGATGACGCGGCCCTGCGGGCCGATCGGGTTCGAGTAGTCCCTTCCGACGTACTTGCGCGAGAGCTCGTCGATGTGGTCCCGCGCCTGCTGGCCATCGATGATCTTGATCACGTGGCCGCGGACCTCGGACCAGTCCCACGGGTCATCGGCCGAATGGATCAGCACGGTGACCCTCGGGTCGCGCCTGACGTTCCTGGCCCGCTGCCGCTGCGGCTCTGTGTTCACCAGGATGTTCTCGCCGTCGGTGTCGACCCAGGTGAGCAGCGCCTGCGGCTGGCCGTCGGGCATCAAGGTCACGACCGTCGCGAGGTTACGGCCCTTGGCAAGTCGGATGGTGTCCTCGTCGAGCGCCATGCGGTGACTCCTCCTCGGTGCCTGCGGTTCTTCCATGCCGCGGTGCCCGTGCGGCACGCGGCCCGATGATCCCCTGATTCAACACCGCGGCCGGGCGGGAAATGCCACGGCCTGGCCGGGCCGCGAGCGGTGCCGCCCCGCGGACGGCATCCGCCCGCGGAGCGGCCCGGGACGGGCCTGGTGCGCCGGGCGCGGGCCCGGCGCCGGCCCGCTCAGTGGCCGTAGACCGGGATGATCATGCCGCGCGCGATCGTATGGAATCGCAGGTTGAACCCGGCCACCGCAGGAGACACGTCGGAGTCGATGCCCAGCTTGTCAGTGTCGAGCGCGTGGACCGCGAACACGTACCGGTGCGGCGGGTCCCCGGCGGGCGGGGCCGCGCCGCCGAAGTCCTTGGTGCCGTAGTCGTTGCGCACGGAGAACGCGCCCGCGGGCAGGCCAGGGCCACCCGCCGATCCAGCGCCCGCGGGCAGCTCGGTGACCGAGGCCGGGATGTCGATCACCAGCCAGTGCCAGAAGCCCGAGCCGGTCGGCGCGTCCGGGTCGTAGCACGTCACGGCGAACCCCCTGGTCTGCTCGGGGAAGCCGTGCCAGCGCAGGTGGGGCGAGATGTTCTGGCCGGTCATGCCGAAGCCGTTGTAGACCTGCCGGTCGCTCATCATCTGGCCGTCGGCCACGTCGTCGCTCTCGACGGCGAACGAGGGCACCGGGGGCAGGAAGTCGTAGGGAAGCGGGGGGCGGTCGGGCATGGGTCCTCCTCGCGGTCGATGCGCTCCGTCCTTGGGCATGGGCGCGCCCGGGTGCCCACGCTAGTGGCCGCACCCGGGGCGCTGCCATCGGGTCCGCGGATCGGCGTCCGGGAGGCGGATTCCGGTCATGCCCGGCGCCGCCGCTAGGCTGAGCGCCATGCCGGACCGGGTGGTCGCGACCACGACCGCTGTCGTCCGGGTCATGAACGAGCGGGCGGTCTATGACCGCATCAGGAGCCTGGGCCAGGCGTCCGCGTCGCAGCTCGTGGCGGCGACCGGGCTGTCGAAGGCGACCATCGGGCTGGCGCTCGGCAGCCTGGAGCGGGCCGGGCTGATCAGCCAGGTCGGGCACCGGATGGGGCAGGTGGGCCGGGCGCCGAGGCTGTACCGGATCCGCCCGGACGCGGGCTGGGCCATGGCGGTGGATGTCGGGGCGGCCTGGATCCGGCTGGCGCTGTCCGACCTGTCGGGCGACGTCGCCGCCAGGGTCCAGCAGCGGGCCCGGGGGCACGACCCGCAGGCCCTGGCCGGCCAGATCGCCGACCTGGCCGGGGCGTGCGCCGGCCAGGCGGGCGTCCGGTACGCCGACGTCACGCACACCGTGGTGGGCACTCCTGGCATCTACGAGGCCGCGGCGGAGCGGATCGTGGCGGCTCCCAACCTGCCCGGCTGGGACCGGCCGGGATCCGTCGGCGTCCTCCGTGAGCGCCTGGGCGGCAGGTTCACCCTCGACAACGACGTCAACCTCGCCACCGTCGCCGAGCAGGCGCACGGGGCGGGCGCTGGCCAGGACAACTTCGTCTTCGTCTCGGTCGGCACCGGGATCGGCATGGGCGTGGTGATCGGTGGCCAGCTGTACCGGGGGTCGAGCGGCCGGGCCGGCGAGATCTCCTTCCTGCCGGTCGCGGAAGGATCGCCACCGCCCGTCGGCCGGGCGGAAGTCCGGCGGCACGGCCTGCTGGAGACCGTCGCGTCCGCCGACGGCGTGCTGGCCGCCGCGCGCGGGCGCGGCCTGGGCGCTGAATCGGCGGAGCAGGTGTTCGCCGCGGCTCGAGCGGGGGACCGGGCCGCGGCGCGGGTCGTGCGCGCCGAGGCCGGCCACCTGGCCCGGGCGCTGGCCGCGGTGATCGCCGTCCTCGACCCGGGCCTGATCGTGCTGGGCGGCGGGGTGGGGAGCAATGCCGACCTGCTCATCCAGCCAATTCGGCGCAGGCTCGGCGAACTGCTTGAACTGGAGCCCCCGCCCATCAGGGCGTCCGAGCTCGGCGGGGACGCCGTGGTCCTCGGCGGCCTGGCGGCCGGCCTGGCGCGCGCGCGCGACGACGTGCTCGCGCGCATAGAGGCCTGACCGGATCCCTCGGAGGCCGGCGGTACCGAAATTGCCCGCCGGGACCCGTTGACAAAATTTGTATGACAGGCATACAAATAAACCGGTCGTCCCTACCGGGCTGCCGGATGCATGCGTGGCGGCGCACGCCGCGGATCGGAGTCGGCGATGAGACGGGACCTGCGCGTGATCCGGCTCCTCCTCTGCGCTGGCGCGCTGGCCGCGGCGCTCCTGACATCCGGCGCCGCGGTGCGGCCGCCGCAGGCGGCGGGCGGCCATCCGGCACGAGCCGGACACGGGCCGAGGCGAGCCGCCTCGCATCCCGCGTCCGCCTCGCCCACGGGCACCGGGGCCAGCGACATCACCGACCTGGGAGCCTCCGGATGGGAGGTGCTCAGCAGCGCCAGCACGTCCGCGACCGGGGCGCAGATATCCGCGCCCGGCTTCAGCACGGCGGGCTGGCTGCCGGTGAGCAACGACGACGCGGGCGCGCCGGGGACGGAGATCGAGGCTCTGGTGCAGAACGGCCGGTGCCCGGGCGACCCGGCGCTGCAGCCGGTCAACCAGGGCACCAGCAGCACGAGCAGCGTGTTCTTCAGCAACAACATGCAGCTGTGCTACGGCTACATGAACAAGATCGGCTCCGACTCGGTGAGCCTGTTCGACGTGCCGTGGTGGTGGCGCACCGACTTCACGCCGGACCTGGCGCCCGGGCAGACGGCGACGCTCATCATCAACGGCGTGGTCGGGTCGGCCAGCGTCTGGGTCAACGGGACCGAGGTGGCCACGCCGGCGACGGTGACCGGTGATTACACGAGGTTCACATTCGACATCACGCCGCTGATCGTGAGCGGGACGAACTCGCTGGCGATCGAGGTCAACCCGAACGACCCGACGTCGATGTACACGCTGGACAACGTCGACTGGACCCAGATCCCGCCGGACAACATGACGGGCATCCAGTTCCCGGTCCAGCTCCAGGTGGACGGGGCTCTGGCGGTCGGGAACTCGCACGTGAACCAGAGTGACGCGGCTGACCTGTCCAGCGCGGCGCTGACGGTCAAGACCGACGTGACGAACTACACCTCGGTCAGCCAGGCCGCGACGGTGACCGCGACCATCACCCCGCCAGGCGGCGGCACGCCGATCACCGACAGCCAGCCGGTGACCGTGCCGGCGGATGCCACCCAGACCGTCACGTTCGCGCCAAGCGGCTACCCCAACTTGACCATCGCCAACCCGCAGGTCTGGTGGCCGTACCAGCTCGGCGCGCAGCCCCTGTACACCCTGGGAGTGACCGTCTCCCAGGGCAGCACCCAGTACAACTCGACCACCGGCACCTTCGGCATCCGGACGGTCACCTCGTACCTCACCGGGTCGAACGCGATCGAGCCGAGCGGCGCGCGGGCGTTCAAGATCAACGGCGTGCCGATCGTGATCCGCGGCGGCGGCTGGGATCCGAACCTGTTCTTGCACTACTCAGCGGCGGACACGGCACGGCAGATCGCGCTGATGAAGGCGATGGGCGTCAACGCGATCCGGCTGGAGGGCCACATCATGCCGGCCGACTGGTTCGAGCAGATGGACCAGGCCGGGATCCTGGTGAACGCCGGGTTCCAGTGCTGCGACGCCTGGCAGGTCAGCGGCACCCTGACCCAGGCGCAGCTGGCGGTCCTGCAGAACTCGGCGCAGACGATCGGGGTGAACCTGCGGAACCACCCGAGCGTGTTCAGCTTCCAGTGGTCGGACAACCAGCCGAGCGCGCAGCAGGAGTCGGTGTCCGAGGCCGGCTTCCAGGCCGCGGACTTCTGGCCGCAGACCCCGCTGATCGCGTCGGCCGAGTACAAGTCGACCCCGACGCTCGGAGTCTCGGGGGAGAAGGAGGGGCCGTACGACTGGGTCCCGCCGGACTACTGGTACGACACCGCGCATCTCGGCACCGACCCGACCGTCACCAACGCCGGGGCGGCCTGGGGCTATGACAGCGAGGAGAGCGCGGGCGACACGGTGCCGACGATGGACTCGCTCAGCCGGTTCATGTCCGCGACGGACCTGTCGAACCTGTGGCAGGACCCCAAGTACAACCAGTACCACCTGAATTACGAGCCGCGCTGCAAGACCGGCTACTCGTTCGGCACCCTGTGCCACTTCGACACGGCCCTCAGCAGCCGCTACGGCGCCTGGTCCGGGCTGGCGCAGTACGTCGAGGAGGCTCAGGCCCAGGACTATGAGGACACCCGCGCGCAGTTCGAGGCGTACATCGACCACGCCGGGAACGGGCCGCTGCCATCCACCGGGACGATCTACTGGCAGATGAACAAGGGATGGCCCAGCCTGCTCTGGCAGCTGTACAACGCCGATGGCGACCAGTCCGGGGCGTATTTCGGCGCTCAGGAGGCCAACCGCCCGCTGCACGCCCTGTACGCGCTGGACTCCGGCACCGTCACCGTCGACAACCTGGGCGGTGCCACCCAGTCCGGGCTCTCGGTCGAGGCCACGGTGTACAGCCTCGCCGGGGCCGTGCTGGACGACCAGACCGCCAGCGGCATCACCCTGGCCAGCCAGCAGGTGCTGACCGGCGTGCTGACCCCGAAGGTGCCCACGACCCCGGCCGGGACCACCTACTTCGTGGAGCTGCAGCTCAAGCAGGACGGGACGCTGGTGGATCGCAACGTCTACTGGCTGTCCACCACGCCGGACGTCGTGGACTGGTCCAAGACGCTCGGCCAGCCGCAGGCCACGATGACCCAGTACGCCGACCTCACCGGCCTGCGGACGCTGCCGCAGGGCGGCGTCTCGGCGACCGCGGCGACCGTGGACCAGGCCGGCCCGGCCGGCGCCGACCGGCTCACGACGGTCACGATCACGAACACCTCGGGCTCGGCCGTGGCGTTCCTGGTCCGGGCGGACATCCGCCGCGGCACATCCTCGGGCGGCGAGCTGCCGGGCGACAACGAGCTGCCGTCCGCGATCTGGACGGGCAACGACATCACCTTGTTCCCCGGCGAGTCCCAGACCCTGACGGTCACCTGGAGCTCGGCCGACCTGCAAGGCGCCGCGCCGGTCATCAGCATCTCCGGCTGGAACATCCCGAAGTTCGACATCCCGGCCTAGGCCGGG
>JAJPIV010000041.1 GCA_021324595.1 Actinomycetota bacterium | reverse complement strand
TCGAGCGCGTACTCCATCGGCAGCTCGCGGGCGATCGGCTCGACGAACCCGCGGACGATCGTGGCCATCGCCTCGTCCTCGGTCATGCCGCGGCTCATCAGGTAGAAGAGCTGGTCCTCGGAGATCTTCGAGACCGTGGCCTCGTGCCCCATCTCCACGTCGTCCTCGCGGACGTCCACGTACGGGTAGGTGTCGGACCGGCTGACCGTGTCCACCAGCAGGGCGTCGCACTTGACCGTGGACCTGGAGTGCTCGGCGCCCTCCTGGACCTGGACCAGGCCCCGGTACGACGTCCGCCCGCCCGAGCGGGCGACCGACTTGGAGACGATCGTGGAGGACGTGTGCGGAGCGCAGTGCACCATCTTCGCCCCCGCGTCCTGGTGCTGGCCGGCACCGGCGAACGCGACCGAGAGGGTCTCGCCGCGCGCGTGCTCGCCCATCAGGTAGACCGCCGGGTACTTCATCGTGACCTTCGAGCCGATGTTCCCGTCGATCCACTCCATCGTGGCGCCCGCGTGCGCGACGGCCCGCTTGGTCACCAGGTTGTACACGTTCGTCGACCAGTTCTGGATCGTCGTGTACCGGCACCGCGCGCCGGGCTTCACGATGATCTCCACGACCGCCGAGTGGAGCGAGTCGGACGAGTAGATCGGGGCGGTGCAGCCCTCCACGTAATGCACGTAGGACCCCTCGTCGGCGATGATCAGGGTCCGCTCGAACTGGCCCATGTTCTCGGTGTTGGTCCGGAAGTAGGCCTGCAGCGGGATGTCGACGTGCACGCCCTTGGGGACGTAGATGAACGAGCCGCCGCTCCAGACCGCGGTGTTCAGCGCGGCGAACTTGTTGTCCCCGACCGGGATCACGGTCGCGAAGTACTCGCGGAACAGGTCCGGGTGCTCCCTGAGCGCGGTGTCGGTGTCGAGGAAGATCACGCCCTTGCGCTCCAGGTCCTCGCGGATCTTGTGATAGACGACCTCCGACTCGTACTGGGCGGCCACGCCGGCGATCAGGCGCTGCTTCTCCGCCTCGGGGATGCCGAGCCGGTCGTAGGTGCTCTTGATGTCCGGGGGCAGCTCGTCCCAGCTCGCCGCCTGCTTCTCGGTGGAGCGCACGAAGTACTTGATGTTGCCGAAGTCGATGCCGGACAGGTCCGCGCCCCAGGCGGGCAGGGGCTTGCGGGTGAACAGGTCCAGGCCCTTCAGCCGCAGCTCCAGCATCCACTCGGGCTCGTTCTTCTTCGCCGAGATGTCGCGCACGACCTCCTCGGACAGGCCGCGGCGCGCGCTGGCGCCGGCGATGTCCGTGTCGGCCCAGCCGAACTTGTACCGGTCGAGCCCCTCAAGCACGGGGCGCTCTGTGGTGGTCATGCGGTGAGGTCCCTCCGGCCTAGTGATGGAGCTGTCACGTGGGTGGTGCAGACGCCGTCGCCGTGGGCGATCGTGGCCAGGCGCTGCACGGGGGCGCCCAGCAGCCGGCCGAACGCCTCGGTCTCGGCCTCGCACAGCTGCGGGTACTCCGCGGCCACGTGCGCCACCGGGCAGTGATGCTGGCACAGCTGCTCGCCCGCGGGCACCACCGGGGCCGTCCTGGCCCGGCCCGCCCGCCAGGGGGCTCCCCTGGCCGGGCGCACCGTCATGGCGGACGCGGCGTAGCCGTCGGCGGAGAGCGCGCGGGCGAGCGCCCGGACCTTCGCCGCGGCCGGCGCCGCGGCGACCACCGGCCGGTACCGCAGCTCCAGCTCGGCCACCTGCCGGCGGGCGAACTCCGCGACGGCCTCCGGCCCGGCCCGTTCGGCCAGGAACCGCAGGGCGCTGGCGGCCAGGTCGTCGTAGGCGTGCTCGAAGGCGCCGCGGCCGGCGTCGGTGATCACGAAGACCCGGGCCGGACGGCCCCGACCCCGGCTCCCGTAGGCGCGGGCGGCCCGGCTCTCGATCATGCCCTCGGCCAGCAGGTGATCCAGGTGGCGGCGGACCGCCGCCGGCGTCAGCCCCAGGCAGGCGCCCAGGGCCGAGGCGGTCACCGGCCCGTTCTCCAGGATCAGCCGGGCCACGCGGGCACGGGTCCGCCGCTCGGCACCCGGGGAGCGCGCCTGCTCCCGGTCCCGGGCGGCGCCGACCACGCCCGCCTGACCCACGCTTTTCACAACATCAGTGTGCCGTAATTAGTTCCCGGCCCGCAAACCGGCCCCCGGCCGGGCGCTCCTCGGGCCGGCCTCGTACGCGCCCGGCGGGCCCGCCCGCCTGGGCCCCAGCGTGACGACGGCACTCCACTGCTGGTCAAGGGGGCCTGGCCATGACCCGGGCTTCTCCGGGTCCGGGCGCGTTGAACAGATTTGCGATCTTGCGCGGTGCGACCTCCCGGTACCCGCACTCCGTGCGCAGGAGATCCTTCACCAGCTGTTCCTGCCGGTTCTTGCCCCCGGTCCGCCGCCGCGTCTCGGTGCGCCGCATCGCGTGCATCGCCGCCGTGGCCACGATGGCTGCCTCGACCTCGCACGCCGCGGGCTCCCTGCGCTCCGTGACCCACGGGAACCGCCGTGGGCGATGTTGATCTGCCTGGCCGCCACGACCTTGCGGACAAGCGCCGGCGGCCGCCGCGCCATGTACGTCGCCAGGATCAGAGCGGGCTCGCGCAGGCCCGCGCTCCACCAAGGACCGCGCGCCTTCGCGACGTACCCGTCGGCGGCTCCCTGCGACCTGGCCCAGCGGAGCAAGGCCACGCGGCCCCGGGCGGCGGCGCCCTCACCGGCCGGGCGCGCCACGCTCGCTACGCGCCGAAGACCGCGACGACGCCGCGCATCGTGCCGACCAGGATCAGCCGGCCGGACAGCGACGGCGACGCGAAGTGCGGCAGCGCCGAGCCCAGCCGGATGCTGTGCCGTACCCGCCCGGTGGCCTGGCCGACCTCGTACAGCACTCCGGCGGTGACGTCCAGCGTCCAGACGGCGCCGCCGCCGACGACGGGCGAGCCGTTCGCCGGCGCCGGGCCCCGCCACAGCACCCGCGCCCGGCCGCGCGCGACCGCGACCGCCGCGATCCCGCCGCTGCCGCACGGCACGTAGACGGTGCTCCCGGAGACCGCGTCGCCGCCCCAGGCCGGGCAGATGGGCAGGCTGAAGATCTGCCCGCCGACGCCCCCCAGGTGCCGGGAGCGCAGCAGGTAGCCCGTGCCGCTCTTGCCCACCGCCAGCATCAGCCCTCCGGGCAGCAGCGCGGGCGACGCCGAGCCGAGGTCCAGGTCGGCCGCGTTGTCCGAGGCCCACGTCGCCGGCGCGAACAGGCCGACCCGCCGCAGCCGGGGCGACAGCCAGGTCACCGAGTCGCTGCCGTCGTAGGGCGGGCCGACCGCGGCGCCATTGCCGACGCCGACGTAGACGTCGCCGCTCGCCGTGATCACCGGCCCGGCCGGCGCCCAGATCCCGGCCATCCTGAGGGCCGGCACCCGGTAGGAGACGATCCGGGCGCGGCCGTGGTCGGGCATGCCGACCACGGCGCCGACGTAGGGCCCGCAGTCTCCATCGTGACCGCCGAAGGGCACGTAGATGCGGCCGCTGCCGTAGGCGAGCGCGCCGCGCTGCTGGTCGTAGTACGGGTTGCGGTCCGGGGATGGCACCAGCCGGTGGTACCGGACCGCGCCGGTCACCGGGTCGAGGCCGACGAGCCGGTGCCGGGCGGTGCCGTCCTGCGCCAGCGCGTAGACCAGCCGGGTCGCCGGGTCGTACACCGGGGTGCTCGTGATCCCCAGCGGGTTGATGTCGCCGCAGGGCTGGGCGCTCAGCGGCAGCGGCGTGCCGATCCGGCGGCGCCAGAGCACCGCGCCGCTGGCCCGGGACAGGCCATAGACGGTGTCGCGCTCAGTCGCGGCGATCACCACGTCGCCGAGCACCAGCGGCTGCCCGTAGACCGCGCCGTCCAGGCGCTTCGACCAGTGGATGAACAGGCGCCCGGCGCGGTGCAGGCCCGGGACCGCGCCGGCCCGGGCCGCGTTGAGGTGGTAGGTCGGCCAGTCCGTGCCCGGGCCCGCCCGGAGGGCGGCCCGGCGCGGTGCCGTGACCGGGTGGCCGCCCGCCAGCGGCAGGCCGCTCGCCAGGGAACCGGCCACAGCGAGGGGAGCCGCCACCGCGAGGGGAGCCGCCACCGCGACCAGGGCCGCGCCGGGGAATGCGATGCTCGTGCGCATGGCCAGTAGTCTGCACCGGAACGTTCGCATTTCTGGGCGGCGCGCCGGATCGGCGGTGATCCGCCCGGCCGGGCGGGCCGGAGCCAGCCGCGCCTAACGGGCCGGGCGTGACGGGCCGGGCTGCGGCGCCCCGGCTAGCCGAGGAAGCCGCGCAGCAGCGCGCCGGTGCCCGCCAGGTGCTCGGCCACCGCGATCCGCGCGCGCTCCGGATCGCCCGCGAGGATCGCGTCCACGATCGCGGCGTGCTGCGCGGCGGAGTGGGTGATGTTCCGCCTGAGCACGGGGATCGCGTTGAGCAGGTCGTTCAGGCGCATCCTGGCCTCGGCGCAGGAGGCGGCGAGCAGGCTAGAGCCGGTCAGCTCGGCGATCGACAGGTGGAACAGCGTGTCCAGCCTGCGGTACTCCTGCGGGCTGGCGCCGTTCACCTCGGCCAGCCGCGCGAGCAGGACCTCCCGCCGGGAGGCCGCGGGCGCCGGCGGATCGCACCCGGCGGTCGCGAGCGCAGCAGCCGGCTGGGCCGCCGCGCCGTTCCCGGCGGCGACCTGCTGGGCGAGCATGTCGGCCGCCCCGGTCTCGACCGCGTAGCGGAAGGTGAGCGCGTCGGTCAGCTTGTCCCCGTCCTCCTGCGCGAGCCGCCGCAGGTCGCCGACGCTCGGCGCGGGCCTGGTGTAGGTGATGAACGTGCCGCCGAAGCGGCCGCGCCGCGACTCGACGTAACCCGCCGCGGCGAGCTCGCGGATCGCCTCGCGGAGGGTGAGGCGGCTGATCCCCAGCTGGGCGGCGAGCTCGCGCTCGGGCGGGAACCGCTCTCCGGGCGCGATCAGGCCGAGCTTGATCACGGTCAGCAGGCGCTCGACGGTCTCCTCGAAGGCGTTGCCCTGGCGCACCGGGCGGAGCACGCCACTCAGGTCCACGCCCACGCCACCGCCTCACGAGCGCGCCAAGTCCGACACGCGGGCCTCCCCTAACCCGCGTGCCGGAGTCTACGGAGCTTGGCGATCTTTCTGGCCGGAAGTCTTGACTTTCGTCGCGCCTCCGCCATCATTGGTCTGATATTAGACCATTAAACCTCGACTCCGCTAGTCCCCACGCAGCGGGCACGCTCCCCGGCCCGCCGACGACCGAAGGAGCACCCGTGTCGGTCCGTGACCAGGCCTCCGCCCAGGCCGCCTTGAGCGATGAGGAGACCCTGCACAAGCTCGGCTACGCCCAGGAGCTGCTGCGGCGGATGTCGGGCTTCTCGAACTTCGCCGTCTCGTTCACGATCATCTCGATCCTGTCCGGCTGCCTGACGCTCTACAGCTACGGCATGAACACCGGCGGCCCCGCGGTCATCGTCTGGGGCTGGCCGGTGGTCGGCATCATGACCCTGTTCGTGGGCCTGGCCATGGCCGAGGTCTGCTCCAGCTACCCCACGGCGGGCGGCCTGTACTACTGGGCGGCCAAGCTCGCGCGGCAGAACGGGGCCGCCTGGTCCTGGTTCACCGGCTGGTTCAACTTCCTCGGCCAGGTGGCAGTGACCGCGGGCATCGACTTCGGCGCGGCCTTCTTCATCAACGCCTTCCTGAACGTGCAGTTCGGGCTGGGCCTGGCCCCCTGGGAGACGATCACGATCTTCGCGATCGTGCTGCTCGTGCACGGCCTGCTCAACCAGTTCGGCATCCGCCTGGTCGCGCTGCTGAACGACGTGAGCGTCTGGTGGCACATCCTCGGCGTGCTGGTCATCGTCGGCGTGCTGGCGTTCGTGCCGGCGCACCACCAGTCGGCGCACACGGTGTTCACCTCGATCGTCAACAACACCGGCTGGCACAGCACCATCTACGTGGTGCTGATCGGCCTGCTGCTCGCGCAGTACACCTTCACCGGGTACGACGCGTCGGCGCACATGACCGAGGAGACCCACAGCGCCGCCCGGTCGGGCCCGCGCGGCATCGTGATGTCGATCGTGATCTCGCTGTTCGCCGGCTGG
Organism: Actinomycetota bacterium; assembly: GCA_021324595.1. Taxonomy (GTDB): domain Bacteria; phylum Actinomycetota; class Actinomycetes; order Streptosporangiales; family Streptosporangiaceae; genus Chersky-822. Next base: position 18,964 of record JAJPIV010000041.1, on the reverse strand, counting down.
GTGCTGCTGATCGGCGTCACGTTCGCGATCCAGAACTACGCCAAGGAGGTCAGCGCCACCGTCGCGCCGGCCCAGATCTTCGTCGACGCGGCGGGCTCGGTCACCGGCCGGCTGCTGCTGCTGGTCGCGATCGGCGCCCAGCTGTTCTGCGGCATGTCGTCGGTGACCGCGAACTCCCGGATGATCTACGCGTTCTCCCGGGACGGCGCGCTGCCCGGCTCGCGGATCTGGCACACGGTGAACAAGCGGACCCGCACCCCCACCAACGCGATCTGGCTCGCCGTCGTCGGCGCGCTGATCCTCGGCCTGCCGTACCTGTGGAACGCGACCGCCTACGCGGCAGTGACCTCGATCGCGGTGATCGGCCTGTACATCGCCTACGTGCTGCCCACGTTCCTGCGGCTGCGGCTGGGCGCGGCCTTCGAGCGCGGTCCGTGGCACCTGGGCCGGTGGAGCTACCTCATCGGCTGGATCGCGGTGACCTGGGTGGCCTTCATCACGATCCTGTTCATGCTGCCAACGGCCAGCCCGATCACGGTCAAGGACTTCAACTACACCGTGGTCGCCGTCCTGGTGGTGATCGGCTTCGCCGGCATCTACTGGGCCGTGTCCGCGCGGAACTGGTTCACCGGGCCGAAGGTCCAGGGCACTCCGGAGGAGCTGGCCGCCATCGAGCGAGAGCTGGAGCAGCTCTAGGCGGGCGCCCGCGTAGAGTCGGTACGGGCCGCGGAACACGATGGGGACCACATGACGCACAGTCCGGGCGGCGACGGCGCCGCCAGGCAGCCGAGGCCGGGGATGCTCAGCCTGGATCAGCTCCGGGCCGCCGCCGGCTCGGGCGAGATCGACACGGTGATCCTCGCGTTCACCGACATGCAAGGGCGCCTGCAGGGCAAGCGCCTGTCGGCCGAGTTCTTCCTCGACGAGGTGGCGGCGCACGGCGCGGAGGGCTGTAACTACCTGCTCGCGGTCGACGTCGAGATGAACACCGTCGCCGGGTACGAGATGAGCTCCTGGGAGCGCGGCTACGGGGACTTCGTGCTCAGGCCGGACCTGTCCACGCTGCGGCGGGTGCCCTGGCTGCCCGCCACCGCGCTGCTGCTCGCCGACCTGACGTGGTTCGACGGCTCGCCCGTCGTCGCCTCACCGCGCCAGATCCTGCAGGCTCAGGTCGCCCGGCTGGCCGAGCGGGGCTGGGTGGCGATCGCCGGCACCGAGCTGGAGTTCATCGTCTATCGCGACAGCTACGAGCAGGCTGCCGCCAAGGGGTACCGGGACCTGGTCCCGGCCAACCTGTACAACGTGGACTACTCGATCCTCGGCACCTCTCGGATCGAGCCGCTGCTCCGCCGGATCACCGGCGGGATGGCCGGCGCGGGCATGTACGTGGAATCCGCCAAGGGCGAGTGCAACCTCGGCCAGCACGAGATCGCGTTCCGCTACGCCGACGCGGTGACCACCTGCGACAACCACTCGATCTACAAGACCGGCGCGAAGGAGATCGCCGCGCAGGAGAGCATGGCCCTGACGTTCATGGCCAAGCCGAACCTGCGGGAGGGCAACTCCTGCCACATCCACCTGTCGCTGCGCGCGGCGGGCGCCGCCCCCGGCCCGGGCGGCCAGCCCGGGACCGAGGGCGAGCCGGTCCTCGCCGGCGATGGGCCGCACGGCTTGTCCCGCCTGGGCGAGCACTTCCTGGCCGGGCAGCTCGCCGCGATGCGCGAGCTCACCCTGCTCTACGCGCCGAACGTCAACTCCTACAAGCGGTACGTGCCGGGCAGCTTCGCCCCGACTGCGGTCCGCTGGGGGGTGGACAACCGGACCTGCGCGCTGCGGCTGGTCGGCCGCGGCCGGTCGCTGCGGGTGGAGAACCGGACGCCCGGCGGGGACGTGAACCCGTACCTGGCAATCGCCGCGATGATCGCGGCCGGGCTGCACGGGATCGACAACGAGCTGCCGCTGGAGGCCGCGTTCACCGGGAACGCCTACGCCGACGACGGCCCCAAGGTGCCGCACACCCTGCGCGACGCGCTCGCGCTGTGGGAGGGCAGCACCCTCGCCAAGCAGGCGTTCGGCCAGGACGTGATCAGCCATTACGCGAACTACGCCAGGGTGGAGCTGGCCGCGTTCGACGCCGCCGTGACCGACTGGGAGCTGCACCGCGGCTTCGAACGGCTGTAGCCCGCGGCGGCGGGACGACAACGCGGCGGCGGGACGACAACAAGGTGGGGGGCGACAGTGACGTCGGCGTCTGAGTACACCGTGATCAACCCGGCGACCGAGGAGCCGGTGCGGACGGTGCCCGAGGCCAGCGCCGAGGAGGCGGACGCGGCCATCGCCCGGGCACGGGCGGCGCAGCGCGCCTGGCGGGAGGTGGCGCCGGGGGACCGGGCCGCGCTGCTGCGGGCGTTCGCCGCCGCGGTGGAGGCGCACGCCGGCGAGCTCGCCGACCTCGAGGTCGCCAACTCGGGCCATCCGGTCACCGCCGCGGCATGGGAGGCGGGGCAGGTCCGCGACGTGCTGCAGTACTACGCGGCCGCGCCGGAGCGGCTCTGCGGCAGGCAGATCCCGGTGGCCGGCGGGCTGGACGTGACGTTCGCCGAGCCGATCGGCGTGGTCGGGCTGATCGTGCCGTGGAACTTCCCGATGCCGATCCTGTCCTGGGGAATGGCCCCGGCCCTGGCCGCCGGGAACGCCGTGGTCGCCAAGCCCGCGGAGATGACGCCGCTGACGGCGCTGCGAATCGCCGAGATCGCGGCCGAGGCGGGCCTGCCCGAGGGCGTGCTCCAGGTCCTGCCGGGCAAGGGCTCGGTGGTCGGCCAGCGCCTGGTGGACCACCCGGACGTCGGAAAGATCGTCTTCACCGGCTCGACCGAGGTCGGCCAGCAGATCATGGCCGGGTGCGCCCGCCACATCAAGCGGCTCACGCTGGAGCTCGGCGGCAAGAGCGCGAACATCGTGTTCGCCGACGCCGACCTGGAGAAGGCCGCGGCCACCGCGCCGTACGCGGTCTTCGACAACGCGGGCCAGGACTGCTGCGCCCGGTCCCGGATCCTGGTGCAGCGGCGGGCCTTCGACCGGTTCATGGAGCTGTTCGAGCCGGCGGTCAAGGGCGTGCGGGTCGGCGACCCGCGCTCAGAGCGGACCGAGATGGGGCCGCTGATCTCGGCCGCCCACCGCGCCCACGTCCAGTCCTACGTGCCCGACGGCGCCCCGGTCGCGTTCCGCGGCAGCGCGCCGTCCGGCCCCGGCTACTGGTTCCCGCCGACCGTGCTCGCGCCGGTGAGCTTCGACGCCCCCGCCTACCGGGAGGAGATCTTCGGGCCGGTGGTCACGGTCACCCCGTTCGAGGACGAGGCCGAGGCGATCGAGATCGCCAACGACACGCCGTACGGCCTGTCCGGCTCGATCTGGACGCGCGACGTCGGCCGCGCGATCCGGGTGGCCAGGGCGGTCGAGACCGGCAACCTGTCGGTGAACTCCCACTCCTCGGTGCGGTACTGGACGCCGTTCGGCGGCTTCAAGAAGTCCGGGCTCGGCCGTGAGCTCGGGCCGGACGCGCTGGACGCGTTCACCGAGACTAAGAACGTGTTCATCTCCACCCAGGACTGACCGGCTCCCGGGGGCCGGCGGTTCCCCGGGGGCCGGAGGTCCGCGGCACATCGAAGGGCAGGGCGAATGCAGCGCTTGCAGGACCGGGTCGCGGTCGTCACCGGCGCGGGCAGCGGGATCGGGCTGGCGTCGGCCCGGCGGCTGGCCGCCGAGGGAGCCACCGTGGTCGCCGTCGACATCGACGAGACCGCGGGCAAGGCCGCCGCGCAGGAGGCCGGCGGCCGGTTCATCGCCGCCGACGTCTCCTGCGAGGACGACGTCCGCGGGCTCTTCGACCAGGTCGCCGCCGAGCTCGGCCGGATCGACATCGCGTTCAACAACGCCGGGATCTCCCCGCCTGAGGACGACTCGATCCTGGCCACCGGGATCGAGGCGTGGCGGCGCGTCCAGGAGGTCAACCTCACCTCGGTCTACCTGTGCTGCAAGCACGTGATCCCGCACATGCTCCGGCAGGGCAAGGGATCGGTCATCAACACCGCCTCGTTCGTCGCCGTGATGGGCGCGGCCACCTCGCAGATCTCCTACACCGCCTCCAAGGGCGGCGTGCTCGCGATGACCCGCGAGCTCGGCGTGCAGTTCGCCCGCGAGGGCATCCGGGTGAACGCGCTGTGCCCCGGGCCGGTCAACACCCCGCTGCTGCGCGAGTTGTTCGCCAAGGACCCGGAGCGGGCCGCCCGCCGGCTCGTCCACATCCCGATGGGCCGGTTCGCCGAGCCCGAGGAGATCGCGGCGGCCGTGGCGTTCCTGGCCAGCGACGACTCCTCGTTCATCACCGCCTCCCAGTTCCTGGTTGACGGCGGGATCAGCGGCGCCTACGTGACGCCGCTGTGAACGCCGCCGGGCGGCCGCTGATCGGCATCAGCGGCTACTGCGAGCGGGCCAGGTGGGGATCGTGGGACATGACGGCCACCCTGGTCCCCCAGCGCTACGTGGACCAGGTCGCCGCCGCCGGCGGCGCGCCGGTCGTGCTCCCGCCGGTCCCGGGCGCGCTGGCCCCGGCCGGCCGGCTCGACGGGCTGATCATCTCGGGCGGGCCGGACGTCGACCCGGCCCGGTACGGGCAGGAGCCCGGCCCGCACACCGTCACCAGGCCGGACCGCGACGCTGCGGAGATCGCGCTGCTGCGCGCGGCGCTGGACGGCGGCATCCCGGTCCTCGGCATCTGCCGCGGGATGCAGGTGATGAACGTCGCGCTCGGCGGCACCCTGATCCAGCACCTGCCGGACGTGGTCGGGCACGACGGCCACTCCCCGGTGCCGGGCGCGATGGGCGAGCACAAGGTGACCGTCGACCCGGCCAGCCGCCTGGCCGGCCTGCTCGGCGCCCGTGGCCGGGCGGGCGATCCCGGCGCCGCGGTCGCCGTGCCCACCCACCACCACCAGGCGGTGGACCGGCTCGCCCCCGGGCTGGTCGCCACCGCGTGGGCCGAGGACGGGATCGTCGAGGCCGTCGAGCTCGCCGACCCGTCGGCCCACCCGTTCGCCTATGGCGTGCAGTGGCACCCGGAGGCCGGCGACGACCCCGGCCTGTTCCGCGCCCTGGTCGCCGCGGCCCGCGCGCGCGCTCGCTGACGGCACCGGCTCGCCGATGCCGCCATCCGGGATGATGCCGCCAGCCGGGATCCGGTGCGCCGCCAGGCGCCGCGCGATCACGCCGTCGGCGGTCATCCCAGGGCCGGGATCACCTCGTGCCAGGTCCGGCCGCCGTCGGCGGTGCGCCAGAGCGCGATGCCGCGGTTGTGCCGCTGGTCCAGGCCGAGCAGGAAGCCCGCGGACCGGCTGAGGAAGCCCAGCTCCAGTTCCTCCGGGTCCGTGAACGTGCCCTCGGGCGGCGGCTCGACGAGGTGCCAGGCCCGGCCACCGTCCCTCGAGGCGTCGAGCGAGACGTGGACGCCGGCCAGGAAGATCGTGCCGGGCCGGGGCGAGGCGATCTGGCTCGCGTAGCCGAGGTCGAGCAGGCAGCGCAAGCCCTTGTTCGGATTCAGTGGGCACGGCCTGTGCACGGTCCAGGTCCGCCCCGCGTCGCCGGACACCGCGATCATCTTGGCCTGGCGGAACATCGCCGGCTGCCCCGCGCACACGGCGGCCAGCCTGGAACGGCCGCCGGGCACGGCGGCCAGCAGCACCGCCGTCATCGACCTGGCGCACGGGACGCGACGGCGGGCCCAGGACTTCCCGCCGTCGCTGGTCGCCAGCAGCGGAGCCGTCCCGGCGCCGTGGCCGCGGGCGACATCGAAGCCGGGCGGCAGCACGACGTAGCCGGATGAGGGCCCGGTGCGCACCAGCTCGGCACCGGACTGCTCGTAGCGGCCCGGTCGCCACGGCTGCGCGGCGGGCTGGCGCCACCGGCGGCCGCCGTCGGCGGAGATCAGCACGCGCAGGTGACAGAACGCGAGCGCGCGCGGCACGCAGACCTGGCGGAGCAGCCAGACCGAGCGGCCGACCGCCGACACCCCGAGCACGGTCCCGGGCATCGGGATGCGCGACCACGTCGCGCCGCCGTCGTGGCTGGCGTACAGGCCAGGCCCGTACAGGAACACGTCACCGCGGTCGCTGGCCGCGATGTGAACCTGCCACGGCACGCCGCCTGCGCACGGCCAGGCGCGCACCACCACGGGCCGCGTGAACCGGGCGCCGCCGTCGATGGTGCGGGCCACGATGCCATGGCACCGGGTTCCCGCCGCCTGGATGAAGTAGCCGTACCCGTGCCGGGGGCTGGTGAACGACGCCGACCAGAGCCCCGCCGACGGGAACGGGCGCGCCGCCGGGCCCGGCGCGGAGGCCGCGCCCGGGCTGGCCGACGCCGGGGCCGGCGCCATGGCCGTGACGATGCCCGCCGTGAGCAGCGCGGCCAGCCGGCCCGCTGGCGTAGAGCTGATTCTCATGCCCTGGGGACGACGGGGGGAGGCGGCCGGTTGCGGGACGGCACCGGGCGGCCGGTATCCTCGCTCGCGTGCCAGACGACGAGCGGCGCGACGCCCCGGCGCCGGGCGCGGGCGCCGGGGCGGCCGGCGAGGGCGGCCGGGCAGGCGAGGAGCCCGCTGACGACCTGGTGACCACCCAGCACTCGGTGAGGGCCGGCGGGGCCGAGCTCCGGTACACGGTCACCGCCGGGCGGCTCGTGCTCCGGGTCGAGGAGCACGGCGACGACGACAAGTTCACCGGCGCGGCGGCCAAGGCCGAGGTGTTCGTGGCCGCGTACACGGCCGGGGCGGACGGCGAGCAGGATCCCGCCCGGCCGGTCACGTTCGCGTTCAACGGCGGGCCGGGCTCGTCCAGCGTCTGGCTGCACCTGGGCCTGCTCGGCCCGCGGCGGGTGCTCATGGGCGACGCCGGCGCCCTGCTGCCGCCGCCCTACGGGCTCGCGGACAACGAGCAGACCCTGCTGCGCCACAGCGACCTGGTGTTCATCGACCCGGTCTCGACGGGGTTCTCCCGCGCGGTCAAGGGCGGCAAGCCCAGGGACTTCCACGGCTACGGCGGCGACATCGAGTCGGTCGGCGAGGTGATCCGGCTCTGGACCACGCGGAACGGCCGCTGGATGTCACCGAAGTACCTGTGCGGGGAATCCTACGGCGCCACCCGTGCCGCGGGCCTGGCCAGGCACCTGCAGGAGCGGTACGGCATGTACCTGAACGGCCTGATCCTGATCTCGGCGTTCCTCGACGGGCAGGCGCTGGAGTTCAGCGGCATCAACGACGAGCCGTACGTCGCCTACCTGCCCACCTACGCGGCGATCGCGAACTACCACGGCAAGCACGGCGGCCAGCCCCTGGCCGAGGTGATCGCCGAGGCCCGGGAGTACGCGGGCGGCGAGTACCGCCGGGTGCTCGCCCGCGGGTCGCGGCTCACCCCGGGCGAGCGCGCGGCCGCGGTCGCGCGGGTCGCCCGGCTGACCGGGCTCAGCGAGGACTACGTCGACCGGGTGAACCTGCGCCCCGAGCACGTGCGGTTCCTCACCGAGCTGCTGCGCGAGGAGCGCCGGACGGTCGGCCGGATCGACGGCCGGTTCCTCGGCTGGGAGGCCGACTACGGCAAGGAGACCTGGGCGAGCGACCCGTCGATCGATGCCATCACCGGCCCCTACGCGGCGGCGCTCAACCACTACGTGCGCGCCGAGCTCGGCTATGCCAGCGACCTGCCCTACGAGGTGCTCACCGACCGGGTCCGGCCCTGGTCGTTCAAGGAGTTCGAGGCGCGCCACGTCCACGTGCTCGACAAGCTCGCCGAGGCGATGCGGGCCAACCCGCACCTGCGCGTGCACGTCGACTGCGGCTACTACGACGCGGCGACGCCCTTCGCCGCCGCCGAGCACGACCTCGCGCACCTGGCGATCCCGCCCGAGCTGGCCGCCAACATCGACGTCGCCTACTACGAGGCCGGGCACATGATGTACGTGCACGAGCAGAGCCGGCTCGAGCAGTCCGCCCGGCTGGCTGCCTTCGTCGCCGGCTGACGGCCGGGCCGCCGCCGGGCGCCGCCCGCACCGGGCTCAGGCCAGCACGCTCAGGCCAGCACGCTCAGGCCAGCACGCTCAGGCCAGCACGCTCAGGCCAGCACCGCGAGGCTGTGCCCGTACCCGGCGGCGATCGCAGTGACCGGTCGCGGCAGCTCGGGCACGTCGCACTCCCCGCAGTCGTTCGCGCCCCAGGCCACGACCCGCCCGCCCCCGGTCAGCGCCAGGGTGTGCGTGCCGTTCGCGGCGACCGCGACCACCCCGGCCAGGCCCGCCGGGACGGCCGCGGCGCCATTGGCGGTGCGGCCCCAGGCCACCACGGCGCCATCGGCGGTCAGGGCCACGCTGTGCGAGATCCCGGCGGCGATCGCGATCACCCCGGCCAGGCCCGCCGGCACGGCGGCCTCGCCGAAGTCGCTCAGGCCCCAGGCGACCACGGTGCCGCCGGCGGTCAGGGCCAGGCTGTGGCTCTGGCCGGCCGCGACCGCGGTTATCTCCGGCAGCCCGGCCGGGACGGCGGCCTGCCCGGCGCGGTTGTCCCCCCAGGCGACGACCCGCCCCCCGGCCACGGCCAGGCTGTGCGCGGCGCCCGCGGCGATCGCGGTGACGCCGGCCAGCCCGGGCGGGACGGTCGCCTGGCCGTACCCGTTCCCGCCCCATGCGGTCACCCGGCCGTCGCCGGCCAGCGCGAGGCTGTGGTACCGGCCTGCCGCGACCGCGACCACCCCGGCCAGGCCCGCCGGCACCCGCGTCATGCCGTCGGCCCCGCTCCCCCAGGCCACCACCCGGCCGCCACTGACCGCCAGGCTGTGATACCACCCGGCGGCGACCGCGGACACCCCGGCCAGGCCGGCCGGCACCTGGGCCTCGCCCTCGTCGTCATCGCCCCAGGCCACCACCGCCCCCGCAGGGTGCCCGCCGCCGGGATCGTCCTCGTACGGGACCGTGTCGGGCACCGTGCTCGCGACGGCGACGGACGGCCCGGCGCCCAGGACGATGGCCAGCTCGCCGACCACCCAGTCGCATGCGTCCGGGGCGAATGGCATCCGCTCCGCGAACCACCCCGCCGCCAGGCGCGACGCCGTGCCCAGGTCCAGGCCCTGCGCCAGGTGGGCGGACAGGACGTCCGCCAGGCCGCACTGGGCGGCGGCGACCAGCAGCGCGGACTCGCGCGGGGAATCCGGCAGCAGGTCCTTGAGCAGGTTGGTCATCAGCTGCGGGTCAGACAGCGCGGCGGCGCCGGATGGCAGGCCGGCGATGACCCGCAGCGCCCGGCGCGCGCCGCGATCGGCGTCCCACCGCCTCGTCGTCATCAGGGCTCCTCGCACGCCGGGCCGCGAGCCGCGGACCCGCGTCCCGGGGCGGTCAGGTCCTTGCGCAGGCCACCGGTCCGCTGATTATCCGCCAGGGGCCAGGCCGGCGGGCGGCCGGCCCCGGCACGGCCGGCCGCCGGGCGCACTCGCCGCGGCGCCTAGACTCGCGTGCGTGAGCGATGTGCCGGCCGTGGAGATCAGCGGCCTGGTCAAGAACTACGGGCCGGTCGCGGCGGTGGCCGGGCTCTCCCTGCGGGCCGGGCGCGGGCAGGTGACGGCGATCCTCGGGCCGAACGGCGCGGGAAAGACCACGACAATCGAGATCTGCGAGGGCTACCGGCGCCCCGACGCGGGCACCGTGCGGGTGCTCGGCCTCGACCCCGCACGGGACGCGCGGGCGCTGCGGCCCCGGGTCGGCGTGATGCTGCAGGCCGGCGGCATCCCCACGACCGTCCGGCCGGGCGAGTACCTGCGGGTGCTGGCGAGGTTCTACGCGCACCCGATCGACCCGGCGGCCCTGGTGGACCGGCTCGGGCTGGGCGAGTCGGCGCGGACCCCGTTCCGTCGCCTCTCCGGGGGCCAGCAGCAGCGGCTCGCCCTCGCGGCAGCGCTGATCGGCCGGCCCGAGCTGGTGTTCCTCGACGAGCCCACCGCCGGCCTGGATCCCCAGGCCAGGCGCGCCACGTGGGAGCTGATCGAGAGCCTGCGGGCCAGCGGCGCCACGGTGATCCTGACCACGCATTACCTCGAGGAGGCCGAGCGCTTGGCCGACCGCGTGGTGATCGTCGATCGCGGCTCCCTGGTCGCCGAGGGCAGCCCGGCCGACCTGACCGGCGGGCACGGTCAGCTCCGGTTCCGCGCCGAGCCCGGCCTGGACACGGCGGGGCTGCTCGCGGCCCTGCCGCCGGGGTGCGTGGTCAAGGAGTCCCCGGCCGGCCAGTACCTCATCGAGCCGCCGGGCGGGGTCGACCCGCAGGTCCTGGCGACCGTCACCACCTGGTGCGCCGAGCAGGGGATCCTCGCCCAGAGCCTGCGGATCGAGAGCCGGAACCTGGAGGACGTCTTCCTCGAGCTGACCGGACGGGAGCTGAGATCGTGACCGGCTGGCCCGCCCCGGCCCCGGGGGCCGCGCCGCTGCCCGCGATGATCCGCGCGCAGGCCCGGCTGGAGCTGCGCACGCTGGCCCGCAACGGGGAGCAGCTGCTGCTCACCGTGATCATCCCGGTGCTGCTGCTCGTGGTGTTCAGCGCCGAGGCGCTGATCAGCACCGGGCCGGGGCCGCGGATCGACTTCATCGCGCCCGGCATCCTGGCGCTCGCGGTGATCTCCACCTCGTTCACCAGCCTCGCGATCGGCACCGCGTTCGAGCGCCGGTACGGGGTGCTCAAGCGGCTCGGCGCGACCCCGCTGCCACGGGCCGGGCTGATCGCCGCGAAGGCGCTCACGGTGCTCGCGGTCGAGGCCGGCCAGGCGGCCCTGATCATCGTGGTCGGCCTGCTGCTCGGCTGGCACCCGGCGCTGAGCCCGGCGGGGATCGGCGCCGTGCTCGCGGCGCTCGTCCTGGGCAGCGCGGCGTTCAGCGGGCTGGCGATGCTCATGGCCGGCACGATGCGGGCCGAGGCCACGCTGGCTGCCGCGAACCTCGTCTACCTGGTGCTTCTCGGCATCGGCGGCGTGATCTTCCCGCTGTCCAAGTTCCCTGCGGGCGTGCGCCCGGTGCTGCGGCTGCTGCCCTCCGGCGCCCTGTCGGACGCCTTCCGGTCGGTGCTCAGGTACGGCGCCGGGCTGCCCGCCCGCGACCTGCTCGTGCTCACGGCCTGGGCCGTCGCCGGGATCGCGCTGGCCGCCCGCACGTTCCGCTGGGAGTGACCGGGCAGCCGCATGCCATCCGCCCCGGCGCCCAGGATCGCCCCGCCCGCCCCGGCCCCCGTGGGCGGGCGGGACCCGCTGCGCCGGGTCCCGCCCCCGGTCCTGCTCGGCGCCGGGATCCTGAGCGTCCAGGTCGGGGCCGGCATCGCGGCGCGGACCTTCGGCGCGATCACGCCCGCCGGCCTGACCGGGCTGCGGCTGTGGACCGCCGCGCTGCTGCTGGCCGCCCTCGGCGGCCGGCCGGCGCTGCGGCGGGCCCGCGCGATCGCGGCCGAGCGGGCCTGGCGGGACGCGGCGGTGGCGACGGGGTTCGGCGTGGCGCTCGCGGTCATGAACTTCTCGATCTACCAGGCGTTCGCCAGGATCCCGCTGGGCATTGCCGTGACGATCGAGTTCCTCGGGCCGCTCGGCGTCGCGGTGGCCTCGTCGCGGCGGCTGGTGGACCTGGCCTGGGTGGGCCTGGCCGGCACCGGGGTGACCCTGCTCGGCTTCGCGGGCACCGGGGCAGCGCACCCGGCCTCCGCGGCCCCCGCCGGCGCCGCCACCGTGACCGGGGTGGGATTCGCCCTGGTCGCCGGGGCCTCCTGGGCCGCCTACATCCTGCTGTCGGCCTCGACCGGGCGGCGGTTCGCCGGGGCCTCCGGGCTGACCGTTGCGATGGCGGTCGCCTCGGTGGTCATCGCCCCGGTGGCGGTGGCCAGCGCCGGGGCTGCCCTGCTGCGGCCCGCCGTGCTCGCCGCGGGGCTGGCGATCGGCCTGCTGTCCTCGGTGATTCCCTACCGGTTCGAGCTTGAGACGCTGCGCCGCGTCCCGCCCCGGGTCTTCGGGATCTGGATGAGCCTGGAGCCCGCGGTAGCCGCCGGGGTCGGCTTCGTGCTGCTCGGCCAGGCGCTCGCGGCGGCGCAGTGGATCGCGATCTGCTGCGTGATCGTGGCCAGCGCGGGGGCGGCCCTCGGCGCCGGCCGCGCCCCCGAGCCGCAGGCCTGACCCCGGCGGCGCCCGCCCCGCGCCTGCCGCCAGCGCCCGGCGGACCGTACGATGGGTCCGTGTCCGCCCCGCCCGCCCCCGCGCCGGCCTCCCCCGCGGTTCCCGGGCCCGCGCCCGCCCGCGCGGGCACGCCGTGGCGCGCCCGCGCCGCCCGGTGGCCCGGCGCCCTGCTGCACCCGTCCCGCCGCGCCATGCGGCGGATCGCGATCGCCGGGGTGATCGCGTCGGCCATGATCATCCCGAGCGGGGCCGCGGTCCGGCTCAGCCAGTCCGGCCTCGGCTGCACCGACTGGCCGGACTGCACCGCGCACAGCCTGGTCGCCGCCGGGGCCACCGGAGACCCGCTGATCCACCGCTGGGTCGAGTTCGGCAACCGGCTGCTCACCACGGCCATCTTCATCGTCGCGATCATGGTCTTCGTCGCCGCCTGGCGGTTCCGCGGCGAGGATTCCGGCCGGCCAGGCCCCGCCGCCGCCCGGCCGGCCAGGCGCCGGGACCTGGTCTGGCTCGCCGCCGCCCAGCCCGCCGGGATCGCCGCGCAGGCCGTGATCGGCGGCGTCGTCGTCCTCACCAGGCTGGCGCCGTTCTGGGTGTCCCTGCACTACCTGGCGACGCTCCCGGTGCTCGCGGCGGCGGTGGCGCTGTACGTGCGCTCCGGCGAGGGCACCGGGCCGGCCAGGCCGGCCGTCCAGCCGCTGGTCCGCCTCGTCGTCCTCGCCCTGCTCGCGGTCGCCTCGGCGATGATGGTCGCGGGCACGCTGGTCACCGGGACCGGGCCGCTGGCCGGGGCCGGCGACGTGCCGCGCTACCACTTCCTCTCGCTCACGCAGGTCACCCAGCTCCACGCCGACATCGGCTGGGTGCTCGGCACGCTCGCGGTCATGGCCGTGCTCAGCATGCACCTGACCGGCGCGCCGGCGGCGGTGCGGCGCCTCGGCTGGACCGTCCTGGCCCTGATCGGCGCGCAGGGCGTGATCGGCTACGCGCAGTACTTCTCCCACCTGCCCGCCGGCCTGGTCTGGGTCCACGTCGCCAACACGGCGCTGATCTGGATCGCCGTCATCCGGCTCGCCTTCGCTCTGCGCGAGCGCCCCGCCTGAGCCCGCCGCACCCTGGAACGCGGCCCGGTCCTCGGGTACCGTCCGGTCCATGGCGACCGAGGAGATCAACGGGGCGGCGATCTGCTACACCGACTCCGGCGGCGACGGGCTGCCGGTGGTGCTGAGCCACGGCTTCCTGATGGACCAGTCGATGTTCGGCGCCCAGATGGCGGCCCTCGCCCCGCGGTTCCGGGTGATCACCTGGGATCAGCGCGGCCACGGCGGCACCGCCGCGCCCGGGCCGTTCACCTACTGGGACTCGGCGCGCGACCTGCTCGGCCTGCTCGACCGCCTCGCGATCCGCGTCGCCGTGCTCGGCGGCATGTCCCAGGGCGGATTCGTCAGCCTGCGGGCCGCGCTGCTCGCGCCCGAGCGCGCCCGCGCGCTGGTGCTGATCGACACCCAGGCGGGCACCGAGGACCCCGCGACCCGCCCGGCCTACGAGGAGATGCACCGGATCTGGACCGAGCAGGGGCCGCAGCCGGTCCAGGAGGCCGTCGCCTCGATCATCCTGGGCAGCGGGCAGTGGGATGACTGGTACGCCAAGTGGGCCGCGATCGAGCCGAGCCAGGCGACCCTGGGCTTCCGGTGCCTGATGGACCGCGACGACATCACCGGCCGGCTCGGCGAGATCACCTGCCCCGCGCTGATCCTGCACGGCAGCGAGGACGCCGCGATCCCCCTCGCCAGGGCGCAGGAGCTGCGCGATCGCCTCGGCGGCCCGGCCACGCTCGAGGTGATCGACGGCGGCTCGCACGCCTCCAACGTGACCCGCCCGGACCAGGTGAACGCGCGGATCGAGGCGTTCCTGGGGTCGCTGCCCGGCTGAGCCCCGGCCTGCCGCGGGCCGGCCCCCCGGCGATCCCCCCGCCAGGGGGCCGGCGGCCCGGGCCGCGGGCGATAGGGTCGGTGCTGGAGGCAGCAGCGGAAGGACGGTCCGGTGAGCAGCGAATCCAGCCCCGAATTCCCCAGGCTCGAGTGGTCGGCCTCCGACGCGCGGGCCGTGGACCTGGCCCGCGTGCTCGCGATGGACGCGGTCCAGCGGGCCGGGTCCGGCCACCCGGGCACCGCGATGAGCCTGGCGCCCGCCGCCTACCTGCTGTACCAGCGCGTGCTCCGGCACGACCCCGCCGACCCGGGCTGGCTGGGCCGGGACCGCTTCGTGCTCTCCTGCGGCCACTCCAGCCTCACCCTGTACATCCAGCTATACCTGTCCGGCTACGGGCTGACCCTCGATGACCTGCGCGCGCTGCGCACCTGGGGCAGCCGGACGCCTGGTCACCCCGAGCATGGCCTGACCCCGGGCGTGGAGACCACCACCGGCCCGCTCGGCCAGGGGCTGGCCAACGCGGTCGGCATGGCGATGGCCGCGCGGCGCGCCCGCGGGCTGCTCGACCCGGACGCGCCGGCCGGGGCGAGCCCGTTCGACCACCACGTCTACGTGTTCGCCTCCGACGGGGACATCGAGGAGGGCGTCAGCCACGAGGTCTCCTCGATCGCCGGCCACCAGCAGCTCGGCAACCTGATCGTGGTCTACGACGACAACCGGATCTCGATCGAGGACGACACCGCGATCGCCAAGTCCGAGGACGTGCTCGCCCGCTACGCGGCCTACGGCTGGCACACCCAGCGGGTGGACTGGCGCACGCCCGGCGGGTACCGGGAGGACGTCGCGGCGCTGTACCGGGCGCTGCTCGCCGCGCGCGACCACGCCGGCGCCCCGTCGATCATCGCCCTGTCCACGATCATCGGCTGGCCCGCCCCGACCAAGCAGAACACTGGCGAGGCGCACGGCTCCGCGCTCGGCGAGGCCGAGGTGGCGGCCACCAAGGAGATCCTCGGCTTCGACCCGCGGGTCCATTTCCCGGCCGAGGACGAGGCGGTGGCGCGCGCCCGCGAGGTGGCCGACCGCGCCAAGCGGTCCAGGGCGGAGTGGGAGGAACGGTTCGCCGCCTGGTCGGCGGCGAACCCCGGCCGGCGCGCGCTGCTCGACCGGCTCGCGGCGCGCCGGCTGCCCGAGGGATGGGCCGCAGCGCTGCCGGAGTTCGGGCCCGGGGAGATGGCGACCAGGTCCGCCTCGGGGAAGGTGCTGACCGCGCTCGCCCCGGTGCTGCCCGAGCTGTGGGGCGGCTCGGCCGACCTGGCGGGCAGCAATGACACGACGATGGCCGGCGAGCCGTCGTTCATCCCCGAGGTCCACCAGACCCGGCTGTACCCCGGCAACCGCTACGGCCGCACGCTGCACTTCGGGATCCGCGAGTTCGGGATGGCCGGCATCCTCAACGGGATCGCGCTGCACGGGCTGACCAGGCCGTACGGCGGCACGTTCCTGGTGTTCAGCGACTACATGCGGCCTGCCGTCCGGCTCGCGGCGCTGATGGAGCTTCCGGTCACGTTCGTCTGGACGCACGACTCGATCGGCCTGGGCGAGGACGGGCCGACCCACCAGCCGGTGGAGCACCTGTGGGCGCTGCGCGCGATCCCGAACCTGGAGGTCGTACGCCCCGCGGACGCGAACGAGACCGCGGTGGCGTGGCGGACCGTGCTGGAGCGGGGCAGGCCGGCCGGGCTGTGCCTGACCCGGCAGAAGGTGCCGGTCCTGGACCGCGCCGGGACGGGCCTGGCCGGGCCGGAGGGCACCGCCCGGGGCGGCTACGTGCTCGCCGAGGCCGACGGCGGGCAGCCGCAGGTGATCCTCATCGCCACCGGCAGCGAGGTGCACCTGGCCCTCGCCGCCCGCCGGGAGCTGGGCCGCGAGGGCATCGCCGCCCGGGTGGTCTCGATGCCCTGCCTGGAGTGGTTCGCCGAGCAGGACCAGGCCTACCGCGACCTCGTGCTGCCGCCCGGCGTCACCGCCCGGGTGGCGGTGGAGGCGGGGATCGCCCTCGGCTGGCGGGCGATCGTCGGCGACGCCGGCGAGGTGGTCAGCCTTGAGCATTTCGGTGCCTCCGCCTCCGGCGAGAGGCTCTTCGCCGAGTACGGGTTCACCCCGCAGCGGGTGGCGCAGGCCGCCAGGCGCAGCATCGGCCGGGCCGGGTCGGCCGGGAGGGAGCAGGCATGACGACGCAGCAGGCAGCCGGGGCGCTCGCCGAGCTGGCCAGGGCCGGCGTGTCGATCTGGCTGGACGACATCAGCAGGGAGCGGCTCGTCACCGGGAACCTGGCCGAGCTGGCCAGGGCCTTCGGGGTCTGCGGGGTCACCTCCAACCCCACGATCTTCGAGCACGCCATGACCAGGGGCACCGCCTACGACGAGCAGATCGCCGACCTGGCGCTGCGCGGCGTCGGAGTGGACGAGGCGATCCGCGCGATGACGACCTTCGACATCCGCTGGGCCTGCGACGTGCTCAGGCCCGCCCATGAGGCGACCGGCGGGGTGGACGGCCGGGTGTCGATCGAGGTGGACCCCCGCCTGGCCGCGGACACCCCCGCGACGATCGCCGAGGCCCGGGCGCTGTGGTGGCTCGTCGACCGGCCCAACCTGCTCGTGAAGATCCCGGCGACGCCGGCCGGCCTGCCCGCGATCACCGCCTGCCTGGCCGAGGGCCTGAGCATCAACGTGACTTTGATCTTCTCGCTGCGCCGCTACGAGGAGGTGATCGGCGCATTCATGTCCGGGCTGGAGCAGGCGTACGCGGCCGGGCGGGACCTGGCCCGGATCGCCTCGGTCGCCTCGTTCTTCGTCAGCCGCGTGGACACCGAGGTGGACCGCAGGCTCGACGCGCTCGGCACGGCGCAGGCCAGGGCGTTGCGCGGCCGGGCCGCCGTCCCCAACGCCCGGCTCGCCTACGAGATCTTCGAGCGGGAGTTCGCCTCACCGCGCTGGCAGGCGCTGGCGGCCCGGGGCGCCCGGATCCAGCGCCCGCTGTGGGCATCCACGAGCACCAAGGACCCGTCCTACCCGGACACCAAGTACGTGACCGAGCTGGTCGCCGCGCACACGGTCAACACCATGCCGGAGGCGACGCTCCGGGCGACCGCCGACCACGGCGTGATCGCCGGCGACACGATCACCGGCGGGTACGAGGAGGCCAGGGCGGTCTTCGCCGGCCTGGAGGCGGCCGGGATCAGCTACGCCGACGTCGTGGCCGTGCTCGAGGAGGAGGGCGTCCGCAGGTTCGCCGACTCATGGGCCGACGTGCGCGCCTCCGTGGGCGCGCGGCTGCGGGCCCGCTCCCCCGCCGCGGCCGCCGCCGGGCGATGAGCAACCCGCTCCGCGACCGGCGGGACCGCCGAATCCCCCGGGTCGCCGAGCCGAGCATCCTGGTCCTGTTCGGGGTGACCGGGGACCTGGCGCGGACCAAGCTGCTCCCGGCCATCTACGACCTGGCCAACCGCGGCCTGCTGCCGCCGGGCTTCTCCCGGTCGGATTCGCCCGCCGGGACTGGGCGGACGAGGACTTCGCCCGGCTGGCCCACGACGCGGTGCGCGAGCACGCCAGGACCGCCTTCCGCGAGGACGTGTGGCGGCAGCTGGCCGATGGGGTCAGGTTCGTCTCCGGGGAGTTCTCCGACCCGGGGGCGTTCGACCGGCTTGCGGCCACCGTGAGCAAGCTCGACGCCGAGCGGGGCACGGGCGGGAACCGGGCCTACTACCTGTCGGTCCCGCCCGGCCAGTTTCCCGTCGTGGTCCGCCAGATCGAGCGGGCCAGGCTGCACGGCGACCCGCCCGACCGCGGCTGGCGGCGGGTCGTGGTCGAGAAGCCGTTCGGCCACGACCTGGCCAGCGCGCGCGAGCTGAACGACCTGCTCGCCTCGGTCTTCCCGCCCCACTCGGTGTTCCGCATCGACCACTACCTCGGGAAGGAGACCGTGCAGAACCTGCTCGCGCTGCGGTTCGCCAACACGCTCTTCGAGCCGATCTGGAACCGGCGCTACGTCGACCACGTCCAGATCACCATGGCCGAGGACATCGGCATCGGGGGCCGCGCGGGCTATTACGACGGCATCGGCGCCGCGAGGGACGTGATCCAGAACCACCTGCTCCAGCTGCTGGCGCTGACCGTGATGGAGGAGCCGGTCTCGTTCGACGCGGACTCGCTGCATGCCGAGAAGCGCAAGGCGCTCTCGGCGGTCCAGCTCCCCGCCGACCTGGGCACCGGGACGGCCCGCGGCCAGTACGCGGCGGGCTGGCAGGGCGGCGTCCGGGTCCGCGGCTACCTGGACGAGGACGGGATCGCCCCCGACTCGGCGACCGAGACCTACGCGGCGCTCCGGCTCGGCGTGGACAACCGGCGCTGGGCGGGAGTGCCGTTCTACCTCAGGGCCGGCAAGCGGCTGCCGACCAGGATGACGGAGATCGCGGTGATCTTCCAGCGCGCCCCGCACCTGCCGTTCGACGCCACCGACGCGCGCGAGCTCGGCCAGAACGCCCTGGTGATCAGGATCCAGCCGGATGAGGGCGTCACGCTGCGGTTCGGGTCGAAGGTGCCGGGGTCGGCGATGGAGGTCAGGGACGTCACCATGGACTTCGCCTACGGCGAGTCGTTCACCGAGACCAGCCCCGAGGCCTACGAGCGGCTGCTGCTCGACGTCCTGGTCGGCGACCCGCCGCTGTTCCCCCGGCACGAGGAGGTCGAGCTGTGCTGGCGGATCCTCGACCCGGTGGAGGAGTTCTGGGCCGCCGGCGG
>JAJPIV010000126.1 GCA_021324595.1 Actinomycetota bacterium | reverse complement strand
GCCGGCCTGACCGGGAGGCGCGCGCCGTGGCCGCCGCGGCGGCACCGTGGCACCATGAGTCATGCGGATCACCGCGATCTCCTCCACCGACCTGTTCCGCGGCACGGCGCTTCGCCCGCTGCAGGTGATCCGGGTCGGCGTGGCCAATGACGGCCCGGGGATGCTCCGCCGCCCCGATGCCGAGGTCACCGTGGCGGTGCGCGGGCCGGGGGTCCGCACGCCCGCCCCCGCCACGCTGCGCGGCCTGGCCGCCGGCGAGCAGCGGGTGGCCGAGGTCGCGGCCGAGGTGGCCGGCCCGGCGGCGCCGGGCGCCCCCCGGCGGGTCACCGCGGTGGCGCGGACGGCGGACGGGCAGTGGGAGCTGCCGGGCGAGATCACCGTCGCCGAGCCGGGCTGGACCATGTGGATGATCTGCCACTTCCACTACGACCCGGTGTGGTGGAACACGCAGGGGGCGTTCACCGAGAGCTGGGTGCCGCCGCGCGGCGACGGCGGCGCCATTCCCGAGGTGCGGGCGGCCTTCGAGCTGGTCAGGCTGCACCTGGAGGAGGCCAGGCGGGACCCGGACTACAAGTTCGTGCTCGCCGAGATCGACTACCTCAAGCCGTACTTCGACGCCCACCCGCAGGACCGCGCGGACCTGCGGGACCTGATCGCGGCGGGGCGGGTCGAGATCGTCGGCGGCAGCTACAACGAGCCGAACACCAACCTGACCTGCGCGGAGTCCACCATCCGCAACGCCGTCCACGGCCTGGGCTACCAGCGTGGCGTGCTGGGCGCCGACCCGGCGACCGCCTGGATGCTCGACGCATTCGGCTTCGACCCCGCCTACCCGGGGCTGATGGCGGCGGCCGGGCTGACCTCGTCGGCGTGGGCGCGCGGCCCGTTCCACCAGTGGGGCCCCGACCGGGCCGGCGGCGGCAGCGAGCGGATGCAGTTCCCGTCGGAGTTCGAGTGGATCTCGCCGGACGGCGGCTCGCTGCTGACCAGCTACATGCCCAGCCACTACTCGGCGGGCTGGGCCACCCAGCGCGCGGCGGACCTGGAGGGCGCCGAGCAGGCCGCCTACGAGCAGTTCCGCCAGCTCGCCCCGGTGGCGGCGACGCGGAACGTGCTGCTGCCGGTGGGCGGCGACCACGTGGTGCCGTCGCGCTGGGCCGCGGCGATCCACCGGGACTGGAACGCCCGGTACACCTGGCCGCGGTTCGTCACCGCGCTGCCGCGGGAGTTCTTCGCCGCGGTCCGGGCGCAGGCCCGCGCCGACGGGACGTGGATCATGCCGCAGACCAGGGACATGAACCCGGTGTACCCGGGCAAGGACGTCAGCTACATCGACACCAAGCAGGCGCAGCGGGACGCGGAGATCGCGCTGCTGGACGGGGAGCGGCTGGCGGCCCTGGCGTGGCTGGCCGGGGCCGCCTACCCGGCGGCCAGCCTGGACAAGGCGTGGCGGCTGCTGGAGTTCGGCGCCCACCACGATGCGATCACCGGCACCGAGGGCGACCAGGTCTACCTGGACCTGCTCGCCGGGTGGCGGGAGGCGTTCGAGCGGGGCGACCAGGCGCGCCGCGACGCGCTGGCCCACCTGGCGGGGCGGATCGACACCCGGTCGCTGGCCGCCGCCGCGGGGGCCGGCGGGCCGCCGCCCGCCGGCGCCCGGGCGGTCGTCGTCGCCAACACGCTGGCCCGGCCCCGGGACGGCATGGCGGTCATCACGCTGGAGTTCACCGCCGGATCCGCCGGCGGCCTCCGGCTGGCCGGCCCCGACGGCGCCCCGGTGCCGTTCCTCGCCGACCCGGTCGCCCGCCACCCGGACGGGTCGCTCGCCGCGGTCACGCTCACGTTCCGCGCGCTTGCCGTGCCCGCCCTCGGCTACCGGGCCTACCTGGCCGTCCCCGAGCCGCCCGGGGCGGGCGGCCGGCTGGCGGGCAGCGGCTGGCACGACGTGGCGGGCCTGGAGATCGGGAACGGCGCGTTCCGGGTGACCGCCGACGAGGCGGCCGGCGGGACGCTCCGCTCGGTGATCGACCAGCGGACCGGCGCGGAGCTGCTCGCCGGGCCCGGCAACGAGCTGGTGCTCGGCGCCGAGTATCCCACTCACCCGCGCTGGGGCGAGGGACCGTGGCTGCTGTGCCCGACCGGCACGGCCCGCGGCTCGGCGCAGTCCCCGGCCAAGGCGCGCGCCCAGCGCAGCCCGGTCGGATCGCGGATCCTCGCCGAGTACTCCATCGACGACCTGCGGGTGACGGCCGAGACGCTGCTGTGGGACGGCTCCGGCCTGGTCGAGTTCCGCACCCACGTCGACGGGTCGATCGGCACCGACCGGCTGCTGCGGGTCAGGTTCGCCGCCGCCGTGCCCGGCGGGCTGCCGGTCTACCAGACCGGCCTGTCGGTGATCGGCCGCACGCCCGGCCCGGCCGACGTCGACGTCGCCGAGCACCCCTACACGCTGGACAACCCGGCTCACGAGTGGTTCGGCGTGGGCTCGGCGGCCCGGCTGGCGCTGGCCATTCCCGGCGGCGGGCGGGCGGTCCGCGCGATCGGCGTCGCCGAGGTGATCGCGCCCGCCGGGCCGCCCGGCGACCGCTTCGCCCCGCGGGACCCCGGCGCCGGCGGCGCGGCGCGCGCGGCGGTCAGGGACCTGATGGCCGCGCTGGCCCGGCAGGGCGTCACCGCCACGCTCTCGGTCCCGGCGGGCGGCCGGTACGGCCTCGCCGAGCTGGACTCCAACCTGCCCGACATCCGGATCGCGCTCGGCGGCCCGGAGGCGAACGCGTTCACCGCCGAGGTGCTCGCCCGCGCGCCCCGGGCCGCCGCGTGCCTGGAGGACCGGCTGCGGGCGCGCGGGACGGCCCGGGTCTGGGTGCCCGCCGCCCGCTCCCGCGGCGATGCCTTCACCGCCGGCGCCGACCTGCGGGGCGCGCGCGACCTGCCGGTGCTCATCGTCGCCGGCGGCGACCTGAGCGAGGCGATCGCGGGGCTGGCCGCCGACCTGGCCGGCGGCGAGGCCGCCGCGGACTGCCCGGATCCGGGCGCGGACGGCGAGGCCGACCTGGCCGGGCACTGCGTCGCCCTGCTCAACCGCGGCCTGCCGGGCAGCCTGGTCACGCCGTCCGGCGCGCTGCTGATCTCGCTCATGCGCGCGTGCACCGCCTGGCCCGCGGGGGCCTGGATCGACGGGGAGCCGCGGCGGCTGCCCGATGGCAGCAGCTTCGCCTGGCAGCACTGGAGCCACACGTTCGAGTACGCGCTCGCCGCCGGGGCGGGCGACTGGCGCTCGGCCGGCTTCGCCCAGGCCGGCCGGGAGTACAGCCACCCGCTGCTGGCCTGCGAGGCCGGGATCCATCCCGGGCCCTGGCCGGCGGAGCGCAGCCTCGGCGCGGTGTCCCCGGACCGGGTGGACCTGATGGCGCTCAAGCCGCGCGGCAACCCGGTCGCCCCGGCCGGCCAGCCGGACCCGGCGGACGGCGTCACCGTGCGCCTGCGCGACCTGGGCGGCCGGGGCCCGGCCGAGGCCACCGTCCGGCTGTTCACCGGCATCTGCTCCGCTGCCGTCACCGGGCTGCTGGAGGACGAGCCCGGCCCTGCGGTCCGCTGCGACGGCGGCACCGCGGCCGTCCGGGTCCCCGAGCGCGGCCTGGTCACCCTCGCCGCGATCCCCGGGCCCGGCACGGCGGAACGGCCCGCGGCGCCCGCCAGGGCCGCGGCGCAGGGCGCGGCCGGGGCGGCCCGACCGCCCGAGCCCATCCAGCCGGTCTTCACCAGGTACTGGCTGCACGGCAAGGGGCCGGCGCCGGCCGGCAACCTTCCCGTCACCGTCCACCTGTCCCCCGCCGGCCTTGCTATCGCGCCGGGCGGGGCGGCGAGCGCGGCGCTCACCGTGGCCAGCGGCGTCCGCCCCGCCCGCGGGGCGGTGCGCCTGGAGGTTCCCGGCGGCCTGCGGGTGACGCCGGCCGGGCCGCTGCGGTACGACCTGCCCGCGCACGCCCACATGGCATGGGATCTCGCCGTCGCCGCGCCCCCGCCGGCCCCGCCGGCCAGGTGGTTCCTGACGGCGAGGATCACCGCCGACGACGGCCAGGAGCTTCAGGACGCGATCGAGGTCACGGTGGGCGAGCCGCCCGGCCCGCCCGACGAGCTCACGCTGCTGTCCGGTGACCTGGCGCTGCCCCCGGGCGGGCGCGGCCAGATCGCCGCCCGGCTGGCCAACCACGCCGCCTCGCCGGTGCGCGGGGAGGCGCAGCTGCTGTCACCGCACGGGAGCTGGGCCCTCGCCAGGCCGTGGGCGGCCGCCTTTGCCGCCGGCCCGCACGCGAGCGCCACCATCAGGTTCGCCGTGACGGTCCCGTGGGACGCCCGGCCCGGCCAGCGGTGGTGGGCGCTGGTCAAGGTCATGTACTTCGGCCGCGTCCGGTACACCGAGCCGGCCTGGATCACCGTCACGGCCGGCGCCGCCGGGCGATAATGCCACGGTGAATGGCGCCGTCGCCGCCGTCGCCCGGGGCGGGACGTCACGTGCCGGGCCGCCGGGCAACCTGCCCGCCGAGCCGAACGCGTTCATCGGCAGGGACCGGGACCTGGCGGAGCTGGCGGTGCTGCTGGACCGCGCGCGGCTGGTGACCCTGTGCGGCCCCGGCGGCATCGGCAAGACGAGGCTGGCGCTGCGGCTGGCGGCGATGGCGGCGCCGCGCCACCCGGACGGGGCATGGCTGGCCGACCTGGCCGAGGCCGATCCGGCGGGGCCGCCCGGCCACCTGGCGGCGTGGCTCGCCGCCGCGCTGGGCATCCGGCCGGAGACCGGCCGCCCGATCGGCGAGACCCTCGCCGCCGCGCTGCGCGGGCGCGCCGCCCTGCTCGTCCTGGACACCTGCGAGCCGCACGTGCGGGAGTGCGCCGCGCTGGCCGAGCGGCTGCTCGCGCAGTGCCCCCGGCTCCGCATCCTGGCCACCAGCAGGGAGCCGCTGCGGGCCCGCGGCGAGGTTGCGTGGCGGGTGCCGCCGCTCGGGCTGCCGCAGGACGGCGAGGACCCGGCCGCCGCGGCGGGCAGCGAGGCCGTCCGGCTGTTCC
The DNA here is from genome assembly GCA_021324595.1 of Actinomycetota bacterium. Taxonomy (GTDB): domain Bacteria; phylum Actinomycetota; class Actinomycetes; order Streptosporangiales; family Streptosporangiaceae; genus Chersky-822. Next base: position 11,209 of record JAJPIV010000126.1, on the reverse strand, counting down.
TCGCCCGGGCAGCCGCGGTCCGGCCGGGGTTCAGCCTCACGGGCGAGAACGCGCCGGCGATCGCGGGCATCTGCCGCACGCTCGACGGGGTGCCGCTGGCGATCGAGCTCGCTGCCGCGCGGGTGCGCGCGCTGTCGGTCCCGCAGATCGCCGAGCGCCTGGCCGGCCGGTTCGCGCTGCTGGCGCTCGGCGACCGCACCGCCCCGCCCCGGCAGCAGACCCTGCGCGCCACGGCAGAGTGGAGCCTTGGCCTGCTGACGGACGCCGAGCGGCGGCTCCTGGCCCGCCTGTCGGTGTTCCGGGGCTGGACCCTGGAGATGGCCGAGCGGGTGTGCGCCGACGCCGCGATCCCCGCCGCCGTCGTGCTCGACCTGCTCACCGCGCTCATCGACAAGTCGCTGGTCAGCGTCGAGCCTGAGGTCGGCGGCAGCGCGCGGTACCGGCTGGCCGACATGGTCAGGGAGATCGCCGCGGAGCAGGCGGGGGAGGCGGGCGAGCTGGACCGGCTGCGGCTGGCGCACCGCGACTGCATGCTCCAGGTCGCCGAGCAGATCGCCAGCCGCGCGTTCGTCCGCGGCGCGCCCTCCTGGCCGGAGCGCGTGGCGATGTACGCCAGGGCCAGGGCCGAGCGCGCCAACTTCCACCTGGCCCTCGGGCTGTGCGCGGAGCGGGGCGACGCCCGGGAGGGGCTGCGGCTGTGCCACGCGCTGGCCGGGAGCTGGCTGGCCAGCGGCGAGGTGGCCGACGGGGCGCGGTGGCTGGACCAGATGATCCGGATCGGCGGGCAAGCGCCCGCCGTCCTGCGCGCCCGCGCCCGCGCCGTGCGCGCCGAGCTCGCGTTCGAGCAGCAGGACTACGACGGCGCGGCGCGCCACGCCCGCTCCTGCCTGAGCCTCGGCGCCCGTGAAGACGGCAGCCGGGCATGCGCGCTGCGGATCCTCGCGCTGGTCGCGCTGATGGCGGGCCAGGCGCGGGAGGCGCTCGGCGCGGCGCAGGCCGCGGTCGGCGCGGCGCGGCAGGCCGGTGACGAGTGGGAGGAGGGCGTCGCGCTGGCCACCTGCGGCGTGGTCCTGGCCGCGCAGGGCCGGCTCGCCGAGGCGGAGGACGGCTTCAGGCAGGCGCTGGAGGTGCTCCGCGGCAACAACGGCTGGGGCGTGGCGAACGCGCTCTACGGGCTCGGCAGGGTGGCGCGCGCCCGCGGTGACCCGGCGGCCGCGGTCCGCTGCTTCGAGGAGGCCCTCGGGATCTACCGGCAGATCGACGCGCGGCCGGAGATGGCCAGGTGCCTGGCCGGGATGGGCCTGGTGGCGCTCGCCGGGCAGGACCTGCCCCGCGCGAGGGAGCACCTGGGGCAGAGCCTGCGGCTCAGCCTGGCGACCGGGCAGCGGCTGCCGGCGGCCCGGGGCCTGGCGGCGTTCGCCGCGCTCGCGGTCGCCTCGGGCGAGCCGGAGAAGGCGCTCAGGCTGGCCGGCGCGGCCCGCGCGCTGCTCGGCGAGATCGGCGCCCGGTCGCCGGCTCCGGCGCGCCGGCTGGACGAGGTCACCGCCGCGGCCGGCGCCGGCCTGGGCGCGGCCGCCGCCGCCGCGCTGGCCGCCGAGGGCGCCACCCTGGCCCTCGACGACGCCGTCCGCCTGGCCCTCGGCGGGCCGGGCACGCCGGCGGGTGCCGGCCCCGGCCCGGCCGGGCCGGGGCCGCTGAGCGAGCGCGAGGTCCAGGTCGCCCGGCTGGTCGCCGAGGGGCTGTCCAACCTGGAGATCGGCAGGCGGCTGTTCATCAGCCAGGCCACCGTCGCCCGCCATGTCGCGAACATCTTCCTCAAGCTGGGCCTGCGCGGCCGCGCCCAGCTCGCGGCGTGGGCGGCCGGCCAGGCCCTTCCCGCCCCGGCGGCCGCCCCGCGCGGGGCGGCCGCCGGGGCGGCTACACATCCCGGTGCGCAATCCTGAGGATGCCGCCCGCGCCCGCGCGGCCTAGCGTGGGCGGGTGCGCGAACCGGACGACCTCCTCACCGAGGCCTCGGTGACCAGGCGGCTGGTGAGCCTGGCCCGGGGCCGCGCCGGCCGCACCGCGCTGCTGGCCGACGACTGGCCCGCCGGACTGCCCGGCGGGGCGGACGGGTGCGGCTACGACACCTTCGCCGCGGTGGTCCAGGCAGCCGCGGCCGGGCTGAGCTGGCGGGGCCTGCGGCCCAGGGACGCGGTCGGCGTCCTGGTCCCCGACGCGGTCTCCTTCGCCGTCGCCAGCCACGCCGTCCGGGCCGCGGGCGGCGTGCCGTCGCCGGTCGATCCGGGGCTGTGCCCGGCCGAGATGGCCGGCCAGCTCGCCGAGAGCGGCGCCCGGATGATCATCACCTCGGCCGGGCTCGCCGACCTGGCGGTTGCCGCCGCGGACCGGTCCTGGGTCAGGCAGGTGCTGTCCTTCGGCGAGGCGCCGGGCGCGACGCCGTTCGCCGACCTGCTCGGGCCGGACGCGATCGCGCCCGCCCGCGGGCGGCCGGACGACGTCGCGCTGCTGCCGTTCGCGCGCGCCGCGGACGGGCGGGTGCGCCCGGCCCCGGTCACCCACCGCGGCCTGCTGAGCAGGATCGACGAGCTGGACCGGCAGGCCCGGATCGGCGGCGGGGACGTCGTCGTCGCCGGGCCGCCCGCCGGCGACGGGCTCGCCTACGCGCTGCTGGTGGACGGCGCGCTGCTGCGCGGCGCCACCGTCATCGCCGTCCGGCTGGCCGACCTGGCCGTGGCCGCCGCGGCGGCCCGCGCCACGGTCGCGCTCGTCCCGCGCGGCGCGCGGGCCGACCTTCCCGCGGGCGTCCGCGCGATCCCGGTGGGCTGACCGGGGCGCCGGGCCGCGGGCCTGAGCCGCCCGGGGGGACGGCGCGCCTGCCGGCCGCCTGGCAGGCGGCCGGCAGGCGCGGGGGCTACACGGCGGGAGGGCGGCCCTCGTAGGGGGTGCTGAGCACGATCGTCGTCCGCGTCGAGACGTTCGCCGCCGCGCGGATCTCCTGCAGCAGGTCCTCCAGCGCCGCCGGCGAGGCGACCCGCACCTTGAGGATGTAGCTCTCCTCGCCGGCCACGCTGTGGCAGGCCTCGATCGCCCTCAGGTGCGCCAGCCGCTCGGGCGCGTCGTCCGGCGCGGCCGGGTCGAACGGCTTGATCGACACGAACGCGGTCAGCGGCAGCCCGGCCGCCTCCGGGTCGATGATCGCGCTGTAGCCGCGGATCACCCCCCGCTCCTCCAGCCTGCGCACCCGCTGCTGGACGGCGGAGACCGACAGGCCGGTGTGGCGCGCCAGCTCGGTGAAGCTCAGCCTGCCGTCCTCGGCGAGCAGCGCGAGGATCTTGCGGTTGGTCTCCTCCACGCGGCCAACCTAACCCACGCGCCCCCCGCCCGCCCCGGCGGCGAGGCCGCGGGCGATCACCAGCCGCTGGATCTGATTGGTGCCCTCGACGATCTGGAGCACCTTCGCCTCCCGCATGAAGCGCTCCACGGGGAAGTCCTCGACGTAGCCGTAGCCGCCGAGCACCTGCACCGCGTCGGTGGTGACCCGCATCGCCGCGTCGCTGGCGAACAGCTTGGCCATCGCGGCCTGCTGGCCATACGGCAGGCCGGCGTCCTTGCGCCGGGCCGCGGCCAGGTACAGGGCGCGGGAGGCGGCGACCGCCGTGGCCATGTCGGCGAGCATGAACGACAGCCCCTGGAACTCGATCACCGGGCGGCCGAACTGGCGGCGCTGCGCGGCGTAGCCGGCCGCCGCGTCCAGCGCCGCCTGGGCCAGGCCGGTCGCGCAGGCCGCGATCCCGAGCCGGCCCGCGTCCAAGGCGGCGAGGGCGATCGGGAACCCGCTGCCCTCCTCGCCGATCAGGTGGGCCGCGGGCACCGGGGCGGACTCGAAGATCACCTGCGCCGTGACCGACCCGCGCAGGCCCATCTTGCGCTCGGGCCGGGCGGCCCGGACCCCCGGCGTGCCCGACGGCACGTGGAAGCAGCTGATGCCGCGCGCGCGGTCCCGGCCGTCCGGGTCGCCCGCGGTGCGGGCGAAGACCGTGTAGAAGTCGGCCAGGCCGGCGTGGGAGGTCCACGCCTTGGTCCCGTCCAGCACCCACCGCGAGCCGTCGGGCACCGCCGCCGTCCGCAATGCCGCGGCGTCCGATCCGCTGCCCGGCTCCGACAGGCAGTAGGCGCCCAGCGACTCGCCGCCGAGCAGGCCCGGCAGCCAGCGCCGCCGCTGCTCCGGGGTGCCCGCCGTGGCCAGCGGGAAGCAGCTCAGCACGTGCACGCTCACCGCGAGGCCCACGGTCAGCCAGGCCCTCGCGAGCTCCTCGACGACCTGCAGGTAGGTCTCGTACGGCTGCCCGCCGCCGCCGTCCTCCTCCGGATAGGGCAGGCCGAGCAGCCCGGCCCGGCCGAGCGTGCGCAGCTCCTCGCGGGGGAACCGGCCGTCGCGCTCGGCCGCCGCGGCGGCCGGCGCCAGCTCGCCGGCGGCGATCTCCTCGGCGAGCTCGAACAGCTCCCTGGCCGCCTCGTCACGGCACTCGCGCTCAGCCCGCATCGCGCGCCGCCTGCGGCTCAGGCCGGGACCTGGACCAGCGCGCGGGTCACCCGGTTGAGCCGCTCGCCGCCCGACGCCGTGCAGACCACGATGTCCTCGATGCGGGCGCCGTACGGCCCGGGGTAGATGCCCGGCTCGACGGAGAACGCGTGGCCGGGGGCGAGCGGCTCGGTGTTCCCCGCGACGATGTAGGGCTCCTCGTGGGTCTCCAGGCCGATCCCGTGACCGGTCCGGTGCACGAAGTACGCGCCGTAGCCGGCCGCGGTGATCGGCTCGCGCGCCGCGGCGTCGACGTCCTGGGCCGCGATCCCGGGCCGGACCGCCGCGACGGCGGCCTCCTGGGCGTCGCCGAGCACCTGGTAGCAGGCGGCCAGGTCCTCGCCCGGCTCGCCGATCACGTAGGTCCGCGTGCAGTCCGAGCAGTAGCCGCTCGGCATCGTCCCGCCGATGTCCACCACCACGGCGTCGCCCGCCCGCAGCACCCGGTCGCTCGCGCCGTGGTGCGGGCTGGCCGCGTTCGGCCCGGATCCGACGATCGCGAAGTCGACCTGGCTGTGCCCCTCGGCGAGGATCGCGTCGGCGATGTCGGCGGCGACCTGCTGCTCGGTGCGCCCTGCCCGCAGCCACTCGGGAACCCTCTCGTGCACCCGGTCGATCGCGCGGGCCGCCTCGGCGAGGGCCGCGACCTCGGCCGGCGACTTGCGCGCCCGCAGCGGGCCGAGCGCGGCGCTGGCCAGCTCCTGCCGGGCGCCGGGCAGCGCGGCCCGCAGGCGCAGCACCATGAGCGCCCACATCCGGTCGGACAGCCCCACCGCCGCCGGGCGGCCCAGGCGGCCGGCCACCAGGGCGTACGGGTCGTCGGTCTCGTCCCAGGGGATGATCTCCAGGCCGGCCCGGCCGGCCGGGGACGCCTGGGCGGCGGGCAGCTCGAGCCGGGGCACGACCAGGAACGGGTCGCCCGACGCCGGGACCGCCAGGCAGGTCAGCCGCTCGGAGGGATGGGCGGCGTAGCCGCAGGCGTAGCGCAGGTCCGGCCCCGGTGCCAGCAGCAGGGCGTCCAGCCCGGCGCGGCCTGCCGCCGCCGCGGCCTGCCCGAGCCGCTCGGGAGGGTACAGCTCGATCGCAGGCATGCCCGCCTCCAGCGCCGTCCGCGCGCGGCGCCGTCGCCGCGCCCAGAGCGCATTCTCCCGCACCCGCGCGGCCCGCGCACGTCCCGCGGGCCTGGACATCCGCCTGGTGCATGGCCGACGATGAGTACACGGCGCCTGCCACAGGCGACGGCGCCTGGGCCACCGGCGGCACGGGTCACAGGCGGCACAGCGCGATCCCGGAGGCGTGCCCTTGGCGTTGCCCGCTCAGCCGTCCCGCCCGCGGCGCGGCGCGCCCCCCGGGCGGGCCGTCGGCGCGCGGGCCGCGCAGGCGAGCCTGGCCGCCGAGCTCGCCCAGGAGCGGCACGTCACCCTGGAGCTGCAGCGGGCCATCCTGCCGCTGCACGACGAGCCCTTTGACCTGCCCGGGCTGCGGACCGTGGTGCGCTACCTGCCCGCCTCGCGGGCCAGCCGGGTCGGCGGTGACTGGTACATCACCGCCGAGATGCCCGATGGCCGCGTGCTGCTCGCGATCGGCGACGTCGCGGGGCACGGGCTGGCGGCCGCGGCGGGCATGGCCAGGCTCCGCGGGGCGCTGGCCGGGCTGGCGATCACCGGGGCGGCCCCGGAGCGGCTGGTCGGCTGGCTGAACGCGCTGGTCCGGCACGTCTCGCCGGAGCACACGGCGTCGGTGATCGCGGGCTACTTCGAGCCGGGCGCGCGCACGTTCACCTGGGCCCAGGCCGGCCATCCGCCGCCGGTGCTGGTCCGCGGCGCGTTCGCCGCCCCGCTCGACCCGCCCGCGGGCATCCTGCTCGGCGCGGGCGAGGAACCGTACGAGCGCGCGGTGACCCCGCTGCGCCCGGGCGACCTGCTGCTGCTGTACAGCGACGGGCTGCTGGAGCGCCGTGACCGGCCCGCCGACGCCGGGCTGGCCAGGCTCGTCGCGATCGCGCGGGGCGCGGCCGGCCCCGAGCAGCTGGCCGGGACGGCGCTTGCCGCGCTGGGCTCGGCCGACGCGGAGGATGACACCTGCCTGGTCGCGCTCGGCGTCCTGGCCTGAAGCGGGCCGCCTGGGCCCGGCCCGGCGGCCTGGCGGCGCTCACTGCGGCCGGGCTGACAGGGCCGCCAGCATGCGGCCGAGCGAGCTGCCGAGGCTCCAGCGCTCATCGAGCGCGGCGAGCGCGGCCGGGTCGGGCGGCCTCGCCGGCAGGCCGCCGCCCGGCGGGCGCACCGGGGCGTCCCGCACCACCTCGACCACCGCCATCACCGCGTCCAGGTAGCCGCGGGCCGCGGCCAGCTTCGGCCTGCTTCCCGCGGGGAAGCCGCCGTGGCCGGCGTCCAGCGCCGCGGTGATCGCCGGGACCGACCCGAACGCCCGGACCAGCGCCGCGGCGGTCTTCTCCCCCACGCCCGGCACTCCGGGCAGCCCGTCGCTCGGGTCACCGCGCAGCGCCGCGAACGCCGCGTAGCCGCGGGCGGGCACCTGGTACCTGGCGATGACCGCCCGCTCGTCCACCACCTCCAGGCGGGCCACCCCGCGGGCGACGTAGAGCACCCGCACCGGCTGCTCGTCGTCGACGAGCTGGAACAGGTCCCGGTCCCCGGTCACCACCTCGACCGGCGCCGCCGCCCGCGCGGCGAGCGTGGCGATCACGTCGTCAGCCTCAAACCCGGCCGCCGCCGCCGTGGCGATCCCGGCGGCGGCGAGCACCTCGGTGATCACCGGCACCTGGGCGGCCAGGGCTGGCGGGACCTGCTCGGTCCCGTCCGGGTTCGCCCGGTGGCTCTTGTACGACGGGAGCGCCGCGACCCGGAAGGCGGGCCGCCAGTCCGCGTCCAGGCACGCCACCAGGGCGCCGGGACGGCGCGCCCGGACCAGCCGGGCGATCGTGTCCAGCAGCCCGCGGACCGCGTTCACCGGCGTGCCGTCCGGCGCGGTCAGCGTCTGCGGCACCCCGTAGAATGCGCGGAAGTACAGCGACGCGGTGTCGAGCAGCATCAGCGGCGCCACGCTGGCCATCCTGCCACGGCGGCGTCACCGCGCCGGGCCCGCCACCGTCCGCCAGGCGGAGCCGTCCCACCACATCGCCAGCACCCGGGCGCGCCCGGCGGCGCCGACCTGGCCGACCGCCAGGCACCGGTCCGGCCGCGGGCACGACACCTGGCCGAGCACGCTCTCGGCCCGGTTCGCGGGGCCGGGAGCGTCAAGGACGCGCCACCGGCCGCCGCTCCACAGCAGCCCGGCCGGCCGGTACCGCCCGGCCCGCCCGGCGCTCCCGACCGCCACGCACCGGGACGGGCAGGCGACGCCGTCCAGCACCGTGCCCGCCGGGGCCTGCGAGGGCTGCGCTGCCAGCCGCCACCGGCCGCCCGCCAGCCGGGCGGCGAACGGCACGGCGCCCGCGCGCCCCTCGTACCAGCCCACCGCCAGGCAGGCGCCGCGCGGCGCGCAGGCCACGTCCTGGGTGAACAGCGCGCCGTCGTGGGCCGGCGCCGGCATGGCGCGCACCTGCCACCGGCGCCCCGCGCCGGCCAGCGCCAGCGGCGCCCACCGGCCGGGCGCCACCTGGCGGTCACCGACGGCGACGCACCGGCCGGCGCCGCACCAGACCGCGTCCAGGGCGCCGGGCGGCCCCGCGGGCACCGGCAGCAGCCGCCACCGGCCGCCGGACAGGCGCTCGGCCAGCGGCCGGCCGATCCCGGACTGGTCGGTGTACTCCCCGACCGCCACGCAGCCCGGCCGGGCCGGGCATGAGGCGTCGGCGAGCCAGGCTGCCTGCGCGCCGGGCGGGATGACCGGGGTCAGCCGCCGCCACCGGCGCCCGTTCCACCACTCGGCGAGCGGCCCGGCCAGGGCAGTCGCCGGGCCGGCCGGCCCGTGCCCCGCCGGCGCGGCTCCCACCGCCAGGCAGGCGGACGCCGTGCGGCAGGAGACGCCGAGCAGCAGGCCGGCCCGGGGCGCGGGGACCGGCAGCGGGCGCCAGGAGCCCCCGGCCCACTCCCGCGCGAGCGGCCGGGCCGGCCCGGCGCCGCGCTCCGTGCCGCCCACGGCGACGCAGCGGGCGGGGGCCGGGCACGAGACGGCCGACAGCCACGCTCCCGCGGCGGGCCGCTGCCCGGCGAGGGCCTGCCGGGGCCACGCGGCCAGGCCCGCCGCCGCCAGCGCAAGCGCCAGCGCGCGGCGCGCCGCGGGCTGCCATCGCCCGGCGCCCGGCCCCGGCCGGCTGCGCCGCCTGGAGTCTCGGCCACGCACGGGCTCACGGTAGCAGCGCGCGGGCGCCGCGGCCGGCCACGACACGCACTCGTGGCGACATATCGACATGCCGACAAACCACGGTGCCGGCCACCCGGCCGGGCGCGCGCCGGGCCCGCGCCCGGCCGCCTGCGGGGGCGGCACCGGGCTAGCCGGTCGCGTGCAGCCAGCGGACCGGGGCGCCGGCCGAGGCATGCCGGAACGGCTCGAGCTCGGCGTCCCATGCCTCGCCGAGCAGCAGTGACAGCTCGGCCTCGAGCGAGCCGCCGAGCGCGGGGTGGCTGCGCGAGTGCGCGTCGCGGAGCGCGCCCACCGGGTCCGCCCGCCCGGGCCCGGTGGCCCGGGCCGACGCGGCGAGCGTCATGGCCGCGCGCAGCCGGCTCTCGGAGATCATGATGTCGCCGTTGGCGCCGGTCGCGGCGCAGAAGACGCCGAGGCTGGGGGTGTAGCTGTAGCGGACGGCGTCGCAGCCCGGGCTGGCCTCCTCGGTGACCTCGAACCTGACCAGCTTCCAGGCCGCGAGCGCCGAGGTGATCTCGCCGGACGTGCCCGGGCGGCCCTGCCAGGACAGCTCGGTGCGGACCGTGCCCGGCGCGGCGGGCTGGTCCGCCCAGTGGAGCTTCACGGGCACGCCGAAGATCCCGGCGACGGCCCACTCAATGTGCGGGCTCAGCGCCGGGGGCGCGGAGTGAACCTGCAGCACGCCACGTACCGTCACCAGACCTCCCTGCCCAGCGGACGAGATGCGTCTTCCCCAACGAACCTCGCCCGGGCCGGTGCCTGGCGGTGGCCGGCACTGCCGGTGCCTCACGACATTGTGCAGCAGACGGCCGGAGCGCACCAGTACCGGGAGCGGCGTGGCGCGCCCGGCCGGGCCGGCCGGGGGTGCCCACTGGCCGATCCGGGCTTGCCCGGCGCCGGGGGCCGCGTGGTGGGATGGAGGAATGGCAGGGGCTGCGCGGGCGCCGGGCGCGGCCGCGGCGCGGGAGTCCGCCGGGCTGGCGTTCACCGGCGAGATGTACGGCGTGCAGCTCGATCACCTCGCGGCGGTGCTCGGCGTGCCGCAGCGCCGCGCGGCCGCGATCGTGGCCAGGTGGCGCCGCGCCGGGCTGGCCGAGGCGCAGCGCCTGGGGCCGGGCCCGCGGTGGGCGTGGCTCACGAAGGCCGGGCTGGCGCGGTGTGGCCTGCCGTTCGCCCCAGGGGCACCGGGCTTAGCCAGGCTCGCCCACCTGCGCGCGGTGACCGCGGCGCGGCTGGCCCTGGCGGGCACGCCGCAGTACGCCGCAGGCGCCGCGCGCTGGCGCAGCGAGCGGCGCATCCGGGCGCGGATCGGCGGGCGGCTCGGCCTGCGCGAGCACGTGCCGGACGCCGAGGTTGCCTGGCCCGACGGCGCGCCGGTCGGGTGGGCCGGCGAATGCTGGGCGATCGAGGCGGAGATCACGCCCAAGACCGTCGCCAGGACGGCCGCGATCATGCGGGAGCTGCTGACCAGGACCGGAGATTACGGCTGCCCGCCCGCGGAGGTGCTGGTACCTGGCCGGCCCGCCCGCCATGACCGGGCGATCTACCTGTGCTCCCCGCCGGCCCTGCCGGTCGCGGCGCGGGCCAGGGCCCGCCTCGGGGACCTCGGCGCGCGGGTCGAGATCAGGCCGCTGCCGCCAGGCGCCGCGTGGCCCGCGCCGGGGGGCGCGCCGTGACCGGCCGGCGGCTCGCGCTGCCGGCAGCACGGGCGGCCGGCAGGGCAGCGCTCGCGGCAGCCGCCGTCGCGGCCCTCGCCGCCCTCGCCCCGGCCACGATCGTCGCCGCCGGCGCGCTCGCCGCCGCCTGGCTGCGCGGCTGGCCGCCGCGCCGCCTGGCCGGCGCCGCGGCGTGGTGCGGCCCGATGGTCGCGGCCTGGCTCGCGGGCACCGCGCTCGCGTCGCCGGCGCCTGCCTGGCTGGCCGTGGCCGAGGCGCCGGGGCGGGCGTGGCTGGCGTTCTGGCACCTGGCCGCGGCGGGAGCCGTGGCGCGCGCCGCGGCCACGGCCGCCCCGCCGGCGATCCCCGCCGGGCTCGCGTTGGGCGCGCTCGGATGGTCGTACCGGATCAGGTCGCTGCGCTCCGGCGCCGGCGGGCTGTCCCCCGCCGCGGCGGCAGCCTTCGACCGGCGGCAGTGGCGCCACCAGGTGCGGGCCGCCCGGGCCAGGATCGCCGCGCCGGGTGCCGTCCCGCTCACCACGCGCGGCGGCCTGCTCGTGGCCGGGGCGGTGATCAGGTCGGTCGGGCACCGCACCGGCCCGCTCGCCGCGATCGGGTACCAGCGGATGCGGTCGCACCAGGT
>JAJPIV010000136.1 GCA_021324595.1 Actinomycetota bacterium | reverse complement strand
GCCGAGGATCGCCACCACCGCGATGATCACTGCGGCGATCAGCGCGACGATCAGGCCGTACTCCACGGCGGTCGCCCCGCGCTCGTCACGGCGCGACCGCGCGGCGAGCCAGTTCGCCGCGGCGACGAGGGATTTGCGCATCGGTTCAGCCCCTTCCTCCGTGGCACCGCCATCCCGCCCGGCGCTGCTGCCCGGTGAGACTCACACGCCGGGCGTGATCCCGGAAGCGGCCGGCGGGGATTCTGGTCGGACGGCGGCCGAAACCACCCGTCCGGCCGGCGGGTCCCCCCAACGGCCGGCACCAGGCGCCGGGCGGCCAGATCTTGCGGTCCGCCGCGCTCCGGGCCTGGTGTGGCCCTATGGTCGGGCGACATGGACATCGCCTGGGCGGTGGCCGGCGCGGTGGCCGGCGCCGGCGCCGGAGCCGCGCTGCGCGGCGCCGTGTTCCGGTTCTCGGTGCCGCCCGGCGATCCCGACCGGCGGGCCTGCACTCGCTGCGGGGCGCCGCTGGGCCGGTGGCTCGCCGCCCGATGCGGAGGATGCGGCGCGTGGCTCGGGCGCCCGGGCGTCCTCGAGCTCGTGACCGCAGGGGTGCTCGCGCTGCTGCTGGGCAGGTTCGCCGGGGAGCCGGCGGCACCGGCGTTCGCCTTCCTCGGGGCGATCGGGGTGGCGCTGGCCGCGATCGACGCCGCGGCGCAGCGGCTGCCCGACCGGCTGACCTTGCCCGCGGTCCCGGTGATGATCGCGCTGCTCGGACTCGCGGCCGTGCTCGGCCACCAGGCCTGGCCGCTGGCCCGGGCGCTGCTCGGCGGGCTCGCGCTGGCGGGCGGCCTGCTGCTGCTCGGCGTGCTGCGCCCCGGGCAGGTCGGCGGTGGCGATGTGAAGCTCGCGGGCCTGGTCGGCCTGGCCCTCGGCTGGCTGGGATGGCCAGTCGTCGCCGCGGGTGCGGCCCTGGCCTTCCTGCTCGCCGGCGCTGCGGCCGTGATCCTGCTCGCGCTGCGCCGGGTCACCCTGCGCGGCCACCTGGCGTTCGGGCCGTTCCTGCTCGGCGGCGCGCTGATCGGGATGCTGGCCATGGCCGGCCCCGGCAGGTAGGCCGTGACCTTGCCCGGCCCGGCCCGCCATGCGGCCGCGCCCGTCGCGCGAGCCCCGGGCCACCTGGCCGGCGGCCACCCCCGGGCCGACGGCGGCCGCCCCGCGATCCGCCTCACGCGGGCGGCGGCCCGGCCGCTGCGCGCTCTCCGCGCCGGGGCGGCGCGCAGGCCCTGGCTCACCGCGTGGCTGGCATTCGCGCCGGTCCCCGTGCTGCGGGCCGGGACCCTGGCCGAGGCCGACACCTTCTGGCAGATCCGGGCCGGCCTGATCACTTTCTCCCGCGGGGCGATTCCGGCCACCGACACGTTCACCTGGACGGTGGCCGGCCGGCCGTGGACGCTGAACTCCTGGGGGTTCAACGTCGGCCTCGCGCTCACGTACCGCATCGGGGGCCTGCCGGCAGTCGCCTGGGCCTGCGCGGCCCTCGCAATGGCGATCGCGGGACAGGCGCTGCTGCTGGCCCGCCGGCTCGGCGCCAGCCCGGTCGTGGCCGGGGCGTGCCTGCTGCTGGCGTCGCCGCTGCTGGTCGGCTGGCTGACGGCCCGGCCCCAGCTCGCCGACTACGTCGCGTTCCTGCTGCTCGTCCTGCTGCTGCGGCGGATCACCTCGGCCGGGGGCTCGTGGCGGCTCGTAGCCGCCGCCGGCGGGCTGTCGGCGCTGTGGGTCAACCTGCACGCAGGGGCGCTGCTCGGCGTCGCGGTGGCGGCCGCAGCCGCGCTGGCGCTGCTCGCCCTCGGCTGCCGCCGCGCGGCGCTGTGGTGCCTGGCGGCCGCGTCGGCCTCGCTCGCCGGCTCCTTCCTCAGCCCTTACGGCACTGGCGTCATTGGCCAGACCGCGCAGGTCCAGGCCGACTCGGCCGGGCTCATCGTGGAGTGGCAGCCCTTCAACCCCGCGAGCCCGATCGACGACATCACGGCGCTGATCGGGATGTGGGCGCTGGCCGTGGCCGTGCGGCGCCGCGACGCGCCGCTGGCCGCGGCGCTAGGAGTGGCCGCTGCCAGCTCGGCGCTCGCGATCAGGATGCTGCCGTTCCTGGCGCTGATCGCAGTGCCGACCGTGGCCTCCGCGTTGTCGGATCCGGGCCCGGCGGTGCTCCGGTACGCGCGCAGCCGGTGCACCATGTTCCGCCGGTGCGGCGCGGCCGGACTCGCCGCGCTCGCCGTGGTGGCCCTGCCCAGCCTGGCCCACATCGGCCGGCCTGACCTCGCGAAGTACCCGGTCACGATCGCCGGCGACATCCCGCGCGGGTGCAAGGTGTTCAGCACCGACCTGATCGGCGGTTACCTGATCCTGGCCCGGCCCGACGTGCTCGTCTCGCTGGACACCCGGAACACGCTCTACGGCAGGCGCAGGCTCCTCGCGCTGGAGCGCGTGATCGCCGGGCGCGGCGACCTGGCTCGCGGGCTGGCGGGCGCCGGGTGCGTCCTGGTGCCGCCGTCGTCCGGCCTGGCCGTCCGGCTCAGGTCCGACCACGCCTGGGAGCTCCGGGCGTCCGACCCGCCGGCCGGCGTCCTGTACGTGCGAAGGCGGCAGCGGGTTGCCACTGGTGAGATAACGGACTCATAACGATTCGGAGGCGACTGCAAACCGGGCTTATCGGTCCAACGTCTACTCTAGGCACTTGGATCCGCGGAACGCGCAGGTCAGGCCGGATGGCAGGCCCGCGCGGCCGCGGGCCGAGGCGGGCCGCGACCTGGGGGGGTGGACGGTGAGCATCGGCCTTGCCATCGTTGATGGCCACACGCTGACCAGGTTCGGCCTGCGCCAGCTTCTCTTCGCGCATCCGGACATCGAGATCGTCGGCGAGTGCGCCTTGGCGGCCGAGGCGCACGCCCTGGTAGAGCAGGCGCGCCCGGACGTGGTGACCATCGACGCGATGCTGCCCGACGGCGACGGCCTGAGCCTGGCCCGGGACCTGCGTGCCCGCCACGGTCACCTCGGGATCGTCATGCTGACCTCCCGCGGCGAGGATGACCTGCTGTTCCGCGCGCTCGAGACCGGTGCCTCGGCGTTCGTCGCGAAGTTCGCGCCGATGGACGAGGTCGTCGCGGCGATCCGCCACTCGGCCGTCGCGGCCGGGTCGTTCACCGCCTCCGGCCTGGCGAGGGCGCTGGCCCGGCGCCGGGAAGCCCAGGCGGCGCTGTCGCTGAGCTCACGCGAGGCGGAGGTGCTCGGCCTGCTCAGGAGCGGGCTGACGGTCCCTGAGATCGCGCACGCCATGTTCATCAGCCACTCCACGGCCAAGACGTACGTGTCGCGCCTGTACGACAAGCTCGGCGTGGCGAACCGCGCGCAGGCGCTCATGGCGGCGCTCCGCGTCGGCCTGATCGACCACGAGCACCCCGGAGCCGCCCCCATGCCACCGCGCTCGCGCCGCCAGCGGCCCGGCCCGCCCGCCCTGCGGATCGCCCCGGGCGCGGCAGGCGGCCGCGCCTTACCCTGCCCTGGCACAATGCCCCTGTGCCCCGCCCAGCCCGCTCCCCTGGCGTGCCGGCCGGAGGCCGGGACGCGGGACCCGGATGAGCGCCGGGGGCGGCGGCGCGATCGCCCGCCGCGGCCCGTTCCGGGACATGCCCCGCGAGGTGGTGGCACTCAGCTCGGTCTCCTTCACCGTCGCGCTCGGTTACGGGATCGTCGCGCCCGCCATCCCCGCGTTCGCCAGGCAGTTCGGGGTCAGCACGGCGGCGGCGGCCGGCGTGATCAGCGCGTTCGCCCTGACGCGCATCCTCGGGGCGCTGCCCGCCGGGCGCCTGGCGGACCGGGTGGGCGAGCGGGCCACGATGGCCGCCGGCATCGCGGTGGTCGCGGCGAGCAGCGCCGCCGCCGGCTTCTCCGGGTCGTTCGCCGGCCTGATCGTGCTGCGCGGCGTCGGCGGGCTCGGGTCCGCGGCGTTCAGCGTGAGCGCGCAGGCACTGCTGCTGCGCAGCGTGCCCGCGGGCCTGCGCGGGCGGGCGAGCGGCCTGTACTCGGGCGGGTTCCTGCTCGGCGGGATCACCGGCCCCGCGATCGGCGGGCTGGTCGCCGCGTGGTCGCTGCGGGCGCCGTTCTTCATCTACGGCGGCATGCTGCTGATCCCCGCCCTGATCGCCGCCGTGATCCCGGGCGGCCAGGCCGGGCACCGGGGCGCCGCCCGCCGGAAGGAGCCCGGTGGCCGCGCGGGCGGCCGAGGCGGCGGGGCCGGGGAGCCCCGGGCGGACCGCCGCGGACCGCGATGGCCGTCCGCGCGGCCCGGGCCGGCGTGGCGGAGCGGCGCCTACCGCGCGGCCGCGGCGGCCAACCTCGCGGACGGGTTCGCGGTCATGGGAGTGCGCAGCGCCATCGTGCCGCTGTTCGTGCGGGACGTCCTGCACCGGCCGGCCACCTGGACCGGCATCGGCTTCGGCGTGGTGGCGGCGCTCAACGCCGCCGCGCTGCTGCCCGCCGGCCGGATCGCCGACACGCTCGGCCGCAGGCCGGTGGTGGTCGCCGGCTGCCTGGCCAGCGCCGCGGGCATGGCGGCGCTCGCGCTGGCACCCTCGCCCGGGGGGTTCATCGCGGCGCTGGCGCTGATCGGCGCCGGCTCCGGGCTCCTCGACGTCGGCCCGGCGGCGATCGTGGGCGACCTGCTCGGCGGTCAGGGCGGGACGATGGTGGCCGCCTACCAGATGGCCGGGGACGCCGGCACGGTCGCCGGCCCGGTCGCCGTCGGCTTCCTCGTCGACGCCGTGTCGTACCCGGCCGCGTTCGGCCTCGCCGGAAGCGTGCTTGTCGTCGCCGCCGCGCTCGGCCTGTCGGCGGGCGAGACCAGGGAGCCGGCCGGCGCCGCCGCCGGCCCGGGCGCGGCCAGGCCGCCCCGTCCCCCGGCGCGTCATGGCCGGCCGGGCTCGCCACGCTGGGCGTGGCGGCCTACTATCACTGGACAGGCGGGCACCGGCGCCGAGGCGGGAAGATGGTGGCGCGGACGTGACGGCAGACGTGAACCAGAGCGCGAGCAGCGCTGAGGCCGGTGCGGCACCCGGCGGCGCCGCGCGGGGCGGCGTCACGCCCGCTCCCGGCGGCCGCCGCGGCACCGGGATGGCCGCGGCCGTGGCCCTGGCCGTGCTCGCCGGAGTGGCGTTCGCGGCAGTGTTCGCGTTCGCGCTCGCGGGCCGCCGGCCCGCCGCCGTCCAGCTCCCGCGCCCCTCGGGCATCCCGTCGGACGTGAGCACCCCGCTCGCCGAGCTGATGCAGCTGTCCACCGTGCCGGTGCGGCCCGCGCCCGGGTTCACCCTCACGGATCAGGCGGGGCACCCGGTCTCGCTGGCGAGCTTCAGGGGCAAGGCGGTCGTGCTGACCTTCATGGACCCGCACTGCACCGACCTGTGCCCGATCGTCTCCCGGGAGTTCGTCGACGCCAAGCGCGACCTGGGCGCCGCCGCCGCGCGGGTGGCCTTCGTCGCGGTGAACGTGAATCCCTACCACGTCAAGGTCTCCGACGTGGCGGCCTTCTCCCGCGCGGAGGGACTCGATTCGATCGGCTCGTGGTACTTCCTGACCGGCCCGGTGCGGGAGCTGCGGAGGATCTGGAGCGACTACCTCATCCAGGTCCTGGCCAGGGGCCCGAACGCCGACGTGATCCACACCTCGCTGATCTACTTCATCGACCCGCGCGGCCGCGAGCGCTACGTGATCGTGCCGATGGACGACCACACGAAGAGCGGCACCGCGTTCCTCCCGGCGAACCAGCTCGCCACCTGGGCACGGGGAATCGCGCTCATGGCCCGGGCCGTCGGGCGGTGACGCCCCGGCCCGGGGCGGGCGCCGGGCTCCGGGCCGATCCGGGGGCGCCAGGGATCAGATCGTGAACGCCAGGTGCGTGGCGATCCTCTCCGCCAGGGCCTCGTCGCCGCCGAGCTCGATCCCCGGGAGCGCGCGGCGCGGGTCCTGGCGCCCCCCGGCCAGCCGCAGGAACAGCGAGGACGGCAGCCGCAGCGACGCGGCCGGCTCGCCGTCCAGTGCGTCCACCACGCCGGCCCGGCCCCCGCGGACCGCGACGAGCAGATCGCGCTCCATCGGCCCGGAGAGGCTGATCCGGACCGAGCTTCCCTCGGGCGCCTGGCCTCGCTTGCCGACGATGTAGCCCAGCGCGGCGACGACCTCGCTCAGGCACTGCTCGGCGACCGCGCCGTCCTCGTGGCCCGGGACGCCCGCAGCCGCCCTGATGTCCTGCTCGTGCATCCAGCAGTCGAACACGCGGATCAGCATGAGCCGGCCGTACGTCGCGTTGCCCACCGGGGTCCAGGCCGGGGCCTCGAGGTCCGCCGGGGACATCGCGCTCAGCGCGGCGAGCCGCTCCCGCGTGATCTCGCGGAACGCGGCGAGCAGCTCGCCGTGGGACAGCCCGCGCAGCGCGAGCACCCATGCCTCGTTGACCCGGCCGATCTCGTTGCGGACATGGCCGCCCGCCTCGGCGCCCTCGGGCAGCGGCGGCTGCGCCGCGCCGGAGAGCAGGCGCTCGATGCCCGTCAGGTGGGCGACCACGTCATGCACGTCCCAGCCGGGGAGCGCCGGGCGCGCCCACTGCTCGTCGCTCAGCCCCGCGAGCAGGCCGGCGAGCGCCGCCCACTCCTGCCTGAGCAGCCCGACGACGCGGTCCTCGCGGGCCGTCGGCGAGCCTGGCCCCGCGGGCCGGGCCGGGCGCCGCGCGGGCCGGCCCGCGCCTGGTGATTCCACGACGGCACCGTAACGGCTCGCCATGCCCGGGGCAAGAAATGGCCGTCGCTCCGCCATTCCGGGGCGGGCAGCCACCGCGCAGGCGGAGGATTTCGCGAAGAGTCCGGGCAAGCCCCCTGCCCGGCAGCCCGCAGCCGGCCTATCCTTGAGCCAGGTCGGCGTGGACTGTGCCATGCTGCCCGGAACCTGCCGGCGCGCGGGTGACACCACTCGGTGGCGGCAGTGGCGCTCGGGCGCGACCGCGCCGGGCGGTGAAGGTGAGCGCGGATGGCGGACGATCGCGAGGTGGCGCGGGCGGGCCTGGCGTCCGCGTTCGCGCCCCCGGTTCCGGTCGTCCACGTGAGCGACGGGCGCGCGCCCGCTCCCGCGGCGGGCGGGCAGGCGAGCTTCCGGCCGCTCTCCAGCAGCGTGGACGTCGGGTTCTTCGCGTGGGAGATCGCCACTGGCGAGGTGATCTGCGATCCGGTCACCTACCGGATGCACGGCATGGCCGAGCAGCAGGTCGGGACGATGGACGCGTTCCTCGCCCGGGTTCCCGAGGAGGACCTGGCGCAGGTGCGCGCCGAGATGGCGCGCATGACCGCCGCGTGCGGCGACTACCAGCTCGAGTACCGGGTCCGCGGCGCGGACGGCTCGCTGCGCTCGATGCAGGCCCGCGGCCGGGTCGCGCCCGGCGCTGACGGCCAGCCGGCCCGCATGATGGGGCTGGTCATCGACACCACCGCCGAGCGCGCGCGCCGCGACGCCGAGGACCGGCACCTGCGCGAGCTGGCCGACCGCGCGCGGCGGACCAGGGACTTCACGGTCGCCCTCACCTCTGCGGTCACCGTCGACGCCGTCATCAGGGCCGCCAGGGACAACCTGCACGTCTGCGGCGCGGACAGCTTCGTCGTCGTCGCCCAGGCCGACGGCCGCCTCACGCCGGTCGCCTCGCACGGGTTCGGCGAGAAGTGCCTGGAGCTCCTCACCAGCCTGGAGTCACCGGGCTCGTCGCCGGTGTCGGCGGCCATCCACTGGCGCGTCCCCGTTTACGTGGAGTCCCCCGAGGCGCTCGCCGCGGACTACCCGCGGCTGGCGGAGGCGGCCTCGCACTGCCCGCAGCGCGCGTGGGTGGCGCTGCCCGCGTTCGATTCGGCCGGGAACGTCGGAGCGTGCATGTTCGGGTTCCCCGCGCGGCACGCGTTCCCGGTGGAGGAGCGGGCGCTGCTGTACACGCTCTCCGGGCTGCTGGCCCAGTCGCTGGAGCGGGCCCGCATGCTGGAGGCGTACCGGGCGATCGCGAGGGAACTGCAGGACGGCATGCTGCCGCGCCAGATGGCGAACGCCGCGGGCCTGTCCGTCGCCACCAGGTACCGGGCCGCCACCTCCGGGATCGAGATCGGCGGGGACTTCTACGACGCCGTCCAGCTCTCCGGCAGCCAGGTCGCCCTGGTCATAGGCGACGTGCAGGGCCACAACCTGATCGCCGCCTCGCTGATGGGCCGCCTGCGGACGGCCGTGCACGCGTACGCGCGCGAAGGTCACGGCGCGGCCGAGGTGATGGCCCGCGCGAACCGCTGGCTGGCCACGCTGGAGGCCGATCCGGACCGGTCGCTGTTCGCCACCTGCTGCATCGCCTCGGTCGATCCGGCGGCCGGGCGGATCGCGGTCTGCCGGGCGGGCCATCCGCCGCCCGTGCTCATCGAGCCGGGACGGCAGCCGCGGGCCATCAGGTGCGAGGCCGGCCTGCCGCTGGGCGTGGACGCCGGCGCCAGCTACCGGGCGACGGACGTGCGGGTGCCGCCGGGCTCGGTCCTCGCGCTGGTCACCGATGGCCTGCTCGAAGCAGAGGCCGGAGACGAGCACAACCTCGGCCACCTGCTCCAGGTGCTCGGCCAGGGCCCGGCTGACGACCTGGAGGCGCTCGCCGCGACCGTGCTCAGCCAGACGCCGCGGCCGGCCAGGCACAGCGACGACGTCGCGCTGCTTCTCGCCCGGATCGGCCCGCCCGCCGGGGGCGCTGCCGCCAGCACGGCGAAGGGGTGACCGCCGTGGCAGGCCGGTTACCTGTCCCGGCGATCCGGTGCCCGTTCGGCAACCGGATCAGCCCGCACGCGGACGCCGCCGACCTGCACAGCGTCCGCTGGGCCGTCCGGTGGGGGCTGCCGGACGGCGAGGCGGAGGCCGAACGGCTCGCCGCGACCCGGGTGGGACGGCTCGCCGCCCGGACGGCGCCCGAGGCCAGCCCGGAGGTCGTGGAGCTGCTCGCCGACTGGCAGACATGGCTGTTCCTGTTCGATGACCGGTACTGCGACGAGTCACCGCACGGGGCGGACCTGACGCGGCTGACCCGCGCGGTCACCGCGTTCACCCTGGTGCTCGACGGCGCCGCGGGCCCGGCCGGCCGGGACGGCCCGTTCACCCGCGCGCTCGGGGACCTGATGGACCGCCTGGCAGGGCTCGCGACCGGCCAGCAGGTGTCCCGGTTCGTCAGCGCGGTGCGCGGCTACTTCCTCGCCCAGTTCTGGGAGGCCGATCACCGGGCCGAGGGCGCCCCGGCCGGGCTTGCCGAGTACCGCCACATGCGACGGCACAGCGGCGCCGTCCCGACCTGCATGGCGCTGATCGACCTGGCGGGCGGCTACGAGCTGCCGGGCGGCGACTACTGCCGGGCGGACGTGCGGGCGGTGACCGACATCGCTGTCAACGTCACCTGCTGGGCCAACGACATCCTGTCCTATCCCAAGGAGGCGGCCCGCAGCGTCGCGGTGCACAGCCTGCCCGCGGTGCTGGCGCGCGAGCACGGGCTGCCGGTCACCCAGGCGCTGCGGGCGGCGGCGGCCATGCATGACGCGGAGGTGGACCGGTACCTGGCCGCCGAGGCTCGAGTGCGCCGCGGCGCCGGGCCGGGCCTGCGGCGGTACCTGGACGGCCTGCGCGCCTGGATGGGCGGGAACTACCACTGGTCGCTGGAGACCGGCCGGTACGTGTTCCCCGGCGAGCCGGATGCCGACGAGGCCGAGGCCGTCTAGAGGGCCGTCTCCGGGCGGCAACGGGCCGCCCGGCGCTTCGCCGGCCGCGGCGCTCACGAGCCCGGCGGTCACGAGCCCCGGCGGTCACGGACCGCGGCGCCTCAGCTCACCTCGGCCGGGGCGAACACCTCGTCGCGGAACCATTCCCAGGTCCGCCGCAGCCCGTCGGCCAGCCCGATGGTCGGCTCGTATCCGAGGACCTGCCGGGCCAGGTCGTAGGCCGCGAAGTTGCGCTCGACCTCCCCCGGGCGCCTGGGCCGGTACTCCACCGGGTGGTCCGGCCGGCCCGCGACCGCGCGGCACAGGTCCGCCAGCTCGCTCACCGAGGTCTCGGTGCCGGAGGCGATGTGCAGCACGGTGCCCCCGGCCACGTCCTTCTCCAGCGCCAGCTGCAGGGCGCTGGCGATGTCGTCGACGTGGAGGTAGTCGCGGGTGGAGGTGCCGTCGCCGTAGATCACGATCGGCTCCCCCCGGTGGATCGCCCGGAAGAACAGCGTGATCGCGCCCTGCTTGCGCTCGCTCCACGGCCCGTAGACGTTCGCGAACCGCAGCGAGATCGTGCGCAGCCCGTACGCTTTGGCGAACGCATGGGCGTACCCCTCGCCGGCGAGCTTGCTCGCCCCGTAGGGGGAGATCGGCTTGGGCAGGCTCCGCTCATCCACCGGCGGGGCCGCATCGCCGATGAGCGCTCCCCCGGTGGAGGCGAGCACGACCCGCCCGGCCCCGGCCCGGCGGGCCGCGTCCAGGACTCGGAACGTGCCGACCACGTTCACGTCGAAGTTAGCCGCCGGGTCCGCGACCGACATCACCACCGACCCCGCGGCGGCCAGGTGGACGACCGCGCCGGCCCCGGCGATCGCGGCGCCGAGCGCCCGCGGATCGCGGATGTCGCCTTCGATCAGCTCGGCGTCCACGCCCGCCAGATGCGCGGGGTCGCCCGTCGTGAAGTTGTCGAGAACCCGGATCCGGTACCCGCTGGCGGCGAGCCGGCGCACCAGCGCGGCCCCCACGAACCCCGCGCCGCCAGTGACCAGGATGCACGTGCGTTCAGCCATGAGATCAGAACCTACCCTGACCAGGCCGGCGGCCGTCCCGTGGCCCCGGGCCGACGTGCGCCGGGCCAGCCCTGGCCGCGGCCGCGGGCTCCGGCGCCGGCCGGCTGGGAGTAGCGTGAGGGCCCGGATGGCGAGGCGACCCGGCGGCAGGAGGGGGCGCATGCGGATCTTCGTGGCGGGGGCGAGTGGCGTGATCGGGGTCCGCCTCGTTCCGCTCCTGGTCGCCGCGGGCCACGTGGTGGCGGGCATGACCCGGACGCCGGGGAAGGCCGGCCTGCTGGAGCGGCTCGGCGCCGAACCTGTCGTGTGCGACGCCTTCGACGCCCCTGCGCTCGCCGGAGCCGTCCGGCGGTTCCGCCCGGGCGCCGTGATCCACCAGCTCACCGACCTGCCGGACGACCGGGCGCGGCTGGCCGGGCATGCCGCCGCGAACAGCAGGATCCGCCGGGAGGGCACCCGCAACCTGCTCGCCGCGGCCCGGGAGGCCGGGGCCGGGAGCTTCCTGGCCCAGAGCGTCGCCTGGGAGCTGCCCGGCGAGGGCGGCCAGGCCGTCGCGGACCTGGAGCGCATGGTCCTGGACGCCGGCGGCGTCGTGCTGCGGTACGGCGCGTTCTACGGCCCGGGCACCTACCACGAGGCCGAGCCGCCGCCGGAGCCCCGGATCCAGATCGACGAGGCGGCTCGCCGGACGCTGGCCGCGCTCGGCGCCCCGCCGGGCGTCATCATCACCGTCACTGAGGCGCCGAGCCCTCCGGCCGCGTGACCGCACGGCCGCGCGGGTGAGCGGCCGGCCGCGCGGCGGCCGCGCGGGTGAGCGGCGAGGCGGCCGCCGGATCGCGCCCGTGAGCCGGCCGCTGCGGCCGGCTGGCGATCACGGCAGGTCACCGGGGACGACGAGGCCGGTCTCGTAGGCCAGGATCACGGCCTGCACCCGGTCCCGCAGGCCCAGCTTCGCCAGCACGTTCGCGACGTGGGTCTTGACCGTCGCCTCGCTGACCACCAGCGCGGCGGCGATCTCGGCGTTGCTGCGGCCCCGGGCGAGCAGCAGCAGCACGTCCCGCTCCCGCCCGGTGAGCGCCGCCAGCCGCGACGGGGCGGGGTTCAGCTCGGCCGGCCGGCGGGCGAACGCCTCGATGAGCCGGCGGGTCACCGACGGCGCGAGCAGCGCGTCGCCGGCCGCCACCGCCCGGACCGCGGCGATCAGGTCAGCCCGGGGCGCGTCCTTGAGCAGGAACCCGCTGGCCCCCGCCCGCAGCGCCGCGTACACGTACTCGTCGATGTCGAACGTGGTGAGCATGATCACCTTGGGCGGGCCGGCCGATCCCCGGCCGATCAGCCTGGCGGCCTCCAGCCCGTCCATGCCGGGCATCCGCACGTCCATCAGCACCACGTGCGGCCGGAGCGCGGCGGCCAGCTCCACGGCGGCGGCGCCGTCGCCGGCCTCGCCGACCACGGTGATCCCGTCCGCGGCGTCGAGGATCACGCAGAACCCCGCCCTGACCAGCTCCTGGTCGTCGGCGACCAGGACCCGGACCGGGGCCGGGGGCCGCGCCGCGGGCCCGGTCACGACGCCGGGAGCCGGGCGGCGACCATGAAGCCGTGCGCCGGGGTCGGCCCCACGGTCAGGTGGCCGCCGCAGGACGCGACCCGCTCCGCGATCCCGGCCAGGCCCAGCCCGGACGAGGCGACGGCGGACCGCCGCAGCCCCCTGCCCGCCCGGTCGCCGCCGGCCCCGGCCGGCTCGCTCACCCGCACGGTGAGGTACCCCGGCTCGTAGCGCAGCGAGACCGCCGCCCGGTCCGTCCCGGCGTGCCTGAGGGTGTTGGTCAGCGCCTCCTGGACGATCCGGTAGGCGGTCAGGTCGATGCCCGGGGCGAGCGGGAACGGGGTGCCGGCCACCTCCAGGTCCACCGCCAGGCCGGCGCCGCGGACCTGGTCGAGCACGGCCGGCAGGTCGGCCAGCGAGGCAAGCGGGGCGGTCCGCGCCGGCTCCGCCGGGCCGCGCAGCACGCCGAGCAGCCGCCGCAGCTCCGCCAGCGCCTGCCGCGCGGTGTCGCCGATCACCGCCACGGAGCGCCCGGCCTGCTCCGGGTGGCCGGGCAGCAGCGCCGAGGCGGCCTCGGCCTGGACGGCCATCAGGCTCACGTGGTGCGCCACCACGTCGTGCAGCTCCCGGGCGATCCTGGCCCGCTCCTGCGCGGCCGCCCTGGCCGCCTGCCGGTCCAGCTCGGCCTCCGCCCGGTCCGCCCGGTCCTCCTGCGCCCGCAGCCGGGCCCGGCCGGCGCGGGCCATCGTGCCGGCCGCGTACGCGGTGGAGAAGATCAGCACCTGGAAGATCGAGTCGTACGGCTGGGCGTGCCCCGGCGCGGTCTGGGAGACCGCGATCCCGGCGGCCACCAGCGCGCACGCGATCCGCCGCCAGGCCGCGCCGCACCGGTCGACGATCGTGTAGAAGGCGATGGCCGGGCCGAGCGGGAACGGTGCGAACCCGAACCCGATCTTGTCGTAGCTCACCCGCGCCGCGCCGACCACCAGGCCGACCGCGACCGGCTGGGAGCGCCGCCACGCGAGCGGTGCCGCCTGCGCGACGACCAGCAGCATGGCCAGCCACAACGGGTGGAGCCGGCCGCGGTAGGGCAGCACCGAGACGACGTTGACCGCGGCCAGGGCCAGCGCCAGGCCAGCGTCCCGCCAGCGATCGTGCGGGCGCGCCGCGGATCCCGTCACGAGATGATCGTATGGCCGGGCCGCCGGCGGCGGATCGGCCGCGCGGCCGAGCCCGGAATTCACCCGCGCGGCCGAGGCGCGGCGGGGGCGGCGGCGGTCACCATGGCGCCATGACAGCAGCCCTCCCGTCCCGGGCGCGCGCCGCGGCGGAGCCGGCCGCGCTCCCGCCGCGGGCCAGCGCCCCGCGGCTTGCCATCGGCCTGATCGCCGCTGCCGCTTTCGGCCTCGAAATGGCCGTCAGCGACCGGTACGGGTACGTGCGCGACGAGCTCTACTTCCTGGCCTGCGGGCAGCACCTGGCGCTCGGGTACGTCGACCAGCCGCCGATGGTCGCGCTCATCGCGCGGCTGTCGGCGATCGCCAGCGGCGACTCGCTGATCGGCCTTCGCGTGGTGCCCGCGCTCGGGCTGGCCGCGATGGTGCTGCTCACCGCGGCGATCGCGCGCGAGCTGCGGGCCGGGCGGGCCGGCCAGGTGATGGCGGGCCTGTCCGCCGCCTGCTGCGCCGAGTACGTGGCGGCGATGCACGAGCTGACCACGACGATGCCGGACTTCGTGTTCTGGGCCGCCACCTTGCTGCTGGTGACCAGGCTCGTCGCCAGCGGCGACCCGCGCTGGTGGGTGCCGGCCGGCTTGTGCGCCGGACTGGCCGGCGAGGCCAAGTGGAACATCGCGTTCCTGATCGCCGCGCTCATCGCCGGCCTGCTGGCTACCGGCGCCCGGCGGCTGCTGCGCAGCCGCTACCTCGCGGTCGGCGGACTGATCGCCGCAGCGATCGCGGCCCCCGACCTGATCTGGCAGGCGGCGCACGGCTGGCCGGCGCTGGCCGTGTTCCGCGCGCTGCAGGGGCAGGCGTGGCACAACCGGGCGACCTACTGGCCGGCCCAGGTGCTGTTCACCGGGGTGGCGCTGACCCCGCTGTGGGTTGCCGGGCTGGCCTGGACGCTGCGGAGCGAAGCGGGCCGGCGGTTCCGCCCGGTCGGGCTCGGCTGCGGGATCGCGATCGCGCTGCAGTTCGCGCTCGGCGGCAAGCCGTACTACGCGGGCGGGGCGTACGCGTTCCTGCTCGCGGCCGGATGCGTGCCGTTCGGGCGCTGGCTGGCCAGCCAGCGGCGGGCGGGGCGCGCCGGCCGCGCGCCCCGCCCGCTGCTGGCCGGCGCCGTGCTGGTCGCGTCGGCCGCCATCATGCTGCCGGCGGCGCTGCCGGTGCTGCCGGCCGGGGCGCTGCGCGCGGTCCCGCTGCAGAAGATCAATTACGACCTCGGCGAGGAGATCGGCTGGCCGAGGGAGGTCGCGCTGGTCGCCCGCGAGTACCGCGCGCTGCCGTCCGGCCTGAGGCGGCGCACGACGATCCTGGCCGGCAACTACGGCGAGGCGGGCGCGATCGACCGGCTGGGCCCGGCGCTCGGCCTGCCGCAGGCGTACAGCGGCGCGAACAACTTCTGGCTCTGGGGCCCGCCGCCGGCCCCGGACACGGCCGCGATCGCGGTCAACGGCTACCTGCCGCTCCTTCGCCGGTACTTCGCCAGGGTCCGGCTGGTCGCGGTGTTCCGCAACGGCCTCGGGGTCAGCGACGACGAGCAAGGCGTCCCCCTCTACCTGGCGACCGGCCTGCGGGTGCCGTGGCCGCGCGCCTGGCCCGCGTTCCGCGACTACTCCTGACCGGGCCGTGCTGGCCGCGGCCCGGTCAGGCGCGCCCGCCCGGCCCCGCCAGCGCGAGCCGCGCGCGGTGCGCCTCGCACAGCCAGCCCGCCGTGCAGCGGGGATCGGCGAACGGCCGCCCGGAGGCCAGCAGCTCCAGGTAGCGAGCGTCCGCGGCGACCCGCCGGCGGAACTCCGCGGCGTCGCCGGCCGTGCCGTGCCCGGGCACCAGCCAGCGCACGCCGGCCAGGCCCGCGAGCCGGCCGAGCCCGGCCAGGTAGCCCCCGAGGGGGTCGGCCGCGGCAGCGTCCAGCAGCGGGATCTCGATGCCGGAGAGCATGCCGCCCGCCACGAGCTTCCGGCAGGAAGGCGGCCGCGTGGCCGGGCGCGTGGGCGTCGTGGACCAGCACCTGGGTGAACGGGCCGTCCCACGGGACCTGGTCCGCGCCGCCGGGCAGCGGCACGAGCCTGGCGACGAGGGCGTGGTCGTGGCCGGGGGCCTCGCGCTCGGCGCCGGCGACCAGGGCGGCGCGGTCCCGCTCCGCAGCGGCCACGGCTGCCGGGGCGGCGTACCGGGGGACGTCGCCGAGCGCGGGTCCACAGCACGTGGTCCCAGTGCGGACGGGTGGAAAGGCCGGCCCGCGGGGCCCTGCCCGCGCGCGGTGCCCGGCAGGCGCCCCCGGCCGCCGGCTCTGGCCGCCGGCCCCTACTTCCGCAACTGATGATCGAGGCGCTGGCCGGCACGCGTTCCTCGGTCACGCTCGCGCCTACCGCCTGAAGGACGTCACGATGGATGACCGGGGCTCAGCAGCTCGCTGGCCCCCGCCGCGAGCCACAGCTCGGCGATGTCCTGAACCCGCCGCAGGTCCCGGCCAGTGAGCTGCTCCATCCGGGTGATCCGGTGGACGACCGTGTTCCGGTGCACCCCGAGGGCGCGCGCCGTGGCGGCGACGTTGCGGTCGCGGTCCAGCAGCACCAGCAGCGTCCGGCGCAGGTCCGTGCCGTGCTCGGCGTCGTGGGCGGCGAGGGGGCCGAGGATCTCCTCGACGATGCCGGACAGCGCCTGCGGGTCGGCGGGCAGCCACACCGCCGAGCTGCGCATCGCGGCGTACTCGATCAGCGCCCGGCGCTGGGACCTGGCGTAGCGCAGCGCCCACAGCGCCTCCCGCCTGGGCAGCTCCAGGGACTTCCGGGCCCGGAACGGCCGGCTCACCCCGACGTGCGAGCCGGGAGCGGCGGCGAGCACCTCGGCCCCGCCCGCGGGCTCCTGCAGCAGGACGTACAGCTCATGATGGCGCCGCAGGGCCAGGTGCGGGATCCCGAGCTCCACGAGCCGGCCCGGCAGGTCGCTGTCCCGGCCGCGGTCGCCGGCCACCGCGGCGAGCGTCAGCGGCTGGCCGGGGTCGAGCCCGGCCAGCCGGAGCCTGGCCCGGACCGCGTCCAGCTCCAGGATCCCGGAGAGCATCTCGCTCAGCGTCTCGGCGCCCTCGCGGCGCATGGCCTCCCGCTCGCGCATGAGGTTCGCGAGCTCGAGCGCGGCGATGGTGGCGATGTGGCGCAGGGCCAGCATGCCGAGCGCCTCGCGGCCGGGCAGCTCGGTCCCCACCAGGTAGCCGGCCACCTGGCCGCGCAGCGGGACGGGCACCGTGACCCAGCCGGCGCCGGCCGCCGCCGCGCCGGCGCCGGAGGAGGCCGGCGGCTCCCATCCCGGCGGCGCGCCGGGAACGCCGCGGATGAGCGGGCGGCCGCTCGCGGAGCACAGGTGCAGCTCGTAGCCGGAGACCTCGCGGAGCCGGTCGAACAGCTGCGGCGCGCCGAGCCCGAGGCTGGTCGCCAGCCGCAGGGTGTCGAAGATGCGCAGGTACGACAGTAGCTGGCGCTGCGTCCGCTCCCGGTTGGCGGCGATGACGACGCTGGTGACCGCGAGGTACGGCACCTCGTAGGCCACCTCGAGGACGGGGAACCCGAGCTCGTCGGCGGCGGCGAGCATCTGCCGCGTCAGCGGCGGGGCCGACATGCCCTGGGCGATGGCGACGGCGGCGACTCCCGCCCTGGCGAGCCGCTCGACGTAGGCGCGCTGGCGTTCGGCCCGGGCCGGGAT
Organism: Actinomycetota bacterium; assembly: GCA_021324595.1. Lineage (GTDB taxonomy): Bacteria > Actinomycetota > Actinomycetes > Streptosporangiales > Streptosporangiaceae > Chersky-822. The sequence goes on along the minus strand of JAJPIV010000136.1, from coordinate 29,067 downwards.
GGCCAGGCCGGTGGTCAGGACCAGGCCCGGCCCGTCCAGCCAGCTCGTCGGATCCTCAAGCTCGCACACGTGCGCCCACTCGACGCTCCGGCGCAGGCCGGCGCCGCCCGCCCGCACGGTGATGCCAAGGTGCGACATCGAGGCGATGTCGCCGACCGTCAGGCCCATGCCTCCCGCTCCCGCCGTCCGCCGCACCCGGCGCGCGCCCGGCGGCCTCGCGCCGCGCCGCGGCCGGGCACTCATGATCCCGCCCGGGCGCGGAGATGTGCAAGTGCACAATCTGCAAAGCCCGGACAGTATGAAGTGCCAATTGACCGGGCAAACTGCCAAGCCTAGCGTCGTGGGCATTCGGCTCGGCCCGCCGGTCCCGTGAGTTCCCGGCATGAGCGGGCCGGGCCAGCACGCACCTGGCGCGGAGGAGCTGTGACCACGACCGTGACGCACCGGCGGGCGCTGATCGACGGCCAGTGGGCCGACGGCGGCGACGGGGAGATCGAGGTCCGCAGCCCGCACTCGGGCGAGCTCGTCGGGACGGTCGCCCGCTGCACCGCCGGCCAGGCAGCCCAGGCGGTCGCCGCGGCGGCGCGGGCGTTCCCCGGGTGGCGGAAGACCCCGCTGCTCGACCGGGTCGCCCTGCTGTACAAGGCGTACGAGCTGTGCAAGGAGCGCAACGAGGCCATCGCGCGGCAGATCTCCCGGGAGATGGGGAAGACGATCCGGGAGTCCCGCGAGGAGATGGCCGAGTACGCGTGCGAGCACTTCCGGCGCGCGTCCGAGGACGCGCTGCGCTACCGGGGCCAGTTCCTCCCGTCGACCCAGGAGCGCACGAACAGCAAGCGGATCGTGGTATCCCAGGAGCCCGCCGGCGTCGTCGCCGTGGTGACGCCCTGGAACTTCCCGGTGGACATCGCCGCGATCACCATCTGCTACGCCCTGGCGATCGGGGACACGGTGGTGTGGAAGCCAAGCGAGTACGCGCCGCTGTCGTCCGCGATGCTCGCCGACATCTTCCTCGACGCGGGCTTCCCGCCCGGCACCCTGAACATGGTGACCGGCGGCGGCGAGGCGGGCCGCGCCGTCGTCGCGCACCCGGACGTGGCGGCGGTCGTCTTCACCGGCAGCACCAGGACGGGGATGGAGGTTGCCTCCGCCACCGGGCTGAAGAACCGCGTGCTCGAGCTCGGCGGGAACGGCCCGATCATCGTCCGCCGCGACGCCGACCTGGAGCGCGCCGCGGACGCGGCCGTCGCCGGCTGCTTCTACCTGGCCGGGCAGTGCTGCACGGCCGCCGAGCGGCTGCTGGTGCACGAGTCGGTGCGCGAGCGGTTCGTCGCCCTGCTCGCCGAGCGCGCGGGCAAGCTGCGGGTCGGCGACCCGCTGGCCGACTCGACGGACATGGGCCCGCTCTGCCACGCGGGCGTGCTGGAGCGGACCAGGCAGCATGTCGACGACGCGGTCGCGGCGGGCGCCACGGTGGTCCTGGGCGGGACGAGCCGCGGCCTGTACTTCATGCCGACGGTGCTGGCCGGCGTGACCCCGGACATGGCGATCGCGCGCGAGGAGACGTTCGGCCCGGTCGCGCCGGTCATCAGCGTCGGCTCCGACGAGGAGGCCATCGACCTGGCCAACGCGACCGGGTACGGCCTCACCGCGGCCGTGTTCACCAACGACCTGCGCATGGCCTGGCGGTACGCGGACTCGCTGCGGCACGGCACGGTCCTGATCAACGAGACGACGAACTACTGGGACCAGCTCGCCCCGTTCGGCGGGCGCGGCAGGTCCGGCACCGGGCGGGAGCTGTCCTCCTGGATGCTCGACGCGCTCACCGAGACCAAGCAGATCGTCTTCGACATCGGCTAGCCCCGTCCCGCCCGACCGCGAGGAGCCCTCGTGAACGACAGCCGACCGCAGGCACCGGCCAGCCAGCTCCAGGCGCTGCGCGCCATCCCCGCGCGGGACATGCTCGTCGATCCCGCCCGGCTCGAGGCGGTGCTCGAGGAGCCGGACGATGACGGCAGGACCTCCTCGCTGGCGCTGGCCGGCTGGACCATCGCCTCGCTCGCCGCCGCGGTCGGCGCCGCCATCTGGTGGGTGGCGACCGGGCGCTGATCCCCCAGGCAGCGCCCGGCCGGGGCTGCCCGCCCGCACAGTCTCGTACCGCAGGAGGCGTCCATGGCGACCGAGGCACTCGACACCGTCGAGCCGGGATCGGCTCATTACGGGCAGGACATCCTGCCACTGCCCCGCAAGGACCGGTACGCCGGAACGCTGCTGATGTTCTGGCTCTGGGCCGGGGGGAACGTCCTGCTCACCACGTTCCTGCTCGGCGGCTACTACGCGTCGGCGCTGGGGCTGGGCGGCATGATCGTCGCCACCGCCGCGGGCAGCCTGCTCGGCTGCCTGTGGCCGGCGCTGACCGGGCTGCGCAGCGCCCGGTACGGCGTCGACGAGTACATCGGCATGCGATCCACCTTCGGGACCTACGGCTCGTACATCGGCGTCGTGCTGCTCGTCGTCATCAACTTCGGCTGGATCGGCATCCTGTCGCAGATCGCGGGCAACTCCGGGATCTCGGCCGTCCGCGAGCTGAGCGCGACCGCCAGCGGCTCGACCGGGTTCGGCGCGAACTGGTTCACCCTCTTCGCGCTGATCTGCGGGATCGTCATCCCGGTCATCATGCTCTACATCAGCCCGAAGACCGTGTTCCGGCTGGTCAAGTGGGCGGTGCCGCTGCTGATCGTCTTCGCGGTCATCCTGCTCGGCAAGCTGCTGGCCGACTTCAGCTGGGGCAGGCTCGCCGCGATCCGCCCCGACCACTCGGTGACGTTCGCCTACGCGATCGAGGCCGCGGTCGCCTACAACATCTCCTGGTTCCCCTACATGGGCTCATGGAACCGGTTCGCCAAGACGCAGAAGGCGGCGTTCTGGGGCGCCTGGGGCGGCCTGACCGTGGTCAGCATCCTGTTCGCGGTGATCGGCGGGATGGCGGCGCTGGCGTTCAAGACGGCCGACCCGAGCGCCTGGGCGACCGGCGCGGGCCTGGGCATCCCCGCCATCTTCATCATCGTCTTCTCGACGATCATCAACTGCGCGATGCTCTTCTACGCCTCGGTGATGGCGCTGAAGGTTGCCATCCCGAAGGTCAGCTATCACCTCGTCGTGCTGCTGGTCGCCATCCCCTCGATCCCGTTCCTGTACCAGGGCACGCTGTCGGCGAAGTTCAACGACATCCTCACGGTCGTCGGCGCCCTGGAGGCGCCGTACTGGGGCATCGCGCTCGGCGACTACTTCCTCCTGCGGCGCGAGCGCCTGTCGGTCCCCGACCTGTACCGGCGGAACGGCCCGTACTGGTTCACCAGCGGCTTCAACCTCGGGGCCATCGTGATCTGGGTGCTGGGCGTCGCCGCGTGGCTGTGGCTGGCGGGGTCGACGACGCTGATCTCGTGGGCGCAGTCCTTCGGCACGGGCGTCGGCGTCTACAACGTGATCACGGCCTCGACGCCGGTGATCCTGGGGTGCGCCCTCGCCTACCACGCCGTCGGCCACCGGCTCGGGTGGGCGCTGCGCTCGCGCCCCGCCGCGAGCGCGCCAGCCAGGCCGCCGGGCGCGGCCGGGGCGCGCCCGGCGGCCGGCGAGGGCGACTGACCCGGCCCGGCCGCCGCTCCGCCCGCCGTGTCACATCGGCGCTCACCGAGGAAGGACGCATGGACCAGACACTGCCCGCCCGCGCCCAGGTGGTCATCGTCGGCGGCGGCATCATCGGCGCGAGCACGGCGTACCACCTGGCGAAGCGGGGCTGGACCGACGTCGTGCTCCTGGAGCGCCGGCGCCTCACCTCGGGCACGACCTGGCACGCGGCCGGCCTCATCACGCAGGCCCGGCCCACCCGCGGGACCCGGCTGATCGTCAGGCGCAGCCTGCGGATCTTCGAGTCGCTGGAACGCGAGACCGGCTTCTCGACCGGATTCGAGCGGACGGGGACGCTGCACCTGGCGGACTCCCCCGAGCGCTGGGAAGAACTGCGCCGGCAGGCGTCGGCGTGCCGCGCGGATGGCATCCGCGTCGAGCTGATCACCCCGCGGGAGGCTCGCGAGCTGTTCCCCCCGCTGCACGTCGACGACCTGGCGGGCGCGCTGTACTTCCCCGACGACGGGCGCGGCAACGCGACCGACACCACGATGGCCCTCGCCCGGGGCGCGAGCGCGCTGGGCGTGCGGATCCTCGAGGGAACGCCGGCGACCGGAGTGGTCCGCAGCGGCGACCGGGTCGTCGCCGTGCGGACCGAGCGCGGCCGCATCGAGGCCGGGCACGTGGTCAACGCCACCGGCATGTGGGGCCGCGAGTTCGGCGCCGCGGCCGGCGTCCGGGTCCCGCTGCAGGCGCTCGCCCACTACTACATCGTCACCGAGGCCATCCCCGGCCTGCCTCCCGGCCTGCCGACGATCAAGAGCGGCCCGGATCACGCCTACGTGAAGAACGAGGGCGCCGGCCTGATGGTCGGCTTCTTCGAGCCCGGCAGCTACCCGTGGGCCTCCGGCGGCATCCCGGAGGACGCCGAGTTCACCCGGCTCCCCGAGGACTGGGACCACATCGGCCCGTTCTACGAGAACATGATCAAACGGCTGCCGTGCCTGGCCGAGGCCGGGATCCGGCTGCACTTCTGCGGGCCGGAGAGCTTCACCCCCGACGGGCTGTACCACCTCGGCCTGGCACCCGGCCTGCGGAACTACTACGTCGCGGCGGGCTTCAACTCGATCGGCTTCCTCAGCGGGCCCGGGGCCGGCTCCGTCCTGGCCGACTGGATCGTCGACGGCCAGCCGCCGGTCGACGTGCCGGAGACCGACCCGCGCCGGGTCGCGCCGCACGAGGCCAACCGGCGCTACCTGGAGCGGCGGGTCACCGAGACGCTGGACCTGGCGTACGAGATCCACTGGCCGTTCCAGCAGCGGGCCAGCGCGCGCGGCCTGCGGCGCAGCCCGCTCCACGAGCAGGTCCGCGCGGCGGGCGCCGTCTTCGGCGAGCAGCTCGGCTGGGAGCGCGCCAACTGGTACGCCCCGCCCGGTGCGGACCGGACGGAGGAGCCCGCCTTCGGCCGGCCGAGCTGGTTCGATCCCTCGGCCGCCGAGCACCGGGCCGTCCGCGAGGCCGTCGGCCTCTTCGACACATCCTCGTTCGGGAAGCTGCTGGTCCAGGGCCGGGACGCCGAGACGGTGCTCCAGCGCGTGAGCGCGAACGACGTCGGGGTCGAGCCCGGGCGCATCGTGTACACCCAGTGGCTCAACCAGTGGGGCGGCATCGAGGCCGACGTCACCGTCACCCGCGTCGGCGAGCGGGAGTTCCTGGTGCTGTCCGGCCCGGCGACCGTCGGCCGTGACCGCGACTGGCTGGAGCGTCACATCGGGCCCGGCGAGTTTGCCACCGTCACCGACGTCAGCGCGGCCTGGGCGATGGTGTCCGTCATGGGGCCGGGCTCCCGGCGCATGCTCCAGCCGCTCACCGACCACGACCTGTCCGGCGAGGCGTTCCCGTTCGGCGCGTCCCGGGAGATCGACCTGGGCCTCGGCTACGTCCGCGCCACCCGGATCACGTACGTGGGCGAGCTCGGCTGGGAGCTCCTGATACCCGCCGAGTACGCGGCGCACGTCTACGGCACCCTGGTGGACGCCGGGGCCGGCCGCGGGCTGCGCCACGCGGGGTACTACGCGATGAACTCGCTGCGGCTGGAGAAGGCCTACCGGAGCTGGGGCCACGACATCGGCGGGCGGGACACGCCGGTCGAGGCGGGGCTGAGCTTCGCCGTCGCGTGGGACAAGCCCGGCGGGTTCATCGGGCGCGAGGCGCTGCTCCGGCAGCGCGAGCGCGGGCCGTCGCGGCGGCTCGTCCAGTTCGCCCTCGAGGACGCCGGCGCGTTCGCCTACCACGACGAGCCGGTCTACCGGGACGGCGCCCTCGTCGGCCAGCTGTGCTCCGCCGCCTACGGCCACACGCTCGGCCGCACGGTCGGCCTCGGCTGGGTCAGCGCCCCGGAGCCGGGGACCGAGCCGTCGTGGTACACCTCGGGGGCCTACGAGATCGAGATCGCCGCCGAGCGGGTGCCCGCGCGGGCGTCCCTGCGCCCGATGTACGACCCTGCGTCACAGCGCCCCCGAGGCTAGGGCACGGCCTCGCGCGCGGCCGGCGGCAGGGCATCCCGGGGTGCAGCGCCCCCGCGGCTGGGGCGCGGCCGCCGGCGCGCGACTGGGAACAGGTCGCCCGGCCCCGCGATGACCCGAAGACCCCGCGGGCCGGGCTCCTAGCCCGGGAGGGCGCAGGGCACGCGGAACCGGCCCTCGGCGTAAGGCGCCGGGCTGATGATGCGATGGGCGCCGTCCTGGATCTGCAGGACGAGGTGCGCCTGCCCGAGCGAGGGGTCCGGCGTGGTGTCCGGGTAGCTCAGCCCCGCCTGCTCGGCGTTGTCGAGGAAGTACGCCCCGTTGACGCCGCGGTGCCGCACCCGCCGCAGCTCGCGGCAGACCGCGCCGAAGTCGCGCGGGTTGGGCACCGACATCCACGCCTGGGCGAGCAGGTGGATCTCGTCGTAGGCGATCCCCGCGTGCGACCAGCCCGGCGGCGCGCCGAACCTGGCCGCGTAGTCGGACCGGAAGCGCCGGCCGATGACGTCGTGGTAGGTGCCGGTGACGGTCGCCCAGACCAGGCCCTCGGCCGCGCTGCCCGCCATCTTGAGGAACTCGGGAACCGAGGGGTTGTAGACGGCGTAGATCACCGTGCCGGGCAGCCGGCCGCGGGCCAGGATCTGGAACTCGGCCATCTCGCCCGGGAGGAACTGGGTGATCATCACCGCAGCCGGGTCGATCCGCTCCAGGTCGCCGACCACCGCGTCCCAGTCGGTGCCGAAGGCCGGCACCGTCCGCACCCAGGCGATCTCCCAGCCGCGCCGCTCCGCCAGCGCCACCGTCGGCGGGTTGAGCATCTGCCCGCTGGGCAGCGCGCTCTCGATGAACGCGATCCGCCGGCTGCGGGGACGCCACCCCCCGTCCCGCGCCTCGGACAGGAAGCGGATGAATCCCGGGCCGTAGTGCGCCTCGGTCGGGCAGACCTGGAAGAAGTTCCGGTACCGGGACCGGTTGTCCCGCACCGTCACCGCCTGCGACTGGGACGTCATCGCGTGCAGGTAGGGCGCGCCGTACTCGGCGGCCAGGTCCCTGGCCAGGTCCTCGGCGAAGACGTAGCCGGAGGTCACGGCGTCCACGCCGGCCGCGAAGAGCTCCTCGAACGCCCGCCGCACCCCGTCGGGCGAGAAGATGTCCATGCTGACGACGAGCTGCTCGACCCGCCGCCCGCCGATCCCGCCGCGGGCGTTGATCTCGGCGACCGCCAGCGCCGAGCCGTCCCGCATCTGCGCGCCGTCGTCGGCCGCCGGCCCGTGCAGCGGGAAGGCCGAGCCGATGAGGAGCGGCCGGCTGGCCCTGGCCGCCGCCGGCGCGAGCACGGCGTCCAGGACGGGCGCAGGGCGGCCGCGGGACGGCGCAAGACGGCGCGGCCCCCCGCCCTGCCCGCCGGGGTCCCCGGTGGCCAGCGCGTGCAGCACCCCGACGGTCAGCCCGCCCAGCGGGCCGCCCCCGGGCACCGGGAGCTTCAGGTAGCCGCGCTCCACCGCCATCGCCGCCGCCCCCGTGCGGCTCGCCTGCCCGAGCTTGGCCAGGATGTGCTCCACGTGCGTGGAGATGGTCCGGGTGCTGGAGACGAGCCGCTCGGCGATCTGGCCGTTGCTCAGCCCGCCGGCCATCAGCGTGAGCACGTCCAGCTCGCGGTTGGTCAGCCGGCTCGGCAGCTCCGTCCGGGTGATGGTCACCTGCGCGCCCGGCGCTCCCGGCTCGCCCCGCGCCGCCGTGAACCTGACCCGCAGCCAGCCGCCGCCGGGATCGGGCCAGTAGAAGGCCGCCGACGCGGCGCCCGACTCGATGAACGCGCGGGCATAGGCGGCCAGCTGCGGGTAGGCGGCGAGCGAGGCCGCCCCGGGGCCATCCAGGCCGCGCCGCCCCGGATCACCAGGGCCGCCGAAGTGCCTGCCGGTCCGTCCCGCCGTCACCGCCCGTCCCCGTCCAGCCTCGCCCGCCCGGCCAGGACATGCTCTCGCACCCAGCCCCCGGCCAGATATCCGTCATCTGACGGATTGCGATGACTGTAACGCTGAGTCACAGTTCCTTCAATCACCTGGCGGGCCGGGACGGTCCGTCGCCCACTGGAGGGGGTCGCGGGAACATGGCAGGCAGCAGCCCGGGTGTGACCAGGAAATCGTTCCTGCGCGGCCTCGGGGCCGCGGGAGCCGGGGGACTGATCGTCGGAGGCGCGGCGGGCTACGCCGGGGGCAGCGCGTCGTCCTCGTCGCCGGGCACGTCGGGCCGGTCCTCGGGAAGCAAGGCGCCGATCACGATCGGCGCGGGGGTCCCGGTCACCGGGCTGTACTCCGGCGACGGGCAGATGATGAGCCGCGGGCAGCAGCTGGCCGTGGCGGAGATCAACGCGCGCGGCGGCGTGCTCGGGCGCAAGGTCCAGATCTCGGTGCTGGACACCCAGATCCAGCAGCCCGACGTGATGAAGAGCGTGTTCCAGAAGTTCGTGTCCCAGGGCGTGGCGGCCATCTTCGCCCCGTTCTGCACCTACAGCTCGGTCGAGTTCCCGATCGTCGCCCAGGCGGGCATCCCGACGTTCCACGTGAACACCTGGCACGGCAACGTCGACTTCGTCAAGCAGCACGGCATCACGAACATCTTCCAGGGCGACCCGTCCGAGACGTGGTACGGGCCGGGCTTCGTGGTGCTGGTCGAGGAGCTGATCAAGACCAAGAAGTGGACGCCGTCATCGAAGACGATGGCGATCGTCACCAGCAACGACCCGTACAGCCTCAACATCGCCAACGCCTTCAACGCCGAGATGACCAAGCTCGGCTGGAAGGCGACGATGTTCCAGCAGTTCACCGCGCCGCAGGCGGACTGGAGCGCGGTCCTGGTGAACATCCGCAACAACCCGCCGGGCATCGTGTTCTTCAGCGACTACGCCGCTAGCGACGAGGCGGCGTTCATCAAGCAGTTCCGGCAGTCGCCCACCAAGTCGCTGGTCTACCAGCAGTACGCCCCGTCGATCCCGCAGTACCTCCAGCTCGCCGGCAGCGCGGCCGACGGCGTGCTGTGGTCCACCGTGGTCGGGATCTTGCAGAACGACCCGATCGCCGGCCCGTTCCAGGCGTCGTTCGCCCGGCGGTTCGGCGCCAGCCCCGGCTTCAGCAACGCCGGCGACCAGTACGACCTGGTGCACTTGTGGGCGAACGCCGCCGCCGAGGCGGGCGACCCCTACGACTTCAAGACCATCAACGAGATCATCAAGGGCACGACGTACCGCGGGGTCTGCGGCACCTACCGGTTCCCCGACGACTACCTCACCTGCTACCCGTACCCGGACTACACCAGGGACCCGAGCCTGGGCATGCCGCACCTGACGTTCCAGATCCAGGGCGGCAAGCAGGTCCTGGTGTCGCCCGACCCCTACACCACCGGCGCGTTCCAGCTCCCGCCGTGGCTGTAGCCCGGGGCGGCGGGCCGGCGCTCGAGGCGCGCGGAATCCGCAAGGACTACGGAGGGCTGGTCGCGGTCGCCGGCGTGTCCCTCGCGGTGAGCGCCGGCGAGATCCTGGGGATCGCCGGGCCCAACGGGGCGGGCAAGACCACCCTCTTCGACGTGATCACCGGCCACACCAAGGCCACCGGCGGCGAGGTGCTGCTGGCCGGCCGGACGATCACGGACGCGCCGGTGCACACCCGCACCCGGCTGGGCCTGGCCCGGACGTTCCAGCAGCCCACGGTGGCGCGGTCGCTGACGGTCGAGGAGAACATGGTCCTCGCGGTCGCCTTCGGGCGGCCGGGGAGGCCCGCGCGGCACCGGCGGCAGGCCGCCGCCGAGTACCTGGACCTCATCGGCATGGCCGGCCAGGCGCGGGCATCCTCGGACCTGCTCGGCGTCTTCGACCGCAAGCGGCTCATGCTCGGCACGGCCCTGGCCACCGGTGCGTCGGTGATCCTGCTGGACGAGCCGTTCGGAGGGCTCAGCCCGGCCGAGATCGACCAGACCATCGGGCTGATCGCCCGCGTCCGCGACCGCGGGATCGCCGTGGTGTGCATCGAGCATGTCATGCGGGCGCTGACCTCCATCGCGGACCGCGTCCTGGTGATGCACCACGGCTCGGTGTTCTTCGAGGGAACGCCCGGGCAGATGCTCGCCGACGAGCAGGTCATCGAGGTCTACCTCGGCTCCCGGCACAGGAAGGCGCCGGGCGGATGAGCGAGCCGCGCCTGCTGGTGGCCGGCCTGCGGGCCGGGTACGCAGACTCGGCCGTCATCCGCGACCTGAGCCTGCGGGTCGGCGCGGGCGAGGTCGCCGTGGTGATCGGCCCGAACGGGCATGGCAAGACGACGCTGCTGCGCGCGATCAGCGGGCTGGTCAGGCCCTCGGCCGGGCGAGTGGAGCTCGGCGGGACCGACGTGGCCGGATGGCCGGCGGAGCGGATCGCAGCCCTGGGGCTGGTCCACGTGCCCCAGGGCGACGGCCTGTTCGCCGAGATGACGGTCGAGGACAACCTGCTCATGGGCGCGTTCCCCGGGCCCGCCTGGCGGGCGCGCCGTGCCGAGCTGGTGAAGATCTACGAGCGCTTCCCCGCGGTGGCCTCCCGGGCGCGCCAGCGGGCGCGGACGCTCTCGGGCGGCGAACGCCGTCTGGTGAGCCTGAGCCGGGCCCTGATGCGGCCCTCGCGGATCATGCTCATCGACGAGCCCTCGCTGGGGCTGGCGCCGGTGGCGATCGACACCGTGTACGAGGCGATCGCCGAGCTCAAGGCCGCCGGCGCCACGATCGTGCTGGTCGAGGAGAACTTCACCCACGTCGGGCAGGTCGCCGACTCGGTGCACGTCCTGGAGACCGGCGCGATCGTCGCCTCCGGAGGCTACGCCGAGCTGTCGGCCGACCCGACCATCGTCCAGACCTACCTCGGAAGCGTGTGACGCGATGAGCCTGTCAGACCTCGTCGGCATCCTCGTGACCACGGTCATCCTGGGCTCAATCTACGGCCTGGTCGCCATCGGCATGACCCTGATCTACGGGACGCTGCGGATCCTGGACATGTCCCAGGGGTCGATGGTCATGGTCGGCAGCTTCATGGGCTGGGGCATCCTGGTGGTGGCCGGCTGGAACCCGGTGATCGCCATCGTGCTGGCGTTCCTGGCCACGTTCGCCCTCGGCACCCTGACCCAGCTGGTCTCGGTGCAGCCGCTGATGAAGCGGATGAACGCGATCGACTTCGAGATGGTCACGTTCATCACCACGTTCGCGGTCGCGATGATCCTCTCCAACGTGGCGCTGGAGGTCCTCGGGCCGCAGCAGCGGAACGTGACCCCGGTGATCTCCGGCGGGATCAACGTCTACCACGGCGTCAACCTGCCGTATCAATCCCTCGCGATGGCCATCGTCTCGGTCGCCATGATGGGGGGCCTGGGGATCTTCCTGGCCCGCAGCCGCTGGGGAATGGCGATCCGCGCGGTCGCCCAGGACCTGGACGCCGCGCGGCTGATGGGCGTCCCGGTGAGCAAGCTCTACCCGCTGACCATGGGCCTGGCCTCGGCCCTCGCCGGAGTCGCCGGGGTCTTCCTCGGCGGGCTGTACTTCGCCTACCCGCAGGCCGGCGACCTGCCGCTGCTCGAGGCGCTGATCGTGGTCATCTTCGGCGGACTGGGCAGCCTGCCGGGCACCGTCTACGCCGCCTAGGCGATCGGCCTGATCCAGGCGGTCGCCGAGGTGCTGGTCGGCGAGACCTGGTCGCTGCCGATCCTGTACGGGGTGATCCTGCTGGTGCTCATCTTCAGGCCCTACGGCCTGCTCGGACGGCCGTCGGAGGCACGGCTGTGAGCGCGCGCCAGTCCGGGCTCGCGATCGCGTTCCCCGACATGACGGCGGGGCGCTGGGGCGTCACCGCGCTGCTCGTCGCGATCGCCGCGATGGTCCCGGTCGTCGTCTCCAACCAGTACGCGATGACCGTGATGGTGACCACGCTGATCCTGCTGGTGCTCAACACGAGCTGGAACTTCGTCCTCGGCATCGCCGGGGTGTGGAACTTCGGCCAGCTCGCCATCTACGCGCTCGGCGGTTACGGCGCGGGCATCCTCATGCTGCACACCCCGGTGTCGCCGTGGCTGGCGGTCCTGGCGGGCGGCGGGGTCGCCTCCGTCGCCGCGGTGCTCCTGGCGTTCCCCACGCTGCGGCTGTACGGGATCTACACGTCGCTGCTGACGTTCGCGTTCGCCGAGGTCGTCCAGTACGTCATCCTGAACGACGGCAGCGGCCTGACCGGCGGCTCGTTCGGGCTGCCGATCGTGCGGGGCCTCTTCGGCTCGGACAGCATCGCCGCGGCGGACCGGTACTACTACTGGACGGCGCTGGCCGTGGTCGTGGCCTCGACGGCCGCGGTCGCGGCGGTCAGCCGGTCCTCGCTCGGCATCGCGCTGCGGGGCATCAGGGACGCGCCGGCCTACGCCGCGGCCCGCGGCGTCAGCCCGCTGAAGTACCGGCTGATCGCGTTCGCGGTCTCGGGCTTCCTGGCCGGGATCGCCGGATCCCTGTACGTCTGCTTCAACCAGAGCATCGACCCGAGCGTGATGGGCCTGACGCCGATGAGCATCGACGTGACGATGCTGGTGATCGGCGGGATGGGCACGATCAGCGGGCCGATCATCGGCACTGCCCTGCTCGCCGTCGTGCAGACCGCTCTGGTCACCCACCCGGGGGCCGAGCTGACCATCCTCGGGGTCTTCCTGCTGGTGGTCGTGGTGTTCGTGCCCGGCGGCATCGCCGGGCTGGTGAGCCGGTACTGGCGCCGGGTCGCGGCCTGGGCGGCCGAGGACGGCGGAGGCGACGCCGGGCCGGGCGACGGCGTCCTGGCGCGAGGAGGTGCCGAGCGGGATGTGGCCTGAGGGAGCTTCCGCCGCGGCGGCGTTCACCTTCGACTTCGACGCCGAGGAGGTGTGGATCGGGGAGGATCCCGCCAACGCGGGCCGGCCCGGGGTGCTGTCGCAGGGCACCTACGGCGCGAAGGTGGCCGTGCCCGAGATCCTGGCGCTGCTCGCCCGGCACGCCGTCCGGGCCACGTTCTTCGTGCCCGGCCGTGTCGCCGAGCGGCATCCCGGGCGGGTGCGGGAGATCGTGGCCGCCGGCCACGAGCTCGCCCACCACGGCTACACCCACACCTCGCCGAGCGCGCTGTCCCGGCCGGAGGAGGAGGCCGAGCTGGCCCGGGGCCTGGAGGTGCTGCGTGCCTTCGGCACCCCGGTCACGGGGTACCGGTCCCCGTCCTGGGACCTGAGCCCGCACACCCTGGACCTGCTCGCCGAGCACGGCCTGGCCTACTCGTCCAACCTCATGGACGACGTCCGGCCGTACCGCATCCCGGGCCGGCCGCTGGTCGAGGTGCCGATCTCCTGGGTGCTGGACGACGCGGCCCACTTCTGGTTCGACGGCGCGAGCTGGACGAAGTCGATCGCCACGACCGACAGCGTGCGCTCGATCTGGGAGGCCGAGTTCCTCGGGATCCGGCGGATGGGCGGCGCGTGCGTGTTCACCATGCACCCGCAGATCATCGGGCGGCCGGGGCGGCTGGGGCTCCTCGACTGGCTGCTGTCGTTCGTCACAGGCCACGCCGACGTGTGGGTCGCCACCGCCGCCGAGATCGCGGGCCGGGCATGAGGGCCGTGGTCACCGGCGCCGCCCGCGGCCTGGGCGAGGGGATCGCCGCCCGGCTCGCCGCCGACGGCGGCGCGGTCGCGCTGATCGACGTCAGCGCCGAGGTGACGGCGACCGCGGACCGGGTCCGGGCGGCCTGCGACGGCGCCGGGCCGGTGTGCGGGCTGGTGGCCGACGTGTCCGACGAGGCCGCCTGCGACGAGGCGATCGCCCGGTCGGCCGGGCTGCTCGGCGGCATCGACCTGCTGGTCAGCAACGCCGGCATCGGCGGGCCGGACACCGCGGTGGTCGACACGGACCTGGCCGAGTTCCGCCGGGTGCTCGACGTCAACCTGACCGGCACGTTCCTGGCGGCCAGGGCCGCCGCGCGGCTGATGATCAGCCAGGGGGCCGGCGGCTCGATCGTCACCCTGGGGTCGGTCTTCGGCCAGCAGGGCGTGCCCGGCGGGGCGGCCTACTGCGCGTCCAAGGCGGGTGTCGCCCTGCTGACCCACTCCCTCGCGCTGGAGCTGGCGCCGCACCGGATCCGGGTGAACGCGATCGCGCCCGGCAACATGGCGACGCGGATGCACTGGGACGAGCTGCACTCGCGGGCACGGCGGTCCGGGACCTCCTTCGACGAGCAGGTGGAACGGGCCCGGGCCGGCATCCCGCTGGGGCGGTTCGGCACTGGCGGCGACGTCGCGGGCGCCGTCGCCTGGCTGGCCTCGGCCGACGCCAGCTACGTGACCGGCCAGGTGATCGGAGTCAACGGTGGCCTGCTGCTCGGCCGGTAGCCGGCCGGCGAGCCGGGCACGGCGCGCCCGTGCCGGGGCCGGGCGCCCGGGGGCCCGGACATGACGGCCGGCCGGATGGCGGGACGCCGCGCCCTGGTGACCGGCGGGTCCTCGGGCATCGGCCTGGCCACGATCCGCCGTCTCCTCGCGGAGGGCGCGGCGGCGGTCGCCGTCGACCGGGTCCCGCCCGCCCCGGGCGCCGGCCGGCCGTGCCCGTACCTGACCGCCGACGTCTGGCGCCCCGCGGAGGTCGCCGCCGCCGTCGAGGAAGCCAGCAGGCTGCTTGGCGGCCCGCCGGACGTGCTGGTCAGCGCTGCCGGGATCTACCGGATCCGGCCGCTGGCCGACTTGACGCCCGCGGAGTGGGACGAGACCCTCGGGATCAACCTGCGCGGCGCCTTCCTGGCCGGGCAGGCGGTGGCCCGCGGCCTGATCCGGGCCGGGCTGCCGGGAGCGATCGTCAACGTGGGCTCCACCGCGGCACTGGTCGCCGACGCCGCCGAGCCGACCGCCCATTACAACGCGAGCAAGGCCGGCGTGGTCGCGCTCACCAGGCAGATGGCGGCCGAGTGGGCCCCGCACGGCATCCGGGCCAACGCGGTCTGCCCCGGCGTGATCGACACCCCGATGCTGCGGCTGATGGATGACCCGGCCGCCGGGCGGGCGTACCTGGAGGCGCGGGTGCCGCTGCGGCGCCTCGGCGGCGCCGATGAGGTGGCGGCCGTCATCGCGTTCCTGGCGTCCGACGACGCGAGCTACGTGACCGGAGCCGCCGTCCCCGTGGACGGCGGCAGCACCGCCATCTGAGGAGCAGCACCGCCATCTGAGGAGGAGCGAGCGCGATGGAGCAGTTCCCGCTGGTCAGGGTCGCCGGCACCGCCGCCCAGCGCGGCCGCCAGTACGGGGAGCAGGCACGGGACCGGGTGCGCCGGTCCGTCAGCCTGTACCGGGACGTGTTCGCGCACTACGCGGGCTGGGACTGGGCCCGGGTCCGCGCGGAGGCCGGCCGGTTCGAGGCCCCGATCGCCGCGTTCCGGCCCGGCTGCCTGGAGGAGATGCGCGGGATCGCCGAGGGCGCCGGGCTCGACCTGCTCGACATCCTCGCGGTCAACGTCCGCACCGAGGTGATGTTCGCCGCCAGGGCGCGGCAGGCGACAGGCCGCCAGCTGCCCGCCGAGTGCAGCGCCTTCGCGGTCGCGCCGGCGCCGGGGCGGCCAGGCCCGGCCCTGCTCGGCCAGAACTGGGACTGGCTGCCCCAGTGCGCGCGGACCGTCGTCGTGCTGGAGGCCGCCCAGGACGACGGGCCCGGCTACGTCACCGTCGTCGAGGCCGGCCTGCTGGCCAAGGCCGGGATGAACTCCTCCGGCCTCGGGCTGGCGGCCAACGCGCTCGTGACCGCGGCGGACGCCGGCGTTCCTGGCCTGCCGTTCCACGTGCTGCTGCGGGCCATCCTGGACTGCGAGAACGTCTCCGACGCGCTCACGGTGCTGCAGGCGGGCTTCCGGTCGTCCTCGGCGAACTACCTGCTCGCGCACGCCGACGGCGTCGCGGTGAACGCCGAGTGCGCGCCCGGGGACTTCTCGCAGGTGTTCCTCACCTACCCGGACCCCGACGACGGGGTCGTCCTGCACACCAACCACTTCCTGTCCGGCCGGTTCGGCGGCACCGACGTCTCGGTGTGGGCGATGCCGGACAGCCCGGTCCGGCTGCAGCGGCTGCGGGCCGGAGTCCGCGCGTCGGCCGGCCGGTCGCTGGACTTGTTCCGGTCACTCCTGGCCGACCATGCCAACTACCCGTCCTCGGTGTGCTGCCACCCCGACGCGAGGGACGGCGAGCTCGACCAGGGGGCCACGGTCGCCTCGGTGCTCATGGACCTCACCGCGCGCCGGATGTGGGTGAGCGACGGCAACCCCTGCCAGGCTCCCTACCGGGAGCTGGACTGCTCCGGGCTGCGCGCCAGGCCCTCGCCTGTCGCGGCGGCCCGCCCGGCGCCCGCGGGAGCCCGGCCCGCCCGCGGGGACGGCGAGGCGGGGGCGGCGTGAGCATCAAGCTCGGCTTCGGCCTGATCACCTGCCAGCGCTACCCGGGGGATCCCAGGGACGGCGCCGAGATCTACGCCCGGGCGCTGGACCTGGCCGCCGCCGCGGACGGCCTCGGCCTGGACTCGGTGTGGGTGTCCGAGCACCACTTCGTGGACGACGGCTACCTGCCGTCGCTGCTGCCGGCGTGCGCGGCGATCGCGGCCCGGACCTCCCGGGTGGCGATCGGCACCGGCGTGCTGCTCGCGCCCCTCCATGACCCGTTGCGGCTGGCGGAAGACGCCGCGGTCACCGACCTGATCTCCGGCGGCCGGCTGATCCTGGGCCTCGGCCTCGGGTGGCGGGAGGAGGAGTTCGAGGCCCTGGGCGTCCCGCTGGCCGAGCGGGCGCGCAGGCTGACCGCCACGATCGGCGTGCTGCGCGGGGCGTGGCGGGGCGAGCTGGTCCGGGGCGGGCCCGGCGCGGGCGGGCCCGGCGTCGCCGTGCGCCCGCTGCCCGCCCGGGCCGGCGGGCCGCCGATCTGGATCGGCGCGATGAGCGACGGCGCGGTCGCCCGGGCGGGGCGGCTGGGCGACGGGCTCATGGCGGCCGAGGTGACGCCGGAGGCCCTCGCCGCCCAGGTCGCGCTGGCGCGGGCCGAGCGGGCCGCGAGCGGGGCCGCCGGGCCGTTCACCGTCGCCATGCACGCCCCGACGTTCGCCTGGGACGGCGACGACGCCTGGGACGTGATCCGCGACCACGTCAGGTACGTGGCGTGGAAGTACGCGGACATGGAGTCGGCGCGGGCGGCCGCCGGCCCGCCGCAGGCGCCGCCGCCGTGGGCTCCCGGTGAAGAGGACGCGCTGCGCGCGGCGGTCCTGGCGGGCACCCCGGAGCGGGTGGCCGCCCGGATCGACGAGTTCCGCCGGGCGGCCGGCGGCGACCTGCACTACGTCGCCGCCGGCTACCTGCCCGGCCTGCCCTGGGCGGCGCAGCTGCGGTCGCTGGAGATCCTGGCCGCCGAGGTGCTGCCGCTGGTGCGCGAGATGGCCGGGGACGGCGGTGGTGAGTGAGCGGGCGGGCCGGCGCTGGGTCGTCGGCGTCGACGTTGGCGGCACGTTCACCGACGCGATCGCGGCCAGCTCCGATGGCCGCGTCGTCGTCGCCAAGGTCCCGTCCACGCCGCAAGATCCCGGGGACGCGCTCGAGCGCGCGCTGCGAGAGCTGTCCGGCCAGGGCGTCAGCCCCGGCGCGATCCAGATGATCTTCCATGGCACGACCGTGGCCACCAACGCGCTGCTGACCGGCCGGACGGCCCGAGTGGCGCTGGCGACCACGCGCGGCTTCCGCGACGTGCTCGGCTACCGGACCGGGTCGCGCCCGCTCGTCTACGACCTCACCCAGCCGCGGCCCAGGCAGCTGGTCCGGCGCGCCGACCGGGTCGAGGTCGATGAGCGCCTGTCCGGGCTCGGTGAGGTGGTCACCCCGCTGACGCGGGCCGAGGCCGACCGGGCGGCGGAGGCGATCGCCGCCCTGCGCCCCGACGCCGTGGCGGTCTGCCTGCTCTTCTCCTACCTGGACGACGCCCACGAGCGGATCCTGGGCGAGGCGCTGGCCCGGCGGCTGCCCGGGATCCCCGTGACCTTGTCGGCGTCCGTGGCCCGCGAGTTCCGCGAGTACCCGAGGACCTCGACGGCGGTGATCAACGCCGGGCTCCGCCCCGTCGTCGGCCGGTACCTGCTCGGCCTGGGGTCCCGGCTGCGCGCCCTGGGCGCGCCATCCCGGCTGCACATCATGCAGTCGAACGGCGGCTGCCTGCCTGCCGAGCGGGCCGCCGAGCAGGCTCACCGGCTGGTGCTGTCCGGCCCGGCCGCCGGAGTGGCGGGAACGGCGGCGCTCGGGGCGAGCTACGGCCTGCGGCAGCTCGTCTCGCTCGACATGGGCGGCACCTCCCTGGACGTCTGCCTGATCCCGGACGGCGTGCCGCCGGTGGCGCCGCGCCAGGAGATCGACGGATCGCCGATCCTGGCGCCGTCGGTGGACATCGTCACGGTCGGCGCCGGCGGCGGCAGCATCGCGCGCGTGGACCGCTCCGGCCGGCTGCTGGTCGGCCCGGAGAGCGCGGGCGCCAGGCCCGGGCCGGCCGCCTACGGCCACGGCGGTGACCAGGCAACGCTCACCGACGCGCACGTGGTGGCCGGCACGCTTCCCGCCGACCTGCCGCTGGCCGGAGCGCTGACCCTGGACGCGGACGCGGCCCGCGCCGCGCTGGAACCGGTGGCCCGGAGCCTGGGCCTGGAGGCCGGCGAGGCGGCCGACGGCATCATCCGGCTGGCCGTCGCGCAGATGACCGCTGCGCTGCGGCGGGTCTCGGTCCAGCGCGGCATCGACCCGCGGGGGTACGCCCTGGTCGCCTTCGGCGGAGCCGGGCCCCTCCACGCGGGCCTGCTCCTGCGCGAGCTTGGCTTCCGCACCGCGCTTGTGCCCCGGTTCCCCGGGCTGTTCGCGGCCTCCGGGCTGACCTCGACCGACATCAGGATCGACGACTCCCGCACGGTGCTGGCGCCGCTGGCGCCAGGGCTGGCCGGCGAGCTGGCCTCCTGGTACGCCGCGGCAGGCCGGCGGCTCGCGGCCCAGCTGCGCCGCGACGGCATCCCGCGCGGGCGGATCCGGCTGGCGGCCTCGGCGGACTGCCGGTTCGCCGGCCAGGGCTACGAGCTGAGCGTGCCGGTCACGCCGCGCGGCCCGGCCGGCGTGGCCGCTCTCGCGGCGCGCTTCCGCGAGCTGCACCTGCGCGCCTACGGGCACGCGGACCCGGATCAGCCGGTCGAGGTGGTCACCGTCCGGCTGTCGGCGTTCGGCGCTCTCCCCGTCGCCGGCGCGGACAGGCCCGCCGGGGATGCCGCTCCCCCCGGGGACGCCGCTTCCGCCGGGGACGCGGCTCCGCCTGGGCTCGAGCCGCCCGGTGCCGCCGGGTTCACGCGGCCGGGCGCCGCGGCCAGGATCGGCCGGGCCGCCGTGCGCCTCCCCGGAGCGCCCGCCGTCCGTGCCGTGCCCGTCTACGACCGGGAGCGGCTCGGCGCGGGCACGGCCGTGCGAGGGCCCGCGATCATCCACCAGCTGGACGCCACGACGGTGGTGCTCCCCGGCCAGCGGGCCCGGGTGGACGACCGCGGCACCATGTGGCTGGAGGAGAGGCGATGAGGACCGGGACCGGATCCGCCCGGCGGGGTGCTCGCCGCCGGGCCCAGGCGATCGACCCCATCACGTTCGAGCTGGCCAGCGCGGCCCTGCGCGCGACGGCTGTCGAGATGGGCGAGGTGCTCAAGCACTCCAGCTACAGCCCGATCATCCGGGAGATGGACGACTTCAGCTGCGCGATCTTCCGGGCCGACGGCGACCTGGTCGCCCAGGCGGACTTCATCCCCGCGCAGCTCGGAGCGATGTCCCTGGTCGTCAAGGAGATCATCGAGCGATGGGGCGCCGGCATCGCGCCCGGCGACGCCTACCTGGCCAACCACCCGTACCACGGCGCGATGCACACCCCCGACCTGAACGTGATCATGCCGGTCTTCCTCGGCGGCAGGCTGTTCGGCTGGGTCGGGACGGCTGCGCACCACATCGACGTCGGCGGGGTGCGTCCCGGGACCGAGGGGCCGGACCTGGGCGAGATCTACGCCGAGGGCCTGCTGCTCCCGCCGGTGCGGCTCTACCGGGGCGGCGCGGAGAACCCGGACGTGTTCGCCATCGTCGGCGCCGCCGTCCGTGACCCCGTGTCCACCCTGTCCGACCTGCGCGCCCAGCGCGCCGCGTGCCTGGTCGGCGAGCGCCGGGTGACCGAGCTGGCCGGACGCCACGGCGCTCGGGTGCTCGCCTCGGTCTTCGACCAGATGCTCGACGCGGTCGAGCGCGCCGTCCGGCTGGACCTGGCCGGCCTGCCCGACGGAGCCGCCGAGGCCGAGGGGTTCCTGGACGACGACGGCGCGGGCGGGCCGCCCACCCGCGTCCACGTCCGGCTGGCCAAGCACGGCGACCGGCTGGTGGCCGACCTGAGCGGGTCGGCGCCCCAGGTGCGCGGCGCGATGAACGTGCCGTGGGCGAGCACCCGCGCCAGCGTGGTGTACGCGGTGCGGGCGATGACCGATCCGGCGCGGAGCACGAACGACGGCGTCCTGCGCGCGGTGGAGATCACCTGCCCGCGGGGCACCGTGCTGAACCCGGACCCGCCCGCCGCGGTCTCGGTCCGCCACAACACGTGCCAGCGCCTGGCCGACACGCTGATCCGCGCCGCCTCGGAGATCTGGCCCGACCGCGCGATCGCGAGCAGCACGGTCGCCTTCTTCGGGATGAACCTCGCGAGCCGCTCGCCGCGGACCGGGGCGATGAGCGTGATGGCGGAGGTGGTCGGCGGCGGGACCGGCGCGCACGCGGCCGGGGACGGCCTGGACGGCGTGGACACGTACATGGCCAACGTGGGGCTGATGCCGGTGGAGGTCGCCGAGTCCAGCTACAGCGTGCGGATCCTGAGGACCGAGCTGATCGCCGGCTCGCAGGGCGACGGGACGTTCCGCGGCGGGCTCGGGATCCGGCGCGAGTACCAGGTGCTGGGCGAGGACTCGGCCGTCACCTTCTACTCCGAGCAGACCGATCCCCGTTTCGCGCCGCGGGGTGCGCGCGGGGGGGGCGACGGCAGCCCGTCCAAGATCACCGTGCTGGGCCCGGACGGCCGGGAGCTGCCGGTCGGCTCCAAGGCCTCCCTCGTGCTCGCCCCCGGATCGGTGATCAGGATCGAGACCAGCGGCGGCGGCGGGTACGGCGACCCGGCCGGGCGGGATCCGGCTCTGGCGGAGGCTGACCGGGAGGACGAGCGAGGGTGAGCGGACGGCCCCCGGGGGCGCCGGCGGCTGGGCGCCAGCGCGCCGCGGGCGGCGCCCGGGACGAATCCCAGGCGGAACGAGGGGAGCGAGCGGATGAACGGCGAGAAGCGGCCCGACCTGGTGCTGCGCGGCGGTCGCGTGTACCGGGTGGACGCGGCCCGGTCGTGGGCACAGGCGGTGGCGGCCCGCGACGGCGCGATCGTCGCGGTCGGCACCGACGCGGAGGTCGGCGAGCTGGCCGGGCCGCGCACCGAGGTCATCGACCTCGGCGGGCGGATGGTGCTGCCCGGCTTCATCGACGCGCACGTGCACGCCTCGGCGGGCGGGCTGGAGCGGCTCCGCTGCGACCTGTCCGGGGCGCATGATCTCGGCGCCTACCTGTCGATCGTGGCCGCCTTCGCCGCAGCCCACCCGGACGCCGCGTGGATCACCGGCGGCGGCTGGGCGATCGACGTGTTCCCCGGCGGCATACCGGCCGCGCGCGATCTTGACCGGATCGTGCCCGACCGGCCGGTCTTCCTGGCCAACCGTGATCACCACGCCGCGTGGGTGAACAGCCGGGCGCTCGAGCTGGCCGGGATCGGCGCGGGAACGCCCGATCCCGCGGACGGCCGGATCGAGCGCGACGCGGACGGCAACCCGGTCGGCACCCTGCAAGAGGGCGCGATGAGCCTGGTCGAGCGGGTGGTGCCGCGGCCAGGGCTGGACGAGCAGGTCGCGGGGATCGCGGAGGGCCAGCGCTACCTGCACTCGCTCGGCGTCACCGGCTGGCAGGAGGCGATCGTCGGCGACTACGCGGTGATCCCCGACTGTTTCGACGCCTACCGGGAGGCCGAGCGGCGCGGGCTGCTGGTCTCCCGCGTGGTCGGCGCGCAATGGTGGCAGCGCGGGACGGGAACCGGGCAGCTGGACGCGATGCTGGAGCGCCGCGCCCTGGCCGGCTCGGGGCTCTTCCGGGCCACCAGCGTGAAGATCATGATGGACGGGGTCTGCGAGAACTTCACCGCGTCCATGCTGACCCCCTACCTGGACGGCCACGGCCACGAGGGGCCGACCAGCGGAGTGCCGTTCTTCGACGCGGCCGAGCTGAAGCGCGCCCTGGTGGCCATCGACGCCCAGGGGTTCCAGGCGCATTTCCACGCGATCGGGGACCGCGCGGTCCGCGAGGCCCTGGACGCGGTCGCCGCGGCCCGCTCGGCGAACGGCGCCGGCCGGGGCAGGCACCACATCTCGCACATCCAGGTGGTGCACCCGCAGGACCTGCCCAGGTTCCGCGAGCTGGACGTGCTCGCCAACTGCCAGGCCCTGTGGGCCTGCAACGAGCCGCAGATGACGGAGCTGACGCTGCCGTTCCTCGGCCCGGAGCGGGCCGGCTGGCAGTACCCGTTCGGCAGCCTGCACCGGTCCGGCGCCCAGCTGTGCTTCGGCAGCGACTGGCCCGTGTCCAGCCCGAACCCGCTGTGGGAGCTGCACACGGCGGTCAACCGGACCGTCCCTCCCGGCTACCCGTACGCCGATCCCGGCGCCGGCGAGGTGTTCCTGCCGGCCGAGCGGATCGACCTGGCGACCGCGATCGCGGCCGCGACCATCGGCTCGGCGTACGTCAACCACGACGACCACCTGGTCGGCTCCATCGAGGCCGGCAAGCGGGCCGACCTGGTCGTGCTCGACCGCGACCTGTTCGCCGGCCCCGCCGACGAGATCGCGCTGGCGCGGGTGGACCTGACCTTCGTCGGCGGCCGGGTGGTCTACGAGCGGCCGGGAGCGTGAGAGCCGCCGGGGCCTGGCCCCCTCACGTGCCGAGCAGGTCGGCCGCGATGTGCAGGAGCGCGGGAAGCTCGACGCGGCGGGAGGCGGCGCGCGCCAGGCAGAAGACCAGCCCGAGCGCGGCGACGGCCGGGAGCCCGCTCCAGGTGCTGTCCCCGGCCAGCACCGACGGGACATGCCAGGACACGAACAGGATCACGTCCGCCGTGACCAGGGCCGGCAGGCGCAGCCCGAGCCGTGCCAGGGAGGTCCACACCGCGCCGCGCCACAGCACCTCCTCGCCCACGCCGGTCGCCGTGAGCCTGATCACCTGGCGCGCCGTGTATCCCGCAGGATGCCCGGCGGCGACGATGAGGACGGCCGCCAGCAGCACAGCGGCCCCGGCCGCGGCGGCGGCGAGGCGCCTGCGCCGCCCGGCCGGCTCCTGGACCGGCCGGCGCAGGGCCACGACCGGCGCGACGAGGACCGCGTACGCGAGCACCTGCGCGCCGACGAGCCCCCACGGCGAGAAGCGGTGGCGGTAGACGACGAACAGCACCACGCTGACCTCCGCCATCGCCCAGGCCCACCACGCGAGGACCGCCAGCGCCGCCCGGCGGGAGGGGGCGGCGGCCGCGCCGTCCGGCCGCGACGGCGCTCGCGTCACCCGCTCCTTGTCGGCCACCGCGAGCCTCCCGCCCTTCCCGCTCCGGGCGACCGCAGCGGGCCTGCCGCCCTTCCCGCTCCGGGCGACCGCAGCGGGCCTGCCGCCTGCGCCGCTTCACCGCACGCCCGCCGGCGGAACGATAATAGGCAAATCGGGGACCGGCCATGATGAACGATGACTCGCCGTGACGCATCGCCCGCGCGCGATCGCCCGCGCCGCAGCGCGGCGCGGGCCAGGCGGCTGCGATACAACGCCGATATCACCGAGGTCGCGGCCGGAAGCCGCGGGCTCCTGTGCGGCCTCGCGGAGCGCTGGCCCGCGTCGGCGACCGGCCGGCAGGACCGCGAGCTCTTCCACGTCTACCTGGTGCGCGACGGCCGGATCGCCGAGATCGAGCCGTACGATGACCGGGCGGCGGCGGCGCGCGCGGCGGGCGTGGCCTGAGGTGGCCGCAGGCGCGGTGACTTCGCCCACCGGTGGGAGACCCGACCCGCCGGGCGCGTAGGCTGACCGGCGCGCCGGCGCCGCTGGGCCGGCCATGCCGGGAGCCGGCGCCGATCGGGTTCCCGATGCCCGGCCCGCCCATTCGCCGAGAGAAGATGAGCCTCGTGGAGCATCATCCGAAGAACCCCACCGCCAGGGGCCCGGCCGAGTGGTTCACCGGCGACGTGTTCATCGACACCATCGCCCGGGGACACGGCGACACGCCGCTCAGCGTCGCCCACGTCCACTTCACCCTCGGCGCCCGCACCGCGTGGCACAGCCACAAGGCGGGCCAGACCCTGTACGTCACCGAGGGCGAGGGCCGGGTCCAGGCGCGCGGCGGACCCGTCGCCGTCATCCGACCCGGCGAGGTCGTGGTCACCGCTCCTGGCGAATGGCACTGGCACGGCGCCGCTCCCGGCCACCTCATGACGCACCTCGCCGTCAGCGAAGGTGACGCGACGTGGGGGGAGCACGTCTCCGACACGGAGTACCTGGCCGATCCCCCCTGATTCGCTCAGCCGCCGCGAGCGGCGCCGGGTCCGCCCGCGGCGGCCTGGTCGACGACCGCTCGCCGTGCGTGCATGGACTGGATCGAGCGTCGCCACCACCTCGCCGGCGCGATCGGGGCTGCCGTGCCCTCCCACCTCCTCCACGATGGCTCAGTAGCCCGCAACGGAACGACCCGAGCCTTTCGCCTCACCGTCGACGGGAGGACCCTCTTCCACGCCGCTCTTCGCTTCCCGGCCCGACCGGGAGTGGCGACGCCCGACACCCGGCTCATCCCCGCCCGACCCCGATAGCGAGCCGCCCAGGAGCGCCCGGGCCAGCCGTCGACGCATCGGGTTCAGTCGACGACGACGCCGAGCTGGTCGGCGAGCCCTGCCCGTCCGGCGTCGGTGAGGGTGACGACCCGGCGGGGCCGCCGGACCACCCAGCCGAGGGCGACGAAGCGCGCCAGCAGCGCGGCGCCGAGGTGGCCGGCGAGATGGGGGCGCTGCTCGGACCAGTCGACGCAGTAGGCGAGCTGGGGCCGTCTCGTCGCCGGGTCCACCGCCACCCCGAGACGACCGAGGCGTTCACGACCGACCTCGGTCAGGGCGAGCTCGAGGGCCCGGCCGGCGCCGAGGACCGGGTCGGCTCCCCGAGCCTTCGGCTCGGCCAGGAGTAGGCCCTCGGTGACGAGCGCGTCGAAGATGGCGGCGCCGAGGCGCCCGGCGAGATGGTCGTAGCAGGTCCGTGCCCGCCGGAGGGCCGCACCGTGGGTGGCTTCGGAAAGCGAGCGCACCGGGCGTCCCGGGGCGATCGCCGCGAGCGATTCCATGGCCTGGGCGACCTCGGGGCGGGAAAGGCGGAAGTAGCGGTGACGGCCCGACGCCTCGACACGAAGCAGCCCGGCGTCGACCAGGCGGGCGAGATGAGCCGAGATCGTCGACGGCGCGACCCCGGCCTGGGCAGCCAGGGTGCTGGCGGCGAGCGCCCGCCCGTCGGCCAGCGCGACGAGCACCCGGGCCCGGGCCGGCTCGCCGAGAAGCGCGGCCACCGCGGCGACGTCCACGTCGGCGTCCACCACGCCAGGCTACGTCGGGAACGCTTCGGGCTTCGCCGAAGCAATGGGGGGCGACGATGGCGGCCATGGCCGAGCCGTCGTCCTCGCATGGCGCTGCACTTGATGCCGACCCTGGTGCCAGGCCGGGCGTGGCGCTCGTGGCGATCTGCGTCGCCTACTTCATGGTCATCGCGGACACCACCGTCGTCAACGTCGCCCTCCCGAGCCTCGGGCGCAGGCTGCACACCACGACCACAGGGCTCGAATGGGTCGTCGACGCCTACAGCCTCGTCTTCGCCGCCCTGATGCTCTCCACCGGAGCCCTGTCGGACCGCAGAGGAGCAAAGGGCGTGTTCCAGGCGGGGATCGCCTGCCTTGTCGCCGCATCCGCGGCCTGCGGGCTCGCACCGTCGGTGGCGCTGCTCGTCGCCGCACGAGCCGTCCAGGGCCTCGGCGCGGCGCTCGCAGTCCCGGCATCCCTCGCCCTCATCCAAGCCGCCTACCCGAGCCTCGCCGGGCGCCGGCGGGCCTTCGGGATCTGGGGCGGGATCGCCGGCATTGCCGCGGGGGCGGGACCGGTCGTCGGCGGGGCGCTCGTCGCCGGGCTCGGATGGCGCTCGGTCTTCTTCGTCAACCTCCCCATCGGCGCCGCCGGCCTCCTCCTCGGCGCCCGCCACCTGCCCCACCCCGCACCCCGGCCCCACAGGGCCGACCCGGCCGGGCAGGTCGCCGGCGCGGTCAGCCTCGGCTCGCTCACCGCCGCCCTGGTCGACGCCGGCAGCCCCGGCCGGAGCGCCCCGCTCGTCGCCGCATCCCTCGTCGTCTCCGCTCTCGCCGGGATCGCCTTCGTCGCCCTCGAACGCCGCGCCGCTGCACCCATGCTGCCACTCTCGCTGTTCACCTCCGCTGGCTTCTCCGGTGCAACTGCGGTCGGGGCGCTCATCAACCTCGGCTTCTACGGCGAGCTGTTCGTCCTCACCCTCTACCTCCAGGTCCACCTCCGCCTTGGCGCCCTTGTCGCTGGGATCGCGCTGCTGCCCCAGATGGCCATGGCGACGGTCGGCTCCATGCTCTCGGGGAGGATCACCGCCAGACGCGGCCCACGACCGGTCATGCTCGCCGGGCTCGCCCTCGGCGCCGCCGGCCTGGCCGCACTGGCCGGGCTGTCAGGGCTCGGGGCCGCCGCGGGCGGCCACCTGTCGTACGTGCTCCTCGTCGCGCCGCTGATCGCGACCGGCTTCGGGATGGCCTTCACGATGCCCGCAGCCACCGCAGCGGTCATGGAAGCAGCCCCCGACGCACGCGGCGGGCTCGCCTCGGGCACCCTCAACGCGGCGCGCCAGACCGGCGGGGTCATCGGTGTCGCCCTGCTCGGCACCCTCGTCGCCGGCGGCAACTTCAGCGGCGGCATGCGCACCGCCATGGCCGTCGCCGCAGCCGCCTTCGCCCTCGGCGCCATCATGACCGCGCTCTTCGTCGGAGGGGGCCGAGGGGCCGGCTGACCCCCTGGGATCAGTTTCTTGAGGCAAGCCGTGCGGTTCCGGCCCACAGGGGTCTCATGTCCGACGGACCCCGTCACCGAGAAGCGGGGCCACGGTTGGTCGCCACCACCTGACTCCTGTGGCCGGCACGACCATCGACAGCGAGCTGCGCCGGCCGGTCGGCGCAGGCGGCACCAAGGTCGGCTTCGTCGTGCGCACCACCGTGCCCGTCTACCAGGAGCGGCTGGTGAAGATGGGGTGGCAGCCCGACGCCGACGCTGGCACCTTCGGCGCCCATCAATGCCCCGGCGAACGTCTTGACCATCGCCCCCAGCAGATCCGAGCCCGCCTGCTCCAGGTGCTCGCCCGCGATGCGGGCAAAGTCCGGCCGCAGATGACCAGCAAGGCCGCCGCGGCGCTCATGGCCGGAGCCCGCATCGCCCAGCACTCCGGCCGGCCGTCCACGCCCAACGGCCAGGCCCGGGCCGAGTCACCCTGGCCCGCGCCCGCGCCGGACGGGCAGGCGGCTTGGTGCCGCCATCGGGCCGGGCGGTCACGACGTGCAGCGCCCAACGTCATGGGTGTCGGTGCGTTCGCTTGTGCTCGTGTCGCCCGCCGCCGCTCGGAAGAGGGTGGTCGGCCGTAGCTCGGCGAGGCGGCGGGCGTCGCCGGTGATGTCGAGGCCGACCGCCGTGGCGGTGGAGGCGTCGAGCTGTCCGGCCAGGAGGCCGAGGATTGCGTCGGGGGGCCCGGCCAAGGTCACCTCGGGCTTGGCCGCCTCGCCCGAGCGGAGTTCGACGTGGCCGTCGGCGGACTGGAGGGTCATGATGGCGCCGTCGACGCGGATCTCAACGGTCATGGGGCGCCTGGCGGGATCGCTCCCGGCATAGATGACGGCGAGCGGGTGGGCCAGCCAGTGCGAGCGGAAGGTGTCGGTTCCCAAGGGCCGGCGCATGACGACCGGCGCCGCCCAGCGCGCTAGTGCGTAGAGGGGTTCGCGCAGTTCCTGCCCCCAGGGAGTGAGCCGGTACTCGGCGTTCCCGCCGCGTTCGATGATGCCCGCAGCGGAGAGCTGGCGGAGCCGGTCGGCGAGGAGGTTGGTGGCGATGCCGGGGAGGCCGGCCAGGAGCCGGCGGTAGCGGGCGGGTCCGTCGAGCAGCTCGCGCTCGATCAGCAGCGACCAGCGGTCACCGACCACGTCGAGGGCCCGGGCCAGGGCGCAGTACTGCCCGTAGGACTTCACCGTCCACAAGAGTAGCACTTGACTTTCTCAAGCGCGCTCGGTCAGTATGAAGCTGCCAAGGCAAGAGGAGGTCTTGTGAGCCCCGATCCTGTCGACCAGCTGTCCACGGCCTTGGAGTGCACCGGCAAGGTGATCGGCGCAGTCGGCGCCGGCCAGTGGAAGTTGCCGACTCCCTGCACCGACTGGAACGTCACCGAACTGGTCGCTCACCTGGCGAGCGGCAACGCCTGCTTCGAGGCGGCGCTGCGCCACCAGGATCCTGCCGACGACGGGACGGTCGACGCCGACCCGGCGGGTGCGTACAGGCGGTCGATCCCCGGGCTCCTCGACGCCTTTCGCGCCCCCGGCGCCATGGACGAGCCCGTGACCGTGCCGTTCGGCACCGTCCCCGGTGCCGTCGCCGCGAACCTGCGACTCACCGAGGTGCTCGTGCACGGCTGGGACCTGGC
>JAJPIV010000119.1 GCA_021324595.1 Actinomycetota bacterium | reverse complement strand
TGCTGGGCCTGATCCGGGAGGGCGAGGGGGTGGCCGCGCAGGTGCTGGTGCGCCTGGGCGCGGACCTGAACCGGGTCCGCCAGCAGGTCATCCAGCTCCTCCACGGCCCGCGCGGCTATGGCAGCTACCAAGGTGGCGAGGAACCGCTGGCGCCCCGGCTGGCGGCGACCGTCGCGGCGGTCGCCGGCGGCCGCCGGGAGCGCGCGCGACTCACGCGGCTCAGCGCCCGGGTCAGCGCGCTGGAGGCCCGGCTCGCGACCCTGGAGGAGCGGGTGGGCACCGGCCCGGACACCTCAGAGCTCGACCGGGAGATCGCCCAGGTCAGGAGCGAGAAGTGGTCGGCCGTGGCGAGCGAGGACTACGAGGCCGCGTCGCGGCTCCGCGACCGGGAGAGGCAGCTGGCCGGCGAGAAGGAGGCCAGGCGGACGGCGTGGACCGGCGACCACCCGGATCTGGCCGCGCTCGCCGAGCAGGTCAGGCAGCTGGCTGCCGAGGTGAAGCGGCTCGCGGACGGCACGGGAGAGGCCAGATCGGGCCGGGGCGGCGCGGGCCAGGAGGCCGCCGCGGGCCGGGACGGCCCGAAGGCCGCTGAGGAGGGCGCCGCGTAGCCGGCCGGGCGCGGCGCCCGCTCGCGCCGGCCCGGCACGGCTCCCGGCTGGCCATGCGCGCCGGCGGCCGGTAGGTTCCGCTCGTGAGGATCCGAGAGTTCGCCGACGCCGACTGGGCGCTGGTGTGGCCGATCGTGCGGGAGGTCATCGAGGCGCGGGACACGTTCTGCTACGACCCGTCGATGACCTCGGACCAGGCCCGCCAGGCGTGGGTCGAGGCCCCTCCGGGCCGGACGGTCGTCGCCGAGGAGGCCGGAAGCGTCCTCGGCACCGCGAGGATGGGGCCGAACCGGCCCGGTCCGGGATCGCACATCGCGACGGCGAGCTTCATGGTCGCCGCGCGGGCGAGGGGCCGGGGAGTGGGGACCGCGCTGTGCCGCCACGCCCTGGCCTGGGCCAGGGGCCGCGGCTACGCTGGGATGCAGTTCAACGCGGTCGTCGAGTCCAACCTTGCCGCGATCGAGGTCTACCGGCGGGAGGGCTTCACGATCGTCGGCACCGTGCCCGGAGCATTCGACCACCCGGAGCTCGGCCGCATCGGCCTGCACATCATGTACTGCCCGTTGTGACCCCGGCCACGTTCGGCCGTACGGGCGCGCCGCGTTCGGGCAGGCGCAGCCCGGCCATAGGAAAGCCGGAACCCGGGATCGCCGAGTTGCGCGCGCGCTCGGCGCGGGCTCGTGACCATCGGCCGCCGGGCGGCTAAGTCCGCGCGGCGATCTCCCGGATGAGGCGCAGGGTCGCGACCGGGGTGAGCGCCTCGGCGCTGAGCCGGTCACCCACCTCCATGTAGTGCTCGACGTCGGAGCGATGCTCCAGGTAGAGGGCGCTGGTGAGGTGCTCGATGTAGACCACGTCGGGCAGGTCCTGATCGCCGAAGCGCAAAACGGTGAACGAGCCGCCCGCCCCGGCGTGGCCGCCGCGGTCGAACGGGATCACCTGGATCGTGACGTTGGGCAGCCTGGCCACCTCGGCGAGGTGCTCCAGCTGGGCGCGCATCACCGCGGGGCCGCCCACCGGGCGGCGGAGCACGGCCTCGTCCATGACCGACCAGATGCGGGGCGGATGCTCCCGGGTCAGCACGTCCTGACGCTTGACGCGCACGCTGACCCGCCGGTCGACCTCCTCGGGGGCCGCCGTCATGTGGCCGAGCAGCGTGACCGCCCTGGCGTAGTCCTCGGTCTGGAACAGGCCGTGGACGAACTGCAGCTCGAAGCTGCGGATGACGGTCGCGGCAGACTCCAGGCCCAGGTAGGCCTCGAACCAGTCGGGCAGGACGTCGCTGTACCTGGTCCACCAGCCGGGCGAGTTCGACTGGCGGGCAAGGGATGTGACCCGGCTCCGCACCTCCGCGTCGGTGACGCCGTACAGGGTGAGCAGGTCCTCCACGTCACGGACCTTGAAGCCCACCCTGCCGTTTTCCATCCGGCTGATCTTGGAGCGCGATGCCCGGATCTCGAAGCCGGCCCGGTCCGGCGTGATCCCGGCGGCTTCCCGGTAGCGCCGGAGCTGGTTGCCGAGGAGCATGCGCAACACCGTGGCCTCGGCGGGCAGGTCCGCCTGGCCCGCTGGCTCGCCGCCCGGCACCTCTATGCTCATTCACGCTCCGCGACCTGTCGACCGGCTGGGCGCCCTTCGCCGCAATTGGCGTGCGCGCCGGGCCGCCGGGGCAGGCAGCAGGCCATCACCGCAGCCTGTGCCTGCCCGCAGCGGGCCTGGACGGCAACCGAGGAACCCGTGCGACCGGCCCGGTCGGCCCGGGAAGCACAGGTCACTTCATATGGTACACCCCGGGGTGTTACCGACGGGCGTGCGTCATTCCCGGCAGCCCGGTCGCAATGGCTGCCTCCGGCGAGGGCGATGTCAGGCGATGCCCGCCAGATCGTCGAACTCGCCGTTCCGGACCCCGGCGAGGAAGGCGGAGATCTCGGCGGGCGTGTACACCAGCGCCGGGCCGGACGGGTGGCGGGAGTTGCGGACGGCGACCTGGCCGTCCGGCAGCGCGGCCACCTCGACGCAGCTGCCGCTCGGGTTGCTCGCGGTGCTCTTACGCCAGGTCACAGGGAGCTGATCGGCGGGCACACCATTCCTGACCTGCATCGTTCCTCCTGATCGGCCGCACCCGCGCCGCCTGGGCGCGTGTGCGGGTGGGCGCAACGTTCATTGGCACGTGCAGGATAGCACACCATATGCACGGTGCAGGTGCAATGAGAGGAGGTTGCGTGCAGCAGGACGTGCATACGACTCTTGCAGAGGGAGTGTGCATGCAGTAGCATGCCACGAGTTGCCGTTTCATCCGCGGTGCGACCAGATTGGCCGGAGACCGATGACAGCACCGACACTGAGCCTGTCGCTCGGCACGGGCGGCGCGCTGCGCGGGCACTGGCTGGCTCCGGTGTGGGACATGGCAGCCGGCGTCGCGGACCGGCGGCAGGAGCAGTGCGCGGCCGGCCGGCCGGGGGTGAACGGCCATGGGCTGGCCGGCGCCGTGCCGCCGCCCCGATGGGAGGCCCCGCCGAGGGTCGCCACGCGGACTCTCGGCGCGGATCCGGGCTGCCTGACCGCGACCAGGGCGTTCGCGCGGGCCACGCTGCGGCGCTGGCAGGTGGCCGACCGCGGTGACGACATCGTGACGGTCGTGTCGGAGCTGCTCAC
>JAJPIV010000152.1 GCA_021324595.1 Actinomycetota bacterium | reverse complement strand
TGCTGGGCCTGATCCGGGAGGGCGAGGGGGTGGCCGCGCAGGTGCTGGTGCGCCTGGGCGCGGACCTGAACCGGGTCCGCCAGCAGGTCATCCAGCTCCTCCACGGCTACCAGGGCAAGGAGCCTGCCTCGGCCGGCGCGGCGTCGGAGAGCGCGCCGTCCACCTCGCTGGTGCTCGACCAGTTCGGCCGCAACCTCACGGCCGCGGCGCGGGAGGGCAAGCTCGACCCGGTGATCGGCCGGGAGAAGGAAGTCGAGCGCGTCATGCAGGTGCTGTCCCGGCGGACCAAGAACAACCCTGTGCTGGTCGGCGAGCCCGGGGTCGGCAAGACGGCCGTCGTCGAGGGCCTGGCGCAGCGCATCGTGCGCGGTGAGGTCCCGGAGACGCTCAAGGACAAGCAGCTGTACACCCTGGACCTGGGCGCGCTGGTCGCCGGGTCCCGTTACCGCGGCGACTTCGAGGAGCGGCTGAAGAAGGTCCTCAAGGAGATCCGCACCCGGGGCGACATCATCCTGTTCATCGACGAGATCCACACGCTGGTCGGTGCCGGGGCGGCCGAGGGCGCGATCGACGCGGCATCGATACTCAAGCCGATGCTGGCCCGCGGGGAGCTGCAGACGATCGGCGCGACCACGCTCGACGAGTACCGCAAGCACCTGGAGAAGGACGCCGCGCTGGAGCGGCGGTTCCAGCCCATCCAGGTCGCCGAGCCGACGATCTCGCACACGATCGAGATCCTCAAGGGCCTGCGCGACCGCTACGAGGCGCATCACCGCGTCTCGATCACCGACGACGCGCTCGTGGCGGCCGCCCAGATGGCCGACCGCTACATCAGCGACCGGTTCCTGCCGGACAAGGCGATCGACCTGATCGACGAGGCGGGCTCGCGGATGCGGATCCGCCGCATGACCGCGCCCCCCGACCTGCGCGAGTTCGACGAGAAGATCGCCCAGGTCCGGCGCGAGAAGGAGTCGGCGATCGACTCGCAGGACTTCGAGAAGGCCGCCGCGCTCCGCGACAAGGAGAAGCAGCTCATCGAGGCCAAGGACGCCCGCGAGAAGGAGTGGAAGGCCGGCGACATGGACGCGATCGCCGAGGTCAACGAGGAGCTCATCGCCGAGGTCCTCGCGACGGCGACCGGGATCCCGGTCTTCAAGCTCACCGAGGCCGAGTCGGCGCGCCTGCTGCGGATGGAGGACGAGCTGCACAAGCGCGTCATCGGCCAGGACGATGCGATCAGGGCGCTCTCCCAGGCCATCCGGCGCACCCGGGCCGGCCTGAAGGACCCCAAGCGCCCCGGCGGATCGTTCATCTTCGCCGGGCCGTCCGGAGTCGGCAAGACCGAGCTGTCCAAGACGCTGGCCGCGTTCCTGTTCGGGGACGAGGACTCGCTGATCCAGCTCGACATGAGCGAGTACATGGAGAAGCACACCGTCTCGCGGCTCTTCGGCTCGCCGCCCGGCTACGTGGGCTACGAGGAGGGCGGGCAGCCCACCGAGAAGGTGCGGCGGCGGCCGTTCTCGGTCGTGCTGTTCGACGAGATCGAGAAGGCCCACCAGGACATCTTCAACTCGCTGCTGCAGATCCTGGAGGACGGGCGGCTGACCGATGCCCAGGGCCGGGTCGTCGACTTCAAGAACACGGTGATCATCATGACCACCAACCTGGGGACCAGGGACATCTCGAAGGGGGTGTCGGTCGGCTTCGCGTCGGCCGGCGAGGCCACCGGGTCGTACGAGCGGATGACCCAGCGGGTGCAGGACGAGCTCAAGCAGCACTTCCGCCCCGAGTTCCTGAACCGGGTGGACGACATCATCGTCTTCCACCAGCTCACCCAGGACGAGATCTTCCAGATCGTGGACCTGATGATCGCCAAGCTGGAGGAGCGGCTCAAGGACCGGGACATGGGCATCGAGCTCACCCCGGCGGCGAAGAAGCTGCTCGCCGAGCGCGGGTACGATCCGGTGCTCGGGGCGCGGCCGCTGCGCCGGACGATCCAGCGCGAGATCGAGGACCCGCTGTCGGAGAAGATCCTCTTCGGCGACGTCAAGCCGGGGCAGATCGTGATGGTCGACGCGACCGGCACCGGCAAGGAGGCCACGTTCACGTTCAAGGGCGTGCCCAAGCCGGAGGCCGTGCCCGATGCCCCGCCGGTCGAGATGGCGGGCGAGACCGCGGGGACGGGCGGCGAGACGACCGACGGGCGCAAGGCCGCGGAGGGCTGATCCGGCGCCGCGGCCTCGCGCGGCGGTCGCGCGCTGCCCGATCCCGAGCGGAGCCCACGGGCCGGTCGCGACGGCGCGCTCGGCACCGTGCTCCCCGCTGAGCCGAATGCGCCCGTCGTTCCCTGGCACACGAAGCCGCCCGGGTCACGTCCGGCGCGCCTGGGCGGCCGATGCGACCTCCTAGGATCACCGGCAGGGCGGGCGGCCCATGGCCAACGTCAGGCGCCCGGGCGGCCCGGGCCGCCCGGAGGCGGCGGCGGGCGCCCGTCACCGGGCAGGCAGATCAGGCCGTCGTCGCGCCGGACCGCCATGCCATCGAACAGCAGCGCGCCGAGGGCCCGGTCCCGCTGCGCCGGATCCGGCCAGGCCGCGGCGAGCGCGGCGGGCGCGACCGGGCCGTCGGCGGAACGCAGGACCGCCAGCAGGCTGCCCCGGCACTGGCGGTCGCTGCCCTGGTACGGCGCGCCGCGCCGGGGCGGCGGACCCGGTGGCATGCCCGCCGCCCGCCAGGCGCAGCGGTGCGCGACCGGGCACCTGTCGCACGCGGGCCGGGCGGGCGTGCAGATCAGCGCGCCGAGCTCCATCAGCGCGGCGGACCACGTCGCGGCCCGCCGGCCTGCGGCGGGCGGCAGCAGCGACTCGGCGAGCGCCCGCTCCCCCGCGCTGACCGAGCCGGCGGGGAACTGGCGCCCGCCGACCAGCCGGGCCAGCACCCGGCGCACGTTCGTGTCGAGCACGGCGTGGCGCTGGCCGAACGCGAAGCTAGTCACCGCGGCGGCGGTGTAGTCACCGACGCCGGGCATCTCGCGCAGCGCCTCGAGCGATGCGGGAACCCGGCCGCCATGACGGGCGGAGATGATGACCGCGCAGGCGTGCAGCCGGATCGCACGCCTCGGGTAGCCGAGCGCGCCCCACTGCCGGACGGCATCGCCCGGGGTCGCCGCGGCCAGGGCGCGGGCCGTCGGCCAGCGCCCCAGCCAGGCCCGGTAGGCGGGCAGCACCCGGGGCACCGGGGTCTGCTGCAGCATGAACTCGCTGACCAGGACCTCCCACGCCGTGGCGCCCGGGCGCCGCCACGGCAGGTCCCTGGCGCTGACGGCGAACCAGCGGGTCACCTCGGCTTCGAGGGCCCGCGAGCCGGTGATCCCCGCGGCGGGCGCGGGCCGCTCGGCGCTCATCGCGGGACCGATCCTGGCATGCCCGCCGCCGCGGGCACCGGCCCGGGTGGCCGGCTGGCCCCGCCGCGGCGTTGCGCGCCGGCGCGCCGGGCAGCGGGCGGGCATACTCAGATGACGGCGGAGCGATCCGGGGTCGTCGCGGGGGCGCTGACGGCAGCGGAGCAGCCGAGATCACGGGGGGACTCATGGCGGGTTCGGGGGATCCGCGCGGCGGGAGCAGGCCCGGGGCGCCGCCGGGGCAGCTTCCGCCGGGCATCTACTGGCGGCGGCGGCTCGCGGTGCTGGCGGCCGGCCTGGCCGTGACCGCACTGCCGGCCTTCGCGCTGTCCGGGGCGCTCCAGCCCGGCCCGGCCCGCTCCGCCCCGGCCGGGCATGATCACCGGCAGGGCAGGGCGGGCCCGCGCCCCGCACCCGGTTCGCGGGGGCCTGACGGCCGGGGCGGCGCGGGCCGCCACGGCCCGGGCAAGCCCGGCTCCGGCGCGGCGGGCGGCGGGGGCGGCACCGGGCGGGGCGCACGGCGTGCGCGGGGAAGGGGGAGCGCAGGCCGGGCGGCGCCGAACGGCACGTCCCAGTCCCGGTCGGCGTCGGCCCAGCCGATCAGGCCCGCGTTCTGCTCGTGGCGGGCGATCGAGCTGCGCGTCGCCGCCGCGGGCCGCTTCGGCCCGGGGCGGGCGGCGACCTTCAGCGTCAGCGTGGTGTCGGGCCAGCGCGCCACGTGCTCCTTCAACCTCGGCTCACGGCACCTCGCCCTGGTGATCGATGAGGGCCCGGCGCGGATCTGGAGCTCGGCCGACTGTCCGCGGGGGGCCGCCACGCTGATCACGGCGCTGCGGCAGGGAGCGCCCACGGCCCTGGAGGTCACCTGGGACCGGCGGACATCCGCGCCCGGGTGCCCCGCCCGGACGGTGCCCGTGCCGCCCGGCTCCTACACCGCGCGGGCCGTGGACGGCCCGCTCGCCAGCCCGGCAGTGACCTTCCGCCTCGGCTGAGGCCGGCCCGCCTAGCGCTTCGCGCGGACCTCGAACCACGCCGTGCGGCCCGGCTCGTCACCCGTGATCCCCCAGGAGGCGCAGATCGCGGCCACGATCATCAGGCCGCGCCCGCGCTGGCCGCCCGGCCCCGCCGCGCCATGCCACGGCCCCCCTGGTCGCCGGCCTCGGACCAGCTCGGCCTGAAGGCGCACGTGTCCGGCAAGCTGATCAGCGCGTACGAGAGCGGCTGGCGGGTGCCCACCAGGCCGATGACCGCCGGCATCGACGCGGTTCCCGAGCCTGGCACCCACGGGGCGCTCACCGAGCTGTGGGGCCAGCTCGAGGAGGGCATGAACTACATGTCCTATCCGGACTGGTTCGCGGAGTGGCCGGAGAAGGAGGCCGCTGCCACGAGCCTCTGCTGGTTCGAGCCGCTGCTCGTGCCCGGGCTGCTGCGGACCGAGCAGTACGCCCGGGCGCTGTTCGCCGCCCAGATCGGCATCACCAGTGATCAGATCGACGAGCAGGTGGCGGCCCGGCTGAAGCGGCAGGACGTGCTCGCCCGGCCGGATCCCCCACGCTGTGGGTGATCATCGACGAGTGGGTGCTCCGGCGCCCGGTCGGCGGCCGGCACGTGATGCCCGGCCAGGTGCAGGCGCTGGCCGAGGCCGCGCAGCGGCCGAACGTCGTGATCGGGGTGATCCCGGCGGACGCGGGCGCCCATGAGGGCCTGTTCGGAGGCGGGTTCGCGCTCGCCGGGTTCCGGAGCCCGCCCAGCGTCGGCTACCAGCAAACGGCAGTTCAGGGCCAGGTCGCGCAGGACCCCGGATCGGTCCGCACGCTGATGGCCCGATGGGCTACGTTGGGCACGGAGGCATTGCCGAGGAAGGCCTCCCTGGCCCTACTAGAGGAAGCAGCCAAGTCATGGACCTCACCAATGTGAGGTGGCGCAAGGCGAGCTACAGCGGTGGCAACGCCGGTGGCTGCGTCGAGGTCACCGTGACACGCGACACGACCATCGCGCCGCACAAGTCCGGTGAGGACGTGCTCTACATGATGCGCGACTCCAAAGACCCGGACGGCCCGAAGCTCGCCTTCACCGCAGCCGAATGGGACGCGTTCATCGCGGGCGTCAAGGACGGCGAATTCGACTCGATCGCCTGACGCGGCGACGGCCGGGGTTCCCGCAATCGCCGGGTCCCGGCCGTCGTGCGCCGGGACCGCGCCTCCGGCGGAGGCGGGCCTCCTTGGCCATCCGGCGCGCGCCGCTCCGGGCGGGCTCAGCTGACAGGCTGCTGGCCGCCGGGCTCAGCACCAAGACTGACGGCGATGGCCTCGGCCAGGCTGGTCACCTCCCGCACGTCCAGCCCGCACCCCGGCGGAGCAGGTCCGGTGCCCGCGGGCACGACAGCGGTGCGGAAGCCCATCCGGCCGGCCTCGGCCAGGCGCCGTCCGGCGCCGGCCACGTTGCGGATCTCGCCTGCGAGCCCGACCTCCCCGAACGCGACGAGATCGCGCGGCAGGCTCAGGCCGCTGGAGGCCCCGGCCAGCGCCAGCGCGACGGCGAGATCCACGGCCGGCTCGCCGAGGCGGACGCCTCCGACGGTCGCGGCGTAGATGTCGGCGCGCCCGAGCCTGACCCTGGCCCGCTGCCCCAGGACCGCGACCACCATGCCCACCCTCGCCCCGTCCAGGCCGGAGGTGACCCGCCTGGCGGGCTCATGGCCATCGACCGGGCACACCAGCGTCTGGACCTCGGCGACCAGCGGCCGGCGCCCCTCCAGCGTCACGGTGACGCACGTGCCGGGAACCGGCCGGTGCTGCCTGGACAGGAACAGCCCGCTCGGATCGGGCAGGCCGATCAGGCCGAGCTCGCCCAGCTCGAAGCAGCCGACCTCGTCGGTCGGCCCGAAGCGGTTCTTCAGCGCCCGGATCATGCGCAGCCGCCCCCTGCTGTCGCCCTCGAAGTGCAGCACCACGTCGACCAGGTGCTCGAGCGAGCGCGGCCCGGCTACGGACCCGTCCTTAGTGACGTGGCCGACCAGGATCGTGGTCAGCGTCCGCTGCTTGGCCAGGCTGACCAGGGACGCGGTGATCTCGCGCACCTGGCTGACGCCTCCCGGCGCCCCCTCGACGCCGGCCGCCGTGATCGTCTGCACCGAGTCCACGATCAGCAGCTCCGGGCCCACCGCGTCCACGTGAGCGAGCAGGGCAGCCAGGTCGGTCTCGGCGGCCAGGTACAGCCGGTCGCTGACCGCGCCGACCCGGTCCGCGCGTTGCCTGACCTGAGCGGCCGACTCCTCGCCGGTGACGTAGAGCACGGCCGAGCGCTCGGCGGCCAGGGCACCGGCCTCAAGGAGCAGCGTGGACTTGCCGACCCCGGGCTCGCCCGCGACCAGCGCCACCGCCCCGGGCACCAGCCCCCCGCCGAGCACCCGGTCCAGCTCGTCGAGGCCCGTCGGCCTCGCGGCGGCCTCCGCGGCGTCCACCCGGGAGATCGGCACGGCCGGCCGGGCGGGCCTGGCCGCCGGAACGCCCGGCGTGATCCGGCCTGCGCGGGCGGCCGTGAAGGCCCCGGTGACCTCGGCGACCGTGCCCCAGGCCTGGCACTCGCCGCAGCGCCCCGCCCACCGGGTCGTCTGCCAGCCGCACTCGGAGCATTCAAAGCCCGCCCCCGCCGAAGTCCTCGCCATGGCACGCACCGTACCGGCCGGCTCCGACAGCGGGCGCGGCGCGCGGCGGATGCCGGCTCGTGGTCAAGCGCGGGACGGGCGGCGCCCTGCACCGAATAGGCTGGCACCGGAGCCGTCCCGGCGCGGAATCGGAGCGACCGGTGGGGCGCGAGCGCGCGCGGGCCGGGGGCGCCGGGCGCGAGGGAGAGGGGGCAGCCTTGGCGGTGGCGGAGCACGTGGCCGGCGGGCCGTCGGTCCCGGACGGACAGTTCCGGCGGGTGCCCGTGGCGCTGTCGACCTCGTCGGTCTTCCCCGAGCGCACGGCCGACGCCTTCGAGGTGGCCGGCCGCCTCGGCTATGACGGCGTCGAGGTCATGGTGACCGGCGACCCGGTCAGCCAGGACGCGGACGTGCTGCGTCGGCTGGCGGACTATCACGGCATCCCGGTCCTCGCCGTGCACGCGCCGTGCCTGCTGATCACCCAGCGGGTGTGGGGCCGCGACCCGTGGGGCAAGCTCGACCGGGCGGCGGCGCTGGCGGCCCGGGTTGGCGCCGGCGTGGTCGTCGTCCACCCGCCTTTCCGCTGGCAGCGTGACTACGCCAGGGACTTCGAGGCCGGGCTCGCCAGGCTGGAGGAACGGACGGGGCTGGCGTTCGCCGTGGAGAACCTCTACCCGCTCCGGGCCCGGGGCACGGAGGTCGCCGCCTACGCGCCGCACTGGAACCCCGTCCTGCTCGACTGCGCGCACGTCACCCTCGACCTGTCCCACACGGCCGTGTCCGGCGCCGGCGCGCTGGAGATGGCCGAGGACCTCGGCGCCCGCCTGGCGCACGTGCACCTCGCCGACGGCACCAGGCCGGGCCTGCCCGACGAGCACCTGGTCCCCGGCCGGGGCAGCCAGCCGTGCGGCCCTCTCCTGGACCGGCTGCCGCGTTCGGGCTATTCCGGCGCGGTCGTGGTCGAGGTCAGCACCCGGCGGGCGCAGGGCCCCGGGGAGCGCCTGGCGGCCCTGGCCGAGTCGCTCTCCTTCGCCCGCGAGCACCTGAACCAGATGCCCACCGCGAGCCCCGTGCGCTAGGCGCCCCTCGCCGGCGCCCGCGCTGGCTCAGGCGTCGACGATCAGCGTCACCGGGCCG
>JAJPIV010000006.1 GCA_021324595.1 Actinomycetota bacterium | reverse complement strand
GATGCGGCCTGGCCCGGTGATGCGGCCTGGCCCGGTGATGCGGCCTGGCCCGGTGATGCGGCCTGGCCCGGCGGGCCGATGCCGAGCAGCGACGTGCTCACCTCGGTTCCGAGGAACACCTCGCGGACGGCCGGCTCGGCCAGCACGGCGCCGGGCTCCCCATCGCCGATGACCGATCCGCCCGCCAGGCAGATGAGCCTGCTCACGGTGCGGGCGAGCGCGTGCACCACGTGCTCGATCCAGATGATCGCGATGCCCTGGCCGTGGACCGAGCGGACGATCCGGACGAGCTCGTCCACCTCCAGGTCGGTGAGGCCGCCGGCGACCTCGTCGAGCAGCAGCAGCCGCGGGCCGCTGGCCAGCGCCCTGGCCATCTCGAGGCGCTTGCGCTGGAGCAGGCCGAGCCGCTCGGCTGGCGTGTTCGCCAGTGCCGCCAGGCCGGTCCGGTCGAGCACGTCCGCCGCGGTGGCGTAGCTGGCCCGGCGCGCCAGCCCGGCGCCCTGCTGCGCGGCGACCAGCACGTTCTCGAACACGGTCATGCCCGCGAACGGCCGGGGCACCTGGAAGGTGCGGCCGATGCCCATGCGGCAGCGCGCGGCGGCGTCGAGCCTGGTGATTGCCGTCCCCGCGAAGGCTATCTCGCCGCCGTCCGGCGCCAGCTGGCCGCCGATCAGCCCGAACAGGCTGGTCTTGCCGGCTCCGTTCGGCCCGACGATGCCCACCAGGTCGCCCGCCCCGATCCGCAGGCTCAGCCGGTCCGCGACGACGACCCTGCCGAAGCTCTTGGACAGGTCCGACAGCTCCAGCAGGGCCGTGCCGGTCTCAGTCACTCATCGTCCCTGCGGCCGGGCCGTCACTTGAACGGGAAGGTCGGCTCGAGCGGTGCCTGGATCTTCACATCCGGGTTGAGCGAGTTGTCGACCACGAGCATCTCCAGCGGGAACTTGCCGCCGCTGGTCTTCTTCCACTGCACGCCGAGCGGCTTGACGATGCCCACGCCGGGCGCGGGGCCGTTCGCGAAGTTCAGCGGCCCGCTGATGCCGGAGTAGCTCACGTGGTGCAGGGCGTCCGCCACCTCGGCGTGGTCGTGCGGGTCACTGACCGACTTGAACGCCTCGTAGGCGACCTCGAACAGCGAGTAGCTCGACCCGATCGACTGCACCCACTCGTTCCCGGTCGCCGCCTGGTAGCCGTTGGCCAGGTCGCTCGCCGACTCGCCGGTCAGGCTGGAGGTGTACGGCAGGTACGGTCCCCACCACGAGTCGGTCGCGATGTTGTACGGCGCCGGGGTCAGCGCCTCGGCGTCCGACGGGAACAGCAGCACCTTGGCGACCGTGGCCAGCCTCGGCTTGAAGCCCTGCTGGACCGCCTGCTTCCAGAAGGTGTTGAAGTCGGGCGGCAGCGGCGCGTTGGAGTAGATCTGGCACCTGTGCGCGATGAAGTCGGAGATCATCGAGGTGTAGCTGGTGGTGCCGTCCGCGTAGGCGCCGCCGTCGACGACCTTGTAGCCCGAGGCCTTGATCAGGGGCTCGAATCCCTCGCGGAACGCGGTGCCGTCGGTGTCGTTCGGGTACATGCACGCGACCTCGTGGTCGTTCGGGATCCGGTTCCACATCGGGACGAAGCAGCCCTGAAACTCCTTCAGGCCGAAAAAGAACATCGTGCAGTACTGGAACGCCTGGGTTGGAT
This sequence comes from Actinomycetota bacterium, assembly GCA_021324595.1. Lineage (GTDB taxonomy): Bacteria > Actinomycetota > Actinomycetes > Streptosporangiales > Streptosporangiaceae > Chersky-822. The sequence goes on along the minus strand of JAJPIV010000006.1, from coordinate 32,761 downwards.
TGACCGGGTTGCCGCCTAGGCCGGCGTACCAGGACTCCCATGGCACGACCGTGGACAGGCAGGGAGTGGCGTGCCGCTGCGCGGCCACCGCGACCGGGTTGGTGGTCTCCGGGGTGGACGTGGTGACGATCATGTCCACCTTGTTCGACAAGATCAGCTGGTTGGCGACCTGCCCGGCGGTGGTCGGATCGGACTGGCTGTCCATCGGGATGATGTTGACCTTGTACAGCTTGCCGCCGATCCGCATGCCCTTCGAGTAGACCGAGGTTGCCCTGATCTTGCTGAGCACGTACCGGTCGCCGGATGCGAATCCGGCCAGCGGCCCGGTGAGCGGGGTGACGAAGCCGATGTTGATCGTGCCGCCCTTGCTGACCGGCCCCGCGCCCTTGAGGCCACCGCTGCAGGCGCTCACGATCCCCCCGGCCCCCATCGCGAAGGCCCCGGCCCCGATGCCCCTCAGCAGGGAGCGCCGGGCGATCGGCTGGCTGGCCGGCGGCCTGTGGTCCGCTTGTTCCTGACGGTCCATACGATTCCTCCGAGACTCAGCGCCCGCGGGTCGCCGGCGAGCGACGTGCCGGCGGGCGCCTCGCTGAGCCGCCGGCATGCCGGGACAGGTACCGCAGGTGTTCGCTTGGCGTACTACCATACGCAATGCAGAACTTAATCAGCGTTTCGCCCGGGTGTCAACGGCCATGAACCGGGGACGACCGGGGCGTTCCCCGGTGACGGACGGGCTGCCGGCGGCCTGGCCGGACGCCCGGGCGCGCAGCCGACTCCAGGCACCGGTCAGGCCGCGCGCCGGGCATCGGGGGCCGGCACCGGGTCAGGCCGCGCCCTGCGCCTTCAGATCCGCCTCGATCTGGCGGGCGGTCTCCAGCAGCGCGGGCAGCAGCTCGGTCGTCATCTTCTCCGCGCTGGCCCGGCTGGCATGCGCTGACACGTTGATCGCGGCGATGACGGCGCCCGCCGCGTTCCTGATCGGGGCGGCGATCGCCCGCAGGCCCTCCTCAAGCTCCTGGTCGACGATCGCGTAGCCCTGCTCGGCGACCTTCCGCACGATTGTCCTCAGCTCGGCGGGGTCGGTGACGGTGTTGGGGGTGAGCGCCTCGAAGGTGGCCTCGGACAGGTAGCGCTCGAGCTCCTCCTCGCTCATGCCCGCGAGCAGCACCCGGCCCATCGAGGTCGCGAACGCCGGGAACCTGGTGCCGACCGAGATCGAGACCGTCATGATCCGCTTGGTCGAGACCCTGGCCACGTAGACGATGTGGTGCCCGTCGAGCACCGAGATCGAGGAGGATTCGTGCAGCTTCGCCACGAGCTCCTCCAGGTGCGGCGCCGCGATCTCGGGCATGGCCAGGCCCGAGAGGTACGCGTAGCCGAGCTCGAGGACCCTCGGCCGGAGCGAGAACTCCCGGCCGTCGCTGCGCACGTACCCGAGCCTGACCAGGGTGAGCAGGAAGCGCCGGGCCGCCGCCCTGGTCAGGCCGGTGGCCCGGGCGACCTCGCTCAGGCTCAGCCGCTCCCGGTCGGGGCCGAATGCCCGGATCACGGCCAGCCCGCGGTCCAGTGACTGCACGAAGTCGCTGTCGCGCGCCTGGCCGCCCTCCCGGGCCGCGGCGGCGACCGCCGGGCCCCCGGAGACGTTCGCTGTGCGCCCGGAGGTTCTCATCTCCATGAATCGTAGCGCCGGGCACCGGGTGCGCCGCTACCGCCGCGCGCCGTCCGCCCCCGTGAGCAAGCCGAGCAGCGCGGCGGTCACCTCGGCCGCGGCGGACACGTTCGCCAGGTGCGCCGCCCCCCGCACGACCGCGAGCCGGGCCCGCGGGATCGCCGCGGCGATGGCCGCTCCGTGCGCGGGAGGCGTGGCCGGGTCCTCGGACCCGGCGATCACCAGGGTCGGCGCGGTGATGGAAGCCAGCCGGGGACGCAGGTCCAGGCCCGCGATCGCCTCGCAGCACGCCGCGTACCCCTCCGGGTCGGTGCGCCCGAGCCCGTCGGCGAACGCGGCCCGCACGCCCGGCGCGCGCGCGGCGTAGGCCGGGGTGAACCAGCGGGCGACGACCTGGTCGACGACCGGGGCCATCCCGCCGGACCGGACCGCGCCCGCCCTGGCCAGCCATGCGGAGGCCGGCGGCAGCCACGCCGACGTGCAGATCAGGCCGAGCGCGGTGATCCGGTCCGGGTGGCGCGAGGCGATCCACATCCCGATCATGCCGCCGAGCGAGACCCCGCAGTAGGCGGCGCGCTCGATGCCGAGCGAGTCGAGCACCGCCACCGCGCTCGCGCCGAGGTCGTCAATGGAGTACGGGCCGGGCTCGGCCGCCGCCCCGCCGTGCCCGGGCAGTTCGAAGCGCAGCACGCGGAACCGCCGGGCGAGGGCCGGGACCTGGCGGTTCCAGAGGGCGCGGGACGTGCCCAGCGAGTTGCCGAGCATCAGCACCGGCCCGCTGGCGCCGTCGATGGCCGCGGCCAGCGGCATGACCCGCGGGCTCCGGGCCGCGGCGCCCGGCGCCGCGGCCGGAGCGTCAGACATCGAAGAACACGGTCTCGCGGTCGCCCCGCAGCCTGATGTCGAACCGGAACCCGCCGGGCTCGGCGACCGCGACCAGCGTGTCCCGGCGCCCGGGCTCGACCGCGGCCAGCACCGGGTCGGCGGCGTTGGCCGCCTCCTCGTCGGGGAAGTAGATCCTGGTCACCACGCGGTTGAGCAGCCCGCGCGCGAACACCGACACGTCCAGGTGCGGCGCCTCGGTGCCGCCGCCCGGGTCCGGCAGCGGCCCGGGGCGGACGGTCACGATCCGGTACCTGCCCTGCCCGTCGGTGGGGCACCGGCCGAAGCCCCGGAAGCCGGGGACGGCCGGCGCGGCGGGCCCGCGCGGGTCGTCCGGGTGGGCGAACCGGCCGTCCGGGTCGGCCTGCCAGGTCTCGATCAGCGCGTCGGGCACCGGCGCGCCGTCCCCGTCGGTCACCACGCCGCTGATGGCGAACGCGCCCGGCGTGCCCTCGGGAACCACGAACGGCCCGTCCTCCCAGGGCAGCCCGATCGCCAGGTATGGCCCGACCGTCTGCGACGGCGTCACGGGCAGGCCCTGCGCGCTCACCGTCCCTCCCCGGCGTTCTCGAACACGGTCGCCTCCCGTCCGCGCAGGACGATGTCCCAGCTGTAGCCGAGCGCCCACTCCGGCTCGGTCAGGTCCATGTCGAAGGTGGCGATCAGCCGCTGGCGGGCCTTAGCGTCGGGGATCGAGTTGAAGATCGGGTCGTACCGGAAGAGCGGGTCGCCCGGGAAGTACATCTGGGTCACCAGGCGCTGGGTGAACGCGCGGCCGAAGAGCGAGAAGTGGATGTGCGCCGGCCGCCAGGCGTTGAGGTGGTTCCGCCACGGGTACGCGCCCGGCTTGATCGTGACGAACCGGAACCGGCCCAGCGAGTCGGTGAGGCAGCGGCCGGCGCCGTCGAAGTTCGGGTCCAGCGGGGCCGGGTGGTCGTCGACCTGATGACGGTAGCGCCCGGCCGCGTTGGCCTGCCAGATCTCCACCAGCGTGTCCGGCACGGGCCGGCCGCCGGAGTCGAGCACCCGGCCGGTCACGATGATGCGCTCGCCGAGCGGCTCGCCGGCGTGCCGGGTGGTCAGGTCCGAGTCGGCGGGGGTCACCCGCTCGCTGCCCAGCAGGGGCCCGGTCACCTCGGTGAGCGCGTGCGGCAGCGGCACGAGCGGGCGCAGCGGGGCGCGCTGCCGCGAGGACCGGTACTCGGGTGAGTCCAGCGGCGGGTGGACGCCCGCCGGGCGCTGGTAGCCGGGCAGGATCAGGCGCCCGCCCGCGGGCGGGCGCAGGTCGGCGGTCATCGGATGGCTCCGGTCATCTGGCTACTCCCTGCGGTTGCTGATCGGGGGTGATGCTGGCCCGCGGCGCGCAGCTCGCGGAGCGCCGCCAGCTCGGCGTCGGTGGGCGGCGGGACCGTCGCCAGGCCGGCGGAGACGCGCAGGTCCCAGCCGGTGCCCTCGCGCACCTGGGGGACCGTGACCCCGGGGTAGACGCCGGTCAGCACGAGCTCGCAGGTCCGCGGGTCGGGCTCGAGCACGCCAAGGTCGGTGATGACCCGCCGGGGGCCGTGCCCGGTCAGGCCCAGCCGCTCCCGGCTGCCCGGGCCGTCGCCGAATCCCACCGAGGTGACGAAGTCCACCCGCCCGACGAAGGAACGCGGCGACTGCCGCAGCACGATCGTCACCTCCCGGCAGGCCGCGGCGATCTCGGGGGCGCCGCCCGCGCCGGGCAGGCGGACCCGGGGCGCGCCGTAGTCGCCGCCGATCGCGGTGGTGTTGATGTTGCCGAACCGGTCGACCTGGGCGGCCCCGAGGAAGCCCACGTCGATCCGGCCCGGCTGGAGCCAGTAGTTGAAGATCTCCGGGACGCTCACCACGCAGTCGGCGGTCTCGGCGAGGATGCCGTCGCCGATCGACAGGGGCAGGGCGCTCGGCTTGGCTCCGATCGTGCCGGACTCGTAGATCAGCACCAGGCCCGGGGCGTGGGTGCGGCGGGCCAGGTTCGCGGCCTCGCTCGGCAGCCCGATCCCGACGAAGCAGGTCATGCCGTTGCGCAGGGTCCGGGCGGCCGTGACCGTCATCATCTCGTCGGACGTGTAGCTCACCGGGCCTCCTCCGCGCTCGCCAGGGCCGGGCGCCGGTACACGTGCTCGTCCAGCCATGCGGCGAACCTGTCCCGGTCCCGGCTGATCGCGTCCCACGCCACTTAGAAGTCATTGTCCCTGGCCGAGTAGCCCAGGGCGTAGGACGGGTGCGCTCCGCCCGGGGCCAGCGCCACCCAGCCGACCACCCAGGAGGGGAGCACCACCGCGTTGGGCCGCGGGTCGAGCTCGTCCACGATCTCCTCGACCGTGACCACCGAGCGCGCGGAGGCCAGGACGGCCTCCTTCTGCACTCCGGTGATGCCCCAGAACTGGACGTTGCCCGCCCGGTCGGCGCGCTGGGCGTGGATCACCGCCACGTCGGGGCGGAGCGCCGAGACGGCGGTGAGCACCTCGCCGGTGAACGGGCAGGTGACCTCGGCCACCCCGGCCGTCTGGCTGGCCAGGCTCGTTCCCCGGTATCCCCGCATCACCGCGAACGGCAGGCCGGCCGCTCCCGCCGCGTACCGGTTCGCCATGCCGGCGTGGCTGTGCTCCTCGATCTCCAGCGGCACCGGCCAGCCGTGCTCGACGGCGTCGCGGAAGCGGTGAAGGGAGCCCACGCCCGGGTTGCCGGCCCAGGAGAACACCAGCTTGCGGGCGCACCCGGCGCCGATCAGCTGGTCGTAGATGATGTCGGGCGTCATCCTGACCAGGGTGAGGTCCCGCAGGCCCTGCCTGATCACCTCGTGCCCGGCGGCGTGCGGGATCAGGTGCGTGAAGCCCTCCATCGCCACGGTGTCCCCGTCGCCGATGGCCGCGGCCACGGCCTCGGCCAGCGACACGATCTCAGCCAACCCGCACCAGCCCCTCCTCGCCGCGGTTACCGAAACGATATCGTTAGGGCGCCTAGTGAACAACTGTGCGGTCTACGGAGCCTCGGCGAGGACCCCGGCGGCGATCGTGAACGCGTGGTTGGCGGCCGGGACCCCGGCGTAGACGGCGACCTGGAGCAGCACCTCGCGGATCTGGTCCGGGGTGAGCCCGTTGCGCCGCGCCGCCCGCACGTGCATGGCGAGCTCGGAGTCCCGGCCGAGCGCCGCCAGGGCCGTGATCGTGATCATGCTGCGCTCGGCGCGGGTCAGGCCCGGGCGGGACCAGACCTCGCCCCAGGCGTAGCGGGTGATGAAGTCCTGAAACGGCCCGGTGAACTCCGTCGCGCTCGCGGTCGCCCGGTCGACGTGCTCGTCGCCGAGGACCTGGCGGCGGACGGCCATGCCGGCGGCCCTGCGCTCGTCATCGGTGCTCATGCGGGAACCCTACGGGCCGGCCACGCGGGCCAGCGCGGCGTCCCGCTCGGCGTGGGCGGCCAGGGCGCGGCGGGTGAACTCGGCGGCGGCGCCCAGGTAGGACTCCGGCCGCAGGGCCGCCTCGACCTGCTCGCGCCCCAGGCCCGCGCCGCGCAGCGCCGCCGCCGCGTCCTCGTCGTCCAGCAGGGCCTCGGCCAGCCCGGTGCGGCCCAGGGCGGCTCGCCTGCTCGCCGCGGCGACCAGGTCGTGGGCGGCCAGGCGGCCGAGGGCGGGGGCGAGCAGGGCGGCCAGGTTCTCCGCGAGGGGCAGGCCGCGGGCCGACGCGAGGTTGGCGCGCATCCTCGCCTCGTCCACCCGCAGGCCGGACAGCAGGTCCGCGCCCCAGGCGGCGGCCGAGCCGGTGAGGCGCAGCAGGTCGGACAGCGGCTCCCACTCGGCGTGCCAGGCGCCGGCCGCGCGCTGGTGCTCCTGCTCGGCGGCCGCGGCAAGCGTGCCGAGCAGGCCCGGGGCGCGCTTGGCGCAGCCCAGGAGCACGACCGAGGCGACCGGGTTCTGCTTGTGCGGCATCGCCGACGAGCCGCCGCGGCCGCCGGCGAGGGCCTCGGCGGCCTCGCCCACCTCGGTCTGGGCGAGCAGGGTGACGTCCCTGGCGACCTTGCCGAGCGCGGCGCAGGCCCCGGCGAGCGCGGCGGCCAGCTCGAGGATCCGCAGCCGGTCGGTGTGCCAGGGCAGCACCGGGACCGCCAGCCCGAGCTCCTCGGCGAGCAGCTCCGCGATGGCGGGGCCGGACCGGCCGAGGGAGGCGAGCGTGCCCGCCGCGCCGCCGAACTGCACCGCCAGGCGCTGGGTGCGGACCCGGTGCAGGCCGGCCCTCGCCTCGTCGATCGCGGTCAGCCAGCCCGCGGCGACCAGGCCGAAGGTCACCGGGACGGCCTGCTGGAGCAGGGTGCGGCCGGCCATCACCGTCCCGGCGTGCTCGCCGGCCAGCCGGGCCGCGTGCCCCGCGGCCGTGGCGAGGTCCGAGAGGATCGCGCCGGTGGACCGCGCGGCGACCAGCATCGCCGCGGTGTCGATGATGTCCTGGCTGGTGGCGCCTGCGTGGACCGCCTGCGCGGCCCCGGCGGCCTCGGCCGGCAGCGCCGCGGTCAGGGCCCTGACCAGCGCCGGGACCGGGTTCCCCGCCTGCGCGGCCTGCCGGGCCAGGGCCGCGCCGTCGAAGAGCTCGGCGCGCGCCACGGCGGTGACCGCGGCTCCGGACCCGGGCGGTGCCAGCCCGGCGCGCTCGGCCGCGCGGGCGAGGGCCGCCTCGGCGTCCAGCATCGCCTGCAGCCACGCCCGGTCACCGGCGTCCGCCCCGCCCCGCCCGAACAGCCCGCCGAACAACTCCAGCCCGGTCATGGGTCCATGATCGCCCTGCCCGCGCCTGCGAGGATGGGGGGATGGCGCGGACCGCCGATCTGGGCATCACCATCGGCCTGCTGCCCGCCGGGCCGACGGCGTCGATCACGGACGTCCCCGGCGTGGGAGTCGGGCACGCGACCGTCTGGCGGGACGAGGAGCCGCCGCCGGCCGGGCGCGGCGTGGCCAGGACCGGCGTCACCGTGATCGACCCGGGCGGGAACCTGTTCCGCGATCCGGTCCCGGCCGGCGGCGCGGTGCTGAACGGGGCGGGGGAGTGCACCGGGTTCCTGTCCGCCGCCGAGTGGGGCCTGGTCGAGACGCCGGTCTTCCTCACCTCGACCATGCAGGTCGGGCGCGTCTACGACGCCGCGTGCGAGCTGCTGATCGCGGAGGACCCCGGGATCGGGACGGAGGAGGTGATCATCCCGGTCGTGGCCGAGTGCGACGACAGCTTCCTGTCCGAATCCCGGCGCATGCAGGTCAGCCGGGACGACGTGCGGCTGGCCCTGGCGGCGGCTCGGGCGAGCGCCGGACGCGGCGTGGTGCCCGGGGAGGGCGCGGTGGGGGCCGGCACGGGGATGAGCTGCCTGGGGTTCAAGGGCGGGATCGGGACGTCCTCCCGCCTCGTCCCGTCCGGGCACGTCGTCGGGGTGCTCGTGCTCGCCAACTTCGGCGAGCAGGAGCGGCTGACGGTCGACGGCGTCCCGGTGGGCCGGCTCCTGCCTCCCGCGCCGGCCGGCGTCCCCCTGCCGCCGGCCGGCGGGTCGTGCGTCACGGTCGTGATCACCGACGCGCCGCTCGACTCCTCCGCCTGCTCCCGCCTGGCCAGGAGGGCGGGGCTCGGGCTCGCCCGGGCCGGATCGGTCGCCCGCCACGGCAGCGGTGAGATCTTCCTCGCGATGGCGACCGGGCTGCGGGCACCGCGGGGCCGCCCCCCAGGGGGCTCCCCGGTCACCGGGGCCGGCCTGGACCCGCTGTTCGCCGCTGTCGTGGAGGCGACCGAGGAGGCCGTGCTGAACAGCATGCTCGCCGCTCCGACGGTCACCGGCCGGGACGGCCACGTCTCCCGCGCGCTGCCCGCCGGGCGGGTCAGGGAGCTGCTCGCCGCCGCCGGGCGGGCCTGAGCGGCGGCGGCGAGCAGGCGGCCTGGTGGTCAGAAGTCCCGGCCGGGCCTGGGCATGATCGCGAACATCAGCCAGACCATCAGCACCGCCGGGATGACGCTCAGCGCGAGGAACCCGCCGAAGACCAGCCCGGGCGCGGCCAGGAGCTTGTCTCTTCCCGACAGGCCCCACCACACCCGCCCGGCGCGGGTGACCTTGAGCGTCGTGATCCCGGCGGCGAGCGCGACGAGGCCCATGATGACTCCTTCGGCGGCATTGAATGGCGCGCCTCCGGCGATGCCGCCCATCAGCAGCATCACGCCGAGGACGCAGGAGAGCACCCCCAGCGTCAGCTTGACGCGGTGCCGCTTCTCCGCGGCGAAGCTGGTCAGCGTCCCCTGCGGCGTCTCGGTCACCGCGACGGGCACGAGGCCGGGCTCCCATCCGCAGTTCTCGCAAGGCTGGGCAGTGAGCGGGTAAGCGCAGTGGGGGCACGGGCGCTGGGTCTGGCGCTGGCGCTCGGGCTGCTCCGTCGGCGGCGGGGGCATCATCGTCATGGCGGACCTCCTTCGGTTCGGCCACCAGCCTGCCCGCGGGCTCCCGGTCGCGCATGACCGCTGCGCGGGGGTCAGCCGGTGCCGCGCGCCTGCCGCCGGCCCCGCGGCCGCAGGTCACGGCGGCACGCGCCGCGCCGCGGACCGGTAGTCGCTGATCTCCTCCGGCCTGATCAGCCCGTCCTCGATGCAGCGCGCGAGCAGCGCGTAGTTGGACCGGCACGGCCGCCCGGCCGCGGCGTACTTTGCCCTGGCCCGCCCGATGTACTGCTTGACCGTCGCCGGGCTGACGGCCTCCCCGGTCGGCTTGCGCAGCCGCCGGGCGATCGACGCGTGATCCATACCCTGGAACAGGTGCTGCAGCGCTTGCCTCTCTCGATCGGAGAGCCGAGCCGCGTGAAGCAGGCCGCCCGCCATCGACGGGGTCACCGCCGGCCGGTCGCGCGCCACCGCGACGATCGTGTCAACGAACTGGTCGCGCTCGGTCCGCTTGTCCAGGAACGCGCATGCCCCGGCCCGCATCACCGAATCCACGATCACCGGCCTGACGTGCACAGAGAAGACGACCACCCGCCGCCCGGCGTCGCTGAGCGCGGCGACCCGGCCGGTCATCAGGTCGCCGCCGAGCTCCAGGTCGAGCACGATCACGTCGGCGTCGCCGCCTGGTCCGGCCAGGACCTCGTCGATGGAGTCACCGGCCGCCGCGACCACGGCCCGGCGCTGGGGGTCGGCGGCGATCCAGGCCCGGACACCTTCGATGACCACGTCCTGGTCCTCGATCACGGCGACGCGCGTGCGCCGGTCCACTGGGCTTGTGCCCACAGCAGCCCTCCCTCCTCATCCACGCTGACCTCGGCCGCGCCGCCCGGGCCCGATGCCAGGGCGTCGCGATCGGCTCCCGTCAGGCTCGCGTCGGCCAGGATCGCGACGGCCACGTGGTCCGGCGAGGCCACGACCGTGACCCGGGCGCGGGTGGCCGCGGCGGCCAGGACCGTGATGATCGGCTCGGTGAGCGCCCGCCTGACCTCCACCGGAAGGTGCGGGACCTGCCCAGCCGGAGCCGCGAGGTCCACCGCGACGCCGTGCCGCTCCGCCGCGTCGGCGCAGGCGCGCAGCTCGTGCGAGAGCGGGTCAGGAACGTCGTCGGTCTCCACCAGGTACCGGCGCAGCCTGCTGACCGCCACCGCGATCCGCTGCCGGGTGGCTGGCTCCGCCGGGTCGAGCTGGCCGTCGGCCAGGCCCCGCAGGAGGCCGGTCACGGTTCCGCGGATCGTCTCGTACCGCGACCTGCGGTCCTCCTGCACCGCCTCGGCGGCCTGCTCGGCGACTCGCGCGCTCGCCAGCTCCTCCCGGATGCTCGCGGCGCGCCCGGCCATCGCGGTGACCAGCTTGCTTCCCGCGAAGAGCGTGAGGGGCAGCGCTCCGCCGCCGCACAGCCCGACGAACCGGGCGATGCTCACGCGGTCCGTCTGGCCGAGCGCGATGAGCACGCCCAGTCCCGCGATCGCGTTCGCCGCCAGGAACGCGCTCAGCGCGGCGATTCCGCGCCGCCACATCGCGACGAGGGCGAAGAAGGCGGCCGTGACGAACGGCCAGTTGGGCGACCCGAAGAAGCCGGCCGGCTGGGCGAGCCCGCCGGTCACCACCCCGGCCAGCAGCACCGGGCACGCGGCGAGCGGCAGCGCCGGGCCATGCCCGCGACCGCGCAGCAGGACCACCGCGCTGGCCGTCCCGGTCGCCGCGTAGGCAAGCCACACCGCGGCGCAGGATGCCCACGGACCGTAGCGCAGCCAGGTTGCGATCACGATCGGCAGCAGGAACCCGGCGTGCCATCCCGCCATCACCACGACCGCCGCCAGCAGGCCGGCCCGGTCGTAGCGCTCGGCGACGCTGGCCGCGGGGCGGTCAGGCACGAGCCCACCCGAGGTGCACCACGGTTCCCCGCCCTGGCCCGGACCGCACCGCCGCGGTGCCGCCGACGGCCGCCATCCGCCCGGCGACGTCCTCGCGCAGGCCGAAGCCGGGCGGGCGGCGAGCCGGATCGAACCCGCGCCCCTGGTCAGCCACCGTCACGCTGACGTGCCGCCCGGTGTCGGCGAGTTCGACCGCCACGTGGACGCATGCGGCGTGCCGGGCGGTATTCTCCAGCGCCTCGGCGGCTGCCGCGGCGAACGCCTCCGCGACCTCAGCCGGCACCGAGCAGGGGCTCAGGCGGGCCGACACCTGCAGCGGCGGCTGGTACCACACCAGGGTTTGAGCCAGCCTCCTGTCGAGACGCGCCGGCCTGGCCGGCTCCCCCGCGGCAGCGTGCACGGCCGCGGTGGGCGGCAGTGACCGAAGCGCCGCACCCGCCCGTGCCCGGAGCACCGCGCTGGGCGGCCCCGCCCCGGCGTGCAGGGCCATGGTGAGCGTGGTCAGCGGGCCGTTGTGGATCATCCGTAGCTGGGCGCGCTCGTCGGCCCGGCGGGCCGCGGAGACGGCGTCAGCGGCCCGCGCGCGCTCCAGGTCGGCGAAGGCCCGGGAAGCGGCGCGCTCGGCGCGCAGCGCGACGGCCATGACCGCCGAGCCGACCACGGCCTGGACTGCGAACAGGGCGGCGCCGTACCCTCCGCCGCCCGGAGCGTGGGCGAGCCGGGAGCCGGCCACGTAGCCTGCCGTGACCAGCAGCGCACCGGGAAGCGACAGGGCCGGCACGCCCGCGAGCTGAGCGGCGATGACGGCCATTCCGGCGTACAGGCCCGCCCAGTTCGCGGTCCCGCCGACCGCCGCCGGGGGCACCAGGTGCCCGAGCCCGAGCCCGATCGCCGCGGCGCCGAGCAGGTCCACGGCGACCAGCCAGGGCCGCAGGCCGCGAGTCCATCCGACCACCAGGTACGCGGCCGTCCAGGCGGTCACCGCCGCGACCGCCGACGCCAGCCACGGCCAGGTGACCGGCCCTCCGCCACCCAGCAGCGCCGCGACAACGGCCGCCGCCGTGGTGGCGGCGCGCAGGACCCCGGCCATCCTGGCCAGCGCGGGCCGCATCGGCCAGATGCCGGCCCCGCCAGCGCCCGGGCTGCTCGCCGTCGCGGCCCGCGCGCCCTCCCGCGCCGACCGGGGCCGGGCGGATTCCATGAGCAATCCTAACGCTCCCGGGCACGCCGTTCCCCGCGCCATTGTCCGGGATTCCCCGGGCCGGCGCAGGGCCGGACGGCATTGCCCGGGCAGGTCGGGATCACCATCAGGCCGCCGGTGACGAGCACCGACCGGCGCGACGACGCCCGCACCGCGAGATCGCCCGGCGGAAGCTGCTCGGCGGCGGCGCCGGCCAGTCCGCCTGGCCGGCCTGGCGGGGCGGCGGGCGCTCTCATCTACGCAGCACGCCCTGACGCAGGACGCGGGTCCGCCGGCCGCTGGTAGCCTGTTGCGCTCGTGAGCGCCCGCGCACCCGCCGCCTCCCCGCCCGCGCGCCACGCCCGGCTGGCTGGCCTGCGCCCGTGGCAGCGGGAGGCCTGCGGGCGCTACTTCGCGGCGCAGCGCCGGGACTTCCTGCTGGTCGCGACCCCTGGGGCGGGCAAGACCGCGTGCGCGCTCACGATCGCGGCCGAGCTGCTCGCCAGCCGCGAGGTCGCCGCGGTGACCGTGGTCACCCCGACCGAGCACCTCAAGCACCAGTGGGCGGCCGCCGCGCGGCGGTTCGGGATCGCGCTCGACCCGGCTTACCGGAACGCGCAGGGCGCCGCATCGGCCGATTACGCCGGCGTCGCCGCGACCTACGCGCAGGTCGCCTCCCACCCGGCGCTGCACCGCAGGCGCACCGAGCTGCGGCGGACCCTGGTGATCCTCGACGAGATCCACCACGCCGGCGACGCGCTCTCCTGGGGCGAGGCGATCCGGGAGGCGTTCGCCCCGGCCAGGCGGCGGCTGGCGATGACCGGGACGCCGTTTCGCAGCGACGCGAACCCGATCCCGTTCGTGACGTATCTCCCCGAGGCCGGCGGGGCGCGCCGCAGCGCAGCCGACTACACCTACGGGTACGGCGCGGCGCTGGCCGACGGGGTGGTCCGCCCGGTGATCTTCCTTGCCTACTCGGGGCAGATGCGCTGGCGGACCCGGGCGGGCGCCGAGCTGGCCGGGTCGCTCGGCGAGCCGACGACCGCCGGCGTGCAGGCCCAGGCGTGGCGCACGGCGCTGGACCCGGGCGGCGAGTGGATCGCGCGGGTCATGGAGGCCGCCGACCGCCGGCTGGCCGAGGTCCGCAAGGCGATGCCGGATGCCGCCGGGCTGGTGATCGCCGGCGATCGCGAGGACGCCCGCGCCTACGCGGCGGTGCTCCGCCGCCTCACCAGCGAGCGGCCCGTCGTCGTGCTCTCCGATGACCCGTCGGCCAGCGCGAAGATCGGCGCGTTCGCCCGGTCCGCGGACCGGTGGATGGTCGCGGTCCGGATGGTGTCCGAGGGGGTGGACATCCCCCGCCTGGCCGTCGGCGTGTACGCGACGAGCGTGAGCACGGCCCTGTTCTTCGCCCAGGCGGTCGGCCGGTTCGTCCGGGCGCGGCGGCGCGGCGAGACGGCTTCGGTGTTCCTGCCCTCGGTCCCGGTGCTGCTCGGCCACGCGGCCGAGATCGAGGCCGAGCGCGACCACGTGCTCGGCCCGCCTTCGCAGGACCAGGACGAGCGCGCGTGGCAGGAGGCGCGGCGGCGCCGCGACCACCCCGGCGCGCTGGACGGGCCCCCGTTCCGCGCCCTGGAGTCCACCGCCCGCTTCGACCGGGTCCTGTACGACGGCGGCGAGTTCGGCGCCTCGCCCGAGGACGAGGACTTCCTCGGCATCCCGGGCCTGCTCGAGCCCGAGCAGGTCGCGCTGCTGCTGCGGCAGCGCCACGCCGAGCAGGCGCGCCGGCGACGTCCGGGATCTGCGGCGAGCCCGGACGGGGCCGCCGGCGCCGCGCGGCACGCCGGGCCGGAGCAGATGGCGGCCGCGCTGCGCCGGGAGCTGAACGCGCTGATCGCCGCCTGGCACCACCGCACCGGCCAGCCCTACGCGGCCATTCACGCCGAGCTCCGCCGCCGCTGCGGGGGGCCGCCGCTCGCCCGGGCCAGCGCGGCTCAGATCCGGGCCAGGATCGAGGCGATCCGCCGCTGGTGACTCAGGACGCGGGGGGCGCGGGCGGCACCGCCGCCCCGGGCGCGCCGCCGCGGCGCCAGATGAGGTCGGCGACCAGCGCGGTCCATCCGGTCTGGTGCGAGGCGCCCAGCGCCGCTCCGGTGTCGCCGTGGAAGTACTCCCCGAACGCCAGGTTGTCCCGCCAGCCTGGCCGGGACAGCAGCGGGTGGCCGCCGAGGCAGGGCCGCCTGCCGTCCGGCCCGCGGGCGAACAGCGCGATCAGCCGCCCGGACAGGTCATCGGCGACCTGGGCGAGGGTCAGCCGGCGGCCCGACCCGGTCGGGTACTCGACCGTCAGCTCATCGCCGTAGAAGGCGTGGTATCGCCGCAGCGCGCTGATCACCAGGTAGTTCACCGGGAACCAGACCGGCCCCCGCCAGTTCGAGTTGCCGCCGAACAGCGGCGTGGTGGACTCGCCGGGCTCATAGCCGATCGAGGCACGGTACCCCTCGACCTCGATCGTGAACGGGTGGTCGCGGTGCCACGCCGACAGCGACCGCAGCCCGTGCGGGGAGAGGAACTCGGACTCGTCGAACAGGCGGGCGAGCAGCCTGGCCAGCTTCCCCGGCCCGGCCAGGCTCAGCAGCAGCCGCTCCCGGCCGGGCTCGCCGCGGCTGGGCAGGCCGGCCGGGTCCTGCGCGGCCAGGAACCCGGCGAAGCGCTTGCCGACCGCCAGCGCCCCCGCGATCGCCTCCGAGTCCACGATGCCCACCGCCAGGGCGGGGATCATCCCGGCTACCGAGCGGACCCGGACCGGCACGGCCTGGCCGCCGGGCGTGACCAGCCGGTCGAAGTACATCCCGTCCGCCTCGTCCCACAGGCCGAGCGAGTCCAGCGCCTGCCGGATCGCCGCGAAGTGCTCGAGGAACTTCATCACCAGGTCGGTCGCGGGCCGCTGGCCGGAGCGGTGCAGCACGAGCGCGATCGAGGCCATCGCCAACGCGAAGAAGCCCATCCAGCCGGTCGCGTCCGACTGCTCCAGGACGCCGCCCACCGGAAGGTGCGAGCGGTCGATGGGCCCGATGTTGTCCAGGCCGAGGAACCCTCCCTCGAACAGGTTGTTGCCCTCGGCGTCCTCCCGGTTCACCCACCAGGTGAAGTTGACCAGCAGCTTGTCGAACACGCGGGACAGGAAGTCGATGTCGCGGCCGCCGTCCACCGCGAACACCTCCAGCGCGGCCCACGCCTGCACCGGCGGGTTCACGTCCGAGAAGTCCCACTCGTAGGCGGGCAGCGCGCCGCTGGGATGCTGGAACCACTCCCGGCACAGCAGGATGAGCTGGTACTTGGCGAACGCGGGGTCCACGTGGGCCAGCGCCACGCAGTGGAACGCCAGGTCCCAGGCCGCGAACCACGGGTACTCCCACTTGTCTGGCATGGACAGGATGTCGAACGCGTCGAAGCCGCGCCAGCGGCTGTTCCGCCCGGTGAGGCGCCGGGCCGGCGGGGGCGGGAACGCCGGGTCGCCGTCCAGCCACCGCGCGACGTCGTAGTGGTAGAACTGCTTGGACCACAGCAGCCCGGCGAACGCCTGCCGCAGGATCAGCGCCTCGTCCGCGCTTGCCCCGTCCGGGGTCAGGCCGGAGTAGAACGCGTCCGCCTCCGCGAGGCGGTCCCGCATGACCTGCGCGTGGTCCGCCCCGAGCGGGGACGGCGTCGCCCCCCTGCCCGCCGGCCGCAGCCGCAGCCGCAGCTCGGCGGACTCGCCGCCGCCCAGGGTGAGCCGGTACCAGGCGGCGCACTTGGTGCCGGACCGCTCGGGGTTGACGGTCGGCGCGCCGTGCAGCACATGGTCCCCGATCCCGTCCTTCGGGTAGGGGGTGAGCGGCCCGGTCCCGAACAGCCGCGCGGTGTTCGTCTCGTTCTCGCAGAAGAGCAGCTCGGGCAGGGCGCCGTCCGGCCCCGCGCCCGCGAGGAGCTCAAGCTCGCCAAGGAAGGGGTGGCCGATGGCGACCGCCGCGCAGCCCGGCGGGCCCCCGGGCGCCGCGGCCAGGCGCGGCCGGCCGGCGCCGGGCCGCCAGGACCAGGTGTTGCGGAACCACGCCGTGGGCAGCACGTGCAGCCCGGCCGGGTCCGGCCCGGCGTTGGTGACCTGGACGCGCACGCAGATGTCGTCCGGGTCGGCCTTGGCGTAGCACACCTCGACGACCCAGTACCGTCCGTCGTCGAAGATCCCGGTGTCGGCCAGCTCGTACTCGGGCTCGGTCCGGTCGCGCGCCGCGTTCCGCGCGATCAGCTCGCCGTAGGGGAACTCGGACCGCGGGTAGTGGTAACGCCAGCGGTTCCAGGCGTGGCTGGGCACCGCGTCCAGGTACCACCAGTACTCCTTGACGTCCTCACCGTGGTTGCCCTCGCGGTTGCCCAGGCCGAACAGCCGCTCCTTGAGGATCGGGTCCCGGCCGTTCCACAGGGCCAGGCCCAGGCACAGCCGCTGCTCGATGTCGCAGAACCCGGCCAGGCCGTCCTCTCCCCACCGGTAGGCGCGCGAGCGCGCGTGGTCGTGCGGCAGGTAGCCCCAGGCATCGCCGTCGGCGCTGTAGTCCTCGCGGACCGTCCCCCACTGCCGCTCGCTCACGTACGGCCCCCAGCGGTACCAGTCCCCTGCCTGGCGGAGCCCGTACTCCAGCCTGCCGAAGGCGGCCACCCGCGCGCGCTCTGGGTTCACCGCGGCCACTATAGGGGAGGGCCCGGCACGGGGCGGGCCGGTCCCGGCACGGGCGGAGGATCCATGGCGCAGATCATCACCAGCGCGGCGAACCCGCTGATCAAGCGCGTGCGGATGCTCGGCGACCGGCGGCACCGGCGGCGGGAGGGCGCATTCGTGGTCCGCGGCGCGCAGCCGGTCTGGCAGGCCGTGGAGGCAGGCGCCGACATCGAGGTGCTGATCGTCGCCCCCGGCCTGCTGCGCGAGCCGGCCGCGACGATGGTGGCGGGGCAGGAGGAGCGCGGCGTGCCGGTCGCGCGCCTGTCGGAGGAGCTGTTCACCCGGATCGCCGACCGGGACGGGCCGTCGGGGGTCGCGGCGATCGTCCGGGGCCGGACGCCCGGGCTCGCCTCCCTGGCGGTGCGGCCCGATTCGGTGGTCGTCGCCCTGCATGAGATCGCGAACCCGGGCAACCTCGGCACGATCATCCGCACCGCGGACGCGGCGGGGGCGCGCGGGGTGATCCTGGTCGGCCGGTGCACCGACCCGTTCGACCCCGCGGCGGTCAAGGCGTCGATGGGGGCGGTGTTCGGCGTGCCGGTCGTGGCCGCGCAAGCCGCGGAGGAGTTCCTCGGCTGGTGCCAGTCGGGCGGGGTCACGCTCGCGGTCACCTCGGCGAGGGGACCGGGCACGCTCTGGGAGGCGCCGCTGCGGCTGCCGCTGGCGATCCTGCTCGGCAGCGAGGGCGCCGGGCTGCCCGCCGGGCTGCTCGCCGCCGGCCAGACCCGGCTGCGCATCCCGATGACCGGGACCGCCGAGTCGCTCAACCTCGCAGTCGCGGCCGGGATCGTCCTGTACGAGGCCCGCCGGCGGTTCCCGCTGCCGGGCTGACCAGGGCCCGTGCTCCCGGGGGCCGCAGTCACCGGCCCGGCCATCACGGCCATGCAACGATCGGATGAATTTCGCCATTTCCCGCAACGAGATGCCCGCGCGGGCCGTCGATAGGTACATCATGATCGGGACGGCCGTTGTCCGGACATGTCATGCCGGGCGGTTCGGCTGCTTGCCCGGCGATGGTGCTCATCGTGCGGAAGGAGGCCGCGTATGCGGCGCGGATGGTGGTTCACGGTGGCGGCTGGCGCGGCCATCCTGGTGCCTGCGCTCCCGGCCCTCGGGCCGGCGGCGCAGGCGGGCACGGCCTTGCCGGCCGTGCCCGCGGGCGCCCGCGCGATCGGCCCGGGCGGCGGCAGGACCGGCCTGGCCGCGGGCAATCCGTTCTGCCAGGGGCTCGGCAAGCGGTACCAGGCCTCGGCCGGGGCGCAGATGTTCTGCTTCGGCGAGCAGCCGACCGTCGGCGGCCAGCCGTCCGGCGGCGCCGGGCCGGGCACCGCCGGGGTGCCGCGGAACGTGGACGCGGCGAACCCGGCCGAGGACGTCAGCCCCGCCGGGGCGCGGCTCTACGGGCAGTCCGAGACCTCGGTCGCCGCAGCAGGCCGGTACGTCGTCGAGGCGTGGAACGACTCGACCTCGTTCGCCTCCACCTGCACCGCCAGGGACAACAAGGCCGAGGGGACGGGCCTGGGGTTCTCGGCCGACGGCGGCCGGTCGTTCACCGACCTCGGGGGGCTGCCCAACCCGCTGTGCCGGAAGGACGTGTTCGAGGGCGACCCCGCCGTCGCCGCCTACCAGGTGCACGGCGCGACCTACTTCTACATCTCCAGCCTGTATGACTCGCGGACCGGCACCGGGCCGTCCTACATCGCGTTCGACGCCTGCCGGGCGAGCGGCTCGGGCTCGTCGGCGCGGCTGCGCTGCCATGGCCCGGTGATCGCGGCCAGCAGCAAGGAGTGCTTCATCCCTGCCAGGTCCGTCAGCTTCTGCAGCTTCCTCGACAAGGACTTCATCGCGATCGACCCCGCGCGGGCCAGGCTGTACGTCACCTACAGCGAGTTCCCGATCTTCCACCAGGGCAACCCCGAGGACCTGTCGGCGTGCAGCCTGGTGCGCCCGGCGGCGCCGGCCTGCGAGACCGGCACCCCGCTGAAGCTCCAGGGGCCGGCCAAGCAGGGCAGGTACGTCGGCAAGCCCTACTTCACCGTGGCCTCGGCCGACCGGAGCCGGGGCTGCGAGAACGAGGGCTCCTACCCCGCGGTCAACGTCGGGACCGGCGCGCTGTACGTGGCCTACGAGTACAACTGGGCGACGAACATCCTCGACCCCAACTGCTTCGGGTTCCGGCACCAGACCAGGGACGTGATCGCCCGGATCCCGAAGGGCTGCCTGACCATCACCCCGGCGTCGCCGTGCGCCCACCCGGCCGGCCGGGCCTTCGTCCGGGTGTACTCGCTGGACGCGGCGTTCCTGCCCGGCTACAACCGGTTCCCGGCCAACGACTTCCCCAGGATCGCGGTGAGCGGCCGGTACGGCACGGTCAGCATGGTGTGGAACGACGCACGGCACCACGCCGACGGGGACGCCCTCATGGAGAGCTTCCGGCTCGGCTCGCTGGCCCGGGTGCAGCCCGTGCCGGTCACGCTCGACCAGCCGCACGGCGGCGGCATGACGTTCATGCCCGCGGTGCGGATGGCGAGCGGGGACGGCCTGCTCGACGTGGCCTGGTACTCCCGCGCCGGCACCGCCACCGCGTCCACGAATGTCATGGCCGCGGTCGGGGTCAGCCCGCTGGCCGACCGCACGCCCGCCAACGTCCGGATCACCAGCGCCGGCTCGGACTGGCTCATCGCCAACTCCGACATCACGCCGAACTTCGGCGACTACATCGACGCGAGCGTGTCGGCGACCGGTAGCTGGCCGTACGTGGGCGGCACGTTCTACATCGCCTGGTCGGATGGCAGGAGCGGGGTGCCGCAGCCGTACGAGGCGCACCTGCCGGCGGGCTGAGCGCCCGCGGGCCCGCGCGGTGCCCCCGGCGACGCGCGCCGGGGGCACCGCCGCGCCCCGGCCCTTCCGGGACGGGCCGCCGGCAGGCTATACCTGGACTGGCGGCGTGTTCCGGGCGGCAAGGGCGGTCGTGGTGGGCGGACTCAGTCCCGAGGTGGAGCCGGCGCAGGTCGGCCTCGATCCGGTCCGGCTGGGCCGGCTCTCCCGGCACTTCCGGCAGTTCGTCGACGACGGCCGGCTGCCCGGCTGGCTGATCACGGTCGCCAGGCACGGCCGGCTGGCCTACGTGGCGGCCTACGGCAGCCGGGACCGCGAGGCCGGGCTGCCGGTGGAGGCCGACACGATCTGGCGGATCTACTCGATGACCAAGCCGGTCACCTCGGTGGCGGCGATGATGCTCTACGAGGAGGGGGCGTTCGAGCTGACCGACCCGGTCAGCGCGTTCATCCCGTCCTTCGCCGGGGCCCGGGTGTTCGCCGGCGGCTCCGACATCCGGCCGGTGACCGTGCCCGCGACCGAGCCGGTGCGGATCTGGCACCTGCTCACCCACACCTCGGGGCTGACCTACGGCTTCCACCGGGCCCACCCGGTGGACGCGATGTACCGGGCGGCCGGCTTCGAGTGGGGGACGCCGCGCGGCGCCAGCCTGGCCGCCTGCTGCGACCTGTGGGCGGGCATGCCGCTGCTGTTCCAGCCCGGCACCGAGTGGAACTACTCGGTCTCCACCGACGTCCTCGGCCGGGTGGTGGAGGTCGCGTCGGGGATGGGACTCGACGAGTTCCTCGCCCGCCGCGTCTTCGGGCCGCTGGGCATGACCGAGACCGGTTTCTGGCTGGACGACGCCGACCGCGGCCGGCTGGCCGCCCTTTACACCGTCGGCGCGGGGCGCACGGCGGTGCGGATGGGCCAGATGGGCGCGGTGGCGCGGCGCCGGCCGGCGATGCTCAGCGGCGGGGGAGGCCTGGTCTCGACGGCCGCCGACTACCACAGGTTCACGTCGATGCTGCTGCCCGCGCCGGAAAGCCCGGCCGGGGAGCTCGACGGGGTCAGGCTGCTCGGCCCGCGGACCGTCGCCTACATGACCCGCAACCACCTGCCGGGGGGAGCGGACCTGGAGGCGTTCGGCCGGCCGCTGTTCGCGGAGGCGCCGTTCCGCGGCGTGGGATTCGGGCTCGGCTTCGCGGTGCTGCTCGACGCGGTGCCGGGGCGGACGCTGGGCAGCGAGGGGGAGTTCTCCTGGGGCGGCGCGGCGAGCACGGCGTTCTTCGTCGATCCCGCCACCGGCCTGACGGTGTCGTTCTTCACCCAGCTGCTGCCCTCCAGCGCGCACCCCATCCGGCCCCGGCTGCGCCAGCTCGTCTACCAGGCGCTCACCGGCTGACCGGCCGGCGCATGGCCGCGGGCCCGGCGCCATCGGCCTGGCGCGTCCCGGCGGCTAGTTCCCCCGGCCGTTGCCGCGGTGCGCCCCGCCGCGCCCGGTGCGGGCGGGCGCGCTGGCCGGGACGTACTCGCCCGGCGAGCGGTCGCCCGCGCGGCCCGCGGCGGCGTCCTTCCTGATCGCGTGGATCCGGTGGGCGACCAGCGCGGCGAGGAACAGCACCACGAGCGCCACGCCGATCACCGAGAACGAGTGGAAGAACCTCGTGACCGCGTCCCCGAGGTTGTAGCCGAGCAGGGACAGCCCGGTCGCCCAGGCCACCGTGCCGAGCAGGCTGA
The DNA here is from genome assembly GCA_021324595.1 of Actinomycetota bacterium. Classification (GTDB taxonomy): domain Bacteria; phylum Actinomycetota; class Actinomycetes; order Streptosporangiales; family Streptosporangiaceae; genus Chersky-822. Next base: position 11,361 of record JAJPIV010000006.1, on the reverse strand, counting down.
AGATGGTGAACGGGACCGCCGGGATCTCGACCACCCCGGCGGCGAAGGACGCGAACGTGCGCACCACCGGCAGCGCGCGCGCGACCAGCACCGCCCACGAGCCGCGCCCGGCGAAGAACCGCTCGGCGCGGTCCAGGTCGGACCGGGTGACCAGGACCCACCTGCCGTAGCGGTCCAGCAGGTGGCGCCCGCCGCGGCGGCCGACCGCGTAGGAGAACAGCGAGCCCGCCATCTCCGCCAGCGTGCCGATGACGATCACGGCGATGAGGCTGAACCTGCTGTGCGGCATCGCCGCGATGACGCCCGCGAACGCGAAGGTCGCCTCGGACGAGATCGGGATGCAGGCGGCCTCGATGAAGGCAAAGATGATCAAGGCCAGGTACCCGTGGCTCGTCATCACGCTGGTCAGGAAGTGCACCATGACGACTGTTCTACAGCATCGGCGGCACCGCGCCGGCCACCGCGAGCCGAAATTAGCCACTCCTGAACGATTGGCGCGGCCCCCGGGTCAGATCAGGTGCCTGGTGATGGCCCTGACCAGGTCGGCGGCCTGCGCCTCCCACCTGGCGTACGCGTACGGGAACCCCGACCTCTGCACGCCCTGGGCCGGCATCCACAGCGGCTGGCGGGCCCAGCCCGGGTTGCCCGCCGCATAGGCGCGCAGGGCGCCGAGGAAGGCCGCCGCGGCATGGGACGGGCGCATGATCTGCGCCGCGGTGCCCCAGCCCATGGACGGCTGCTGCTGGAACAGGCCCAGCGAGCCCGACGTGCCGTATCCGACGTTGACCAGGCCGGATTCCTGCATCGCCGTGGCCACCGCGATCACCGCCGCGCGCAGGCCCATGTGCATGGCGAGCACCTGCCGGACGATCGCCTCGGCGTTGCGCCAGCGCTCGGGCGTGATCGGCAGCCGCTGCTGAGGGCCGCTGGTGCCGACCGGAAGCAGGCGGTCGGCGGCGGGCAGCGGGCCGCGACCGGGCCGCGGATCGGTGCGGGCCGCCACGAGCGCGCTGACCCGCGCCCAGCCGGCCGGGCGGCCCGCGCGGCGCGGGCCGCGGGCCGTCCCGGCGGCCCGCCCGGAGCCCACGTCCCGGCCCGCCGGGACGGCGCGGCCGCGGCCGGCCGGGCGCGCCTGGCCGGCCGTGAGCACCGTCCCGGCCAGCACCACTGCCAGCACCGTCCCGGCCAGCACCGTCACGGCGGCCGCTGCCGCCGGCCCGCCTGCGATCAGCGCGCGCGCGGCGCGCAGCCGGCCTCGCCAGGCGGCCCGGGCGGCCATCAGGCGGGCGCGGCAGGCGCGGGGGGATCCGGTGACGTGTGAGGCACGGGTCATGAGCGTCCTTCGCATGCCGACCCGCCGCCGGCCGGCCGCCGCGGAGGATGAGATCAAGCCGGCGCCCCGGCCGGCCGGCCCGGGCGGGCCGGCCGGCCGTCCGCGGGCATCGGCCCGCGCCGCGCGTCCGGTTCAGCGCGGATGGCACGCGGGAACGCGGGCCCGGCGGAGCCGGCCGCCCGTGCGAGGCGCCGGCCGCCAGGGGGTTGGCCCGTTCCCCGGCGGGGGGTCACTCATACCGAACGCCGCGCGCGCGAGCCCGCCATCCCGGATCGGCGGGAAAGTGAGCCAGCTCACGCGGTCAGCGCGCCCGCCCGGCGCGCGGGGCGGGTCAGCTCGCCCGGGAGTTCCCGGGGCTGGCGGTGTACAGGGGGGCGGTCGCGGTGGATGCCGGGATCGCCGCCGGGTTCACGAACGTGCTCCCGCCGGGACCGGCGAGCACCGCCTCGTGCAGCGCGCTGCCCCGGAGCAGCTGCCCCCAGCTCAGGAACCACTCCGTCCAGCCGTTGTCCCAGGTGCCCGCCTTGGGGCTGCCGGTGATCGTGACCGGGTCGCCGGGCACGGCGAGCTTGTAGTAGTACTCGGCGTCGGCGGGGGCCATGTTCACGCATCCGTGGCTGACGTTCACGAACCCCTGCTCGCCGACCGACCAGTAGGCGTCGTGGAGATAGTCGCCGGTCCAGGTGAACCTGACCGACCACGGGACCTCCAGCGAGTAACCCGGGCCGGTCATCAGCGTGGGGTTCGCCTTCTCGATCGTCAGGTACGTCCCGTCGGGCGTGTCGTCGCCCGACCGGCCGGTGCTGATCGGCCAGTACCGGATCAGCCTGCCGTCCCGGTACAGCCGCATGTGGTGGTTGCTGGCGCTGGCGACGACGATCAGCGACTCGCCGATGCTGAACTGCTGGGTGAGGTCATGCACCCCGTACACGCCGGGCGCCCCCTCCACCCCGTCGAGGTGGCCGGCGAAGCTGACCGACGTGTGAGGCGGCCAGTAGTCGCGGGTACGGAAGACCACGGTCTGGTCCCCGTCCCAGTACCACGTGCCGACCACCGGCTTGGACGTGGTGATCTGCAGGGACCGCTCGACTGCGGCCCGGTTCCTGATCGGCCGGCTGAAGTCCAGGATGATCGGCATGCCCACGCCGTAGGTCTGCCGGTAGCCTTCGAAGATCATCGTGGTGAAGGTCCGCGACGGCCGCAGGGTGCGGAACGTGCTCGCCCGCGTGACCGGGCGCCCGGCCGGGCCGGATGCCGTCGCGGTGACCGTCAGCGTCCGGTCCACCGGGAGCGCCCAGGTGCTCTGCCACCGCGTCCTGGCCGCGTTGAACGCGCCGGCGACCTGATCATCGCTGACGCGCACGCTGGTGAGCCTGCCGCCGGACGCCGTGACCGTGATCCCGCTGCCGGGCGCCACCCCGGTGGCGCCGGGGGCCGGGGTGATCGCGATCCGCACCGATGGCGTGCGCGGCGCTGCCCCGGCGCCGCCGTGCGGGGCGCCCTGGCAGGCCGTCGCGGCCAGCGCGGCGGTGCCCAGCACCGCCAGGCAGCGGAGCGCGGCCCGGGCTCGGGAGTCGTTCGGCAGCACGCTGACCTCCTGCCCCGGTCCGTTCCCGCTGGTCCGGTCAGGCGCCGTTCTCCGGGGCGTGGCGGCGCCGTACCCGCGCGAGACGGACCCGCGCGTCCATCCGCGCAGGTACCCCGGCCTTCCCCCAGTATGCCCCGGGCGCCGGAGTGCTTAATTCGTCTTTGCCACGCCCGGGAACGCGGTTGCCTCCAGCGGACGGCGGGCGCCACGGGAACCGGCCGCGACGGGCCAGGCGGGGCACGTTCAGCCGGGCCAGGGCGGCCACGACGACGATGGCGATCGCGGCCGCCGGGACGGTGTCCCCGTAGCGGTCGAACGGCGTCCTGACCGACGCGGGCGGCAGGGCGAGGCGGACGCGGACGACCCCGCGGTCCGAGGTCCCCAGCCACGCGAGCTGCCGCCCGCGGGCGTCGAAGGCCGCGGTGTCACCGGTCAGCGCGGCCTGCACGGCCGGCCGGCCGGCCTCGGCGGCCCGGACCGCCGCGAGCGAGGCGTGCTGCTGCGGCGCCCAGCTCTGCTGGAACGTGGAGTCGGACGTCTGGTAAATCAGCACCTGCGCGCCGTGGTCGGCGTCGTACCGCGACATGTCAGGGAACGTGGACTCGAAGCAGATGAGCACCCCGAAGCCGAGCCGCCGCCCGCCGGGCAGCGTCGCATGCAGCACCTTCGCGCCGTGGCCGGGGACCATGTTGACCGGGGCCGCCCGGCTGATGTCGGCCAGCCAGCCAAGGACCGGGCGCAACGGTATGTACTCGCCGAACGGCACCAGCCGCGACTTGGTGTACGTGCCCTCGATGCCGTGCGGGCCGATCAGGACGGCGACCTTGGACTTCGCGCCGGCCGGGCTCAGGGCGTCCTGGCTGACCAGCAGCTGCGTCCCGACGGCGGCGGACAGGCGCATCAGGCGGCGCAGCAGCGCGTGATCGGCGTACAGGTCGAAGCCGACGCTGCTCTCCCCCCAGACGATCAGTCCGGCGCCGCGGATCGCGAGCGTCAGCCGTTCCCCCTCGTTCACGGTCGCGATCGGCGGGCGGCCGGTCTCCAGGCCGGGCTGGACCAGCGCGAGGGACAGGTGACCGGCGGGCGGGACCGAGTACTCGGCCGAGGTCAGCGCGAACGCGGCCGGCCCGGCGGCGACGGCGAGCAGCGCCCCCGCGGCGCCGACGGCCCGCGCCGGCATCCCCGCGCCGGTGATCGCGGCGGTCAGCCCCGCATTCGCGGCCACGAGAACGAAGCTGATCAGCCAGACGCCGCCCACCGCCGCGAGGGCGAGCACCACCGGGTGCTGCCACTGGCTGGCCCCGAGCACCGCCCATGGCCCGCCGATCCCCTGCCAGGACCTGAGCCATTCGCCGACCACCCAGCAGCCCGGCAGCACCAGCAGCGCGGCCAGGGCCTGGCGGAATCCGGGCCCCGGCGGGCGGAGCAGGCGCCAGGCGGCGTATCCCAGGCCCGCCCACGGCGCGCCGAGCACGACCGCGACGAGCAGCAGGGCCGGGCCGATGTTCGGGACCAGCCAGTACAGCGCGGCCAGCAGGTAACCGGCGCCCAGCCACCAGCCCCGCACCGCGGCCTCGCGCCCGGCCGGGGAGCGGCGGATCAGCAGCAGCCCGGGCACCAGCCCGAACCAGGCCAGGAACTCGGCGTTCACGTCCGGGAAGGCGAGCACAGGCACCGCGCCGGCCAGCAGCGCCGCCCAGCGCGCCGGGCGGGTCAGGGCACGCCAGAGGCCGCGCGGCCGGTGACGCCGGACCGGGACCTCGGCGAGGACGACCCGCGTGGTCACATATGCCAACCTGGCACGCGAACCGCCCGGCCCGCAACTGCGGCCCGGCGCCGCCGCCGTGCCCGGGGCGCCACGGCGGACCACAGCGCGGCGAGCGCTGCGGCGAACGCGATCACCAGCTCCGGCCAGCTCCCGGCCCGGTCGGCCGGGGTCAGCCCGGAGGCCAGCGGCACCCGCATGTCGAGCACGGCACGGCGCCAGGTGCCGGTCCGGGCGAGCACCACGCCATCGGGCGCGATGACCGCGCTCACGCCGGTGGTCGAGGCCACGACCACGGCTCGCCCCGTCGTGATCGCGTCGATCCTGGCCATCGCGAGCTGCTGGAGCGTCTCGCCGAGCTGGCCGTCGAGCTCGAAGTCCGCGTCGTTGGTCTGCTCGGCCAGCAGGTTCGCCCCCGCCAGCACCTCGGACCTGACGAGGCTGTCGAAGCCGACCTCCCAGCAGATCACGTCGCCGAGCCTGATCCGGCCGATCCGGAAGACCACCGCGCGGTGGCCGGGGGTGAAGTTCACCGGCTGGAGCGAGGGCAGCGAGGTGAACGTCTCCAGCAGCCCCCGCATGGGGATGACCTCGCCGAACGGCACCAGCTTGCGCTTGACGTAGACCTGGACCGGCCCCCGGCCGGGGAGCCACAGCTGCCCGGCGTTGCGCACCGGATCCTGGAGCACGGCGCCGACGAGGACGGGGCGGTCGATCGCGGCGACGGCCGCGGCGATCGTGCGGTAGGTGGGCGGTGACAGGCTCGGGTCGATGTCGGTGGAGTTCTCCGGCCAGATCACCAGGCCGGGGGCCGGCCTCCGGCCCGCGCGGACCTGGCGGGCGAACGCGATCGTCGCCGCCGCGTGATTGTCGGTGACGGTGGTCGCGCGGAGCTGATCGGGCAGGTTCCGCGCGTGCGGCACGTCGCCCTGGACGGCGGCGACCACGGCCGTCGGCCCCGGGCCCGGCGCCCACCGCCAGGCGAGGTTCCCGGCGAGGCAGGCGCCGATCGCGGCCACGGCGAGGGCCGGGGAAAGTGCCCGCCGCACGGCCCCGCGGCGGGAGGCAGCCGGGGGCTGGCCGGGCCCGGCGCCCCGCTGCCCGCGCCGCCATCCGGCCACGGCGACCACCAGGTAGGCCAGGCAGCCTCCGGCCAGCACGACCGCGAACGTCACGAACGGCGGGCCCCCGATCGCGGCCCACCCGGCGGTCGGCGCGCCGGCCTGGCTCATCGCCACCCTGCCCCACGGCACCCCGCCGTAGGGCCACCGGTCGCGGACCGCCTCCTGCGCCACCCACCAGCCGGCCAGGCCGAGCGGCCAGGCCCGCACCCGCAGCAGCGGCCGCAGGCCGAGCGCGATCACGGCGAAGATGACCGACTCGGCGACGGCCAGGGCCGTCCACGCATACCAGGCGACGTTGATCAGCCAGGACAGCAGCGGCACGTAGAACGCGAGCGCGAACGCCATGGCAAGCCCGCACGTGGCCCGCCAGCCCTGGCCGCGCACAGCCAAAGCCAGCAGTGCCGGCCCGGCCATGGCCAGCGGCCACAGGCCGGCCGGCGGGAACGCCGCGGCCAGGCAGAGCCCGCCGGCTGCCGCGAGACCCGCCGCCGGCCAGCCCGGCAGGCGAGCGGAGCGGAGCGCGCCGGCCGCGCCCGAGATCGCCCGGCGGGCGGGCGCCGGCGCCGGGCGCCGCCGCCCGCCGCCCGGTCCCCGGGCGGTCTGGCTGAGGTGCAACGAGTGCTCCGGCGGTTCGTTCCGCATGATGGTGCGGTTGCGAGCGTAGCCGCGCCGCCAGGCTGCACGGCAGGGGCGCGGAATAACGCGCCCCCGGAATGGGTCGTCACCGGGGACAGGGAGGAGCGGGCGGTGAGCCGGCGGGGCTGGGCGATGTTCGCGGCGATGAGCCTGATCTGGGGCGTGCCGTACCTGCTCATCAAGGTCGCGGTCGGCGGGGTGCCGGTCGCCGTGCTCGTCTTCGCCCGGGTCGCCATCGGCGCGGTCCTGCTGCTGCCCGTGGCTGTCCGGCGCGGCCAGCTCGCGGCGCTGCGACCGGTCCTGCCGTGGGTGGTCGCGTTCGCCCTCGTCGAGATCATCCTGCCGTGGTTCGTGCTCCCCGAGGCCGAGCTGGGCATCAGCAGCTCGCTCGCCGGCCTGCTCGTGGCATCGGTGCCGATCATCGTGGCCGTGCTCAGCCTGCTGACCGGCACCGGCGACCGGCCGGGGCCGCTGCGGTGGGCCGGGCTGCTGATCGGGCTCGGCGGCGTCGCGCTGCTGGCGGGCCCGGACCTGGCCGGCTCCGGCGTGACGAGCGGCACCGGGCGGGCGGTCGGCGAGGTGCTGTTCGTCGCGGTCTGCTACGCGACCGGCCCGCTGATCGCGAACCGCAAGCTCGCGGAGGTCCCGCCGCTCGGGGTGACCGCCGCATGCCTGGCGCTGGCCACGGTCGCCTACGCGCCGTTCGCGGCCCTGCGCTGGCCATCCGCGGTCCCGCCGCCGCAGGTCCTGGCGTCACTGGCCGGCCTGGGGGTGATCTGCACCGCGGCCGCGTTCCTGATCTTCTTCCGGCTGATCGCCGACGCCGGCCCGGCCAGGGCCAGCGTGATCACCTACATCAACCCGGCGGTCGCGGTGCTGCTCGGGGTGAGCGTGCTCGGCGAGCGGGTCACCCCGCTGATGCTGATCGCGTTCGCGACGATCCTGGCCGGCTCGGTGCTGGCGACCCGGCCCGCCAGGCTGCCTGGCCCGGGCGCTCCGGCCGCCGCCCTGCCGGACCGGGCCGCCTTGCCGGCCCGGGCCGCCGGGCCGGGGGTCGTCCCTGAGGCGCCGGGACTTCCGGGCCGCCACGGCACCGGGCAGGGCTAGAATCGCGTGGGTGATCGACCTGAAGGCCGCACGCCGCGATCCCGGCGGCTTCCGGGCCGCGCTCGCCCGGCGGGGCGCGGCGGCGGACTTCGACGCGCTGCTGGCCGCGGACGCGAGCTGGCGCGAGCACACCGAGCGGGCCGAGGCCCTGCGGGCCGAGCAGAAGCGAGCCTCCAAGGGACGGCCCGGGCCGCGGGAGCTGGAGCATCTCAAGGCCCTGGCGGCGCGGATCGACAAGGCCCTCGCCGACCAGGCGGAGGCGGCGCGCCGCCGGGACGAGCTGCTCGCGCGCATCCCGAACCTGCCCGACCCGACCGCGGCCGACGGCATGGACGAGCAGGACGCGCAGCTGGTGCGGACCTGGGGCGAGCCGCCGGCGTTCGGGTTTACCCCCAGGGATCACCTTGAGCTCGGCTCGCCACGGGGCTGGATCGACGTGGCCAGGGCGGCGCGGCTCTCCGGCTCGCGCTTTGCCTACCGGATCGGCGACGTGGCGATGACCGAGCTGGCGCTCTACCAGTTCGTGCTGCGCACGCTGGCCGGCAAGGGGTTCCTGCCGGTGCTGCCGCCGGTGCTGGTCGGCGAGCGGGCGATGTTCGGGACCGGCTTCCTGCCCACCGAGGAATCGAACCTGTACCTGCTGGAGAAGGACGAGCTGTACCTCACGGGCACGTCCGAGGTGGCGCTGGCCGGGCTGCACATGGACGAGCGGCTGGAGGAGTCCGACCTGCCGGCCAGGTACGCCGGATACACGACGAACTTCCGGCGTGAGGCGGGGGCGGCGGGCAAGGACACCCGGGGCATGTTCCGGGTGCACCAGTTCGACAAGGTCGAGATGTACGTCTTCTGCCTGCCCGAGCAGTCACGGGACATTCACGAGGAACTGCTCGCGCATGAAGAGGAGATTGCCCGGGAATTGGGCCTGCCTTACCGCGTGATGAACATCGCGGTCGGGGACCTTGGCGCGTCGGCGGCGAAGAAGTATGACATCGAAGCCTGGTTTCCCGCCCAGGGGAGGTACCGGGAGATCACCTCGTGCTCGAACACGACCGACTACCAGGCCCGCCGGCTGAACATCAGGTTCCGCCGGGAGGGGCGGCTGGAGTTCGTGCACACGCTGAACGGGACCGGCGCGACCGCGCGGGCGCTCCTGGCGATCATGGAGAACTTCCAGGACGAGGGCGGCAGGGTCGCCGTCCCCGAGGTGCTCACCAGGTTCGGCGCGCCCGCCGCGATCGGCCGGGCCTGAGCCGCCCGGCCTGGACTGCCCGGGACAGTTCACCACGGCGGCCGGGGCCGCCCGCCGCAGACGCAGCCGACGAGACCCGACAGGTCCAGTTCACCACGGCGGCCGGGGCCGCCCCCGGACCAGGGGCAGCAGGCCACCCGGACGGCGGCCAGGGGAGGGCGGCCAGGGCCGCCGCCCGCTAGGCCGGCCGTCGGCCGCAGACCAGGCCCGCCTCGGCCACGATCGACGAGGCGGTGATGGACGTGAACCCGGCCTGCCCCAGCATCGAGGTCCACGCGGTGATCGACACCGGGCGCTCCTGGACCCGCACGAGGTAGCGGTAGGCGTTCTTGGCGATCCGCCACCAGCCGCCGATCCCCTTGCTGGCCAGGGCCTTGACCTTCGACTTGATGATGACCCGGTCCTGCCTGGTGCCGCCGCGGCCGAACATCATGTCGGCGATCAGCAGCGTGCCGCCCGGGCGCAGCCAGTGGTAGGCGGTCGCGACCAGGCGTTCCTTGTCGGCGTCGCGCAGATGGTGGAGGGCGTAGCTGGACACGACCAGGTCGACGCTTCCCGCCGGGAGCGAGAGGCTCTCGATCGGGGCCGCCAGGCCCTCCAGGCCCAGCAGGGAGCGCTCCCTGGCCTTCTCCTCCAGGCGGGCGACCATCGCGGGGCTCACGTCGACCGCGAGGACGCGCGCGCCGCGCTCGGCCAGCGGCAGGCTCAGCTGGCCCGTCCCGCATCCGAGATCGACCACCTGGTCGCCCGGGCCGGCGGTGGCGTGGGCGAGCACGGCGGCCGTCACCTTCTCCAGGCCGGACGGGGTGTGGTGGTCCCAGCTGTCGACCCGGCGGGACCAGACCCGGCGCTGGCTGCGGACCGCCGAGGTCGTCGCGAGCCGGCCGAGCCGCCCGGCGGCACTGGGCGGCGCCGGGCGCGGGACACCCGGTCCGGGCAGCGGGCCCGGCGCGGACTGGCGGAGGGCCATGTAATCCGCGGCCTCCTGGCGGACTGCTTTGTCGCTGCTCACCTCGGAATCTGTCACCCGGCCAGGCTAGCAACATGCGTCCTAAGGAAGCGCCTAGCGCCGCTTCAGATCCGGTTAAGAAGTGAGTAAGGCTTCCGCCCGCCGCGCTTGTGGGGGGGAGGTACCATTTCCGGGTGCGCACGGCGGGTCACGCGGATTCCCGGCGGGCCGCCTCTTCCCGGCGGGCCGCCTCCCGTCGGCGGCGCGCCGTCGCGGCGGTCGCCCTGCCCGCCGGGCTGGCCGGCGCTGCGGTGATCATCGCCGCGGCGCTGGCCGTGGCCGGCGTGCTGCCGGCCGCCGCGGGACACCCGGCGGCGGGGCCGGGATCCGGCCCGGGCGGGAGGGCGGGAGGCCACGGCGGTCACCGGGGGAGCCCCCGACCGCGGCCGTCGCGCCCGCCGGTCGGCGCGATCGGCAGGTACCGCGTGGCGAGGCGGTCGGTCACGTTCACCGACCGGTCGCGGCCGGCGGCGGGGGACCGTGAGCTTCCCACGCTGGTCCGTTACCCCGTGGTCCCGGCCGCTCAGGTCGCCTCGGGCGAGTACTCCCGCGGCCCGTTCCCCCTCGTCGTCTTCGCTCCCGGCTACCTGCAGTGCCGGTCGAGCTACTCGGCCCTGCTGCGCGCCTGGGCGAGCGCGGGCTACGTCGTGGCGGCCGTCGAGTTCCCGAGGACGCACTGCGGGGTCGCGGCACCCGACGAGGCCGATCTCATCAACCAGCCCGCCGACCTGGCCGCGGTGATCGGTGGCCTGCTGTCCGCCAGCGCCCGGCGGTCGGGCGCGCTCTCCGGGCTCATCGACCCGTCCCGGATTGCGGTCGCCGGGCACTCCGACGGAGGTGACGCGGCCGCGGCGGTGGCGGCGAACACCTGCTGCCGCGACGGCCTGGTGCGGGCCGCGCTGATCCTGTCCGGCGCGGAGTGGCCGCCGTTCGGCGGGCGCTACTTCCCGCCCGGCACCCCGCCGATCCTGTTCGTGCAGGGTACCGACGACACGTGGAACCCGCCGGCCGCCAGCGTCCAGCTCTACCTCGCCGACCGGACCGGCGTGCGGTACTACCTGGACCTGATCGGCGCGGATCACTTCTCGCCCTACGAGGGCCACGCCGCGCCCGAGCCGCTGGTGGCCAGGGTCACCACCGACTTCCTTGACGTCTACCTGGCGGGCCAGACCTGGCGGGCCGGGGATCTGGCGCGGGCGGGAACCAGGCCGGGCGTCGCCGTGCTCGGCATGGCAGGCCGGCTGCCCGCGCCGGCCGGCTGAGGCAGTTCACCTGGACATGCGCGGCCCGCCGGAATGGCGCGGCGAATGGGCCGCGGCCCGCGCGAGCTATGGTGAAAGGCACGGCTGATGCCACGCGACGCGGCCCGGTCCCGTACCGGCCCGGCGCCTGCCCGCGTTCCGGGCGGGTGCCGCGCTGGCTGCCGCTGCGCGGAGGGAGCGCGAGATGTTCGAGAGGTTCACCGACCGGGCTCGGCGGGTTGTGGTCCTGGCGCAGGAGGAGGCCAGGATGCTGAACCACAACTACATCGGGACCGAGCACATCCTGCT
>JAJPIV010000061.1 GCA_021324595.1 Actinomycetota bacterium | reverse complement strand
GTAGAAGGTGAAGCCCAGGCTGGCTGCCCTGGCGAGCGTGCGCTTGAGCACGTGCCTGGGGTCGGCGTGGGACGGCGACCCGTCGGGCATGAGGATGTCGCAGAACATCCTGCCGACCCCGGCGGGGTCCCCCCGCAGCGGCATGAGCTGGAACGTCGACGGGTCCGGCTTCGCGATCATGTCGGCCTCGTAGACCCGGGCGAAGCCCTCCACGGATGACCCGTCGAACCCGATCCCCTCGGCGAACGCTCCCTCCAGCTCGGCCGGGGCGACGGCCACCGACTTGAGGAAGCCGAGCACGTCGGTGAACCAGAGCCGGACGAACCGGATGTTCCGCTCCTCGAGGGTGTGCAGCACGTACTCTTCCTGCCTGTCCACGGCGCCAGTCTGCCCCTTTCGTGTTTCCGGCGGGTTACGCGGCCTGGCCAGCCCGCTGAATAAGCTGAGCAGGTGCCCCGCCTGCGCCTCGCGCTAGCCCAGGTCAACGCCACCGTTGGCGACCTGGAGGGGAACGCCGCCGCGGTCGTCGCATGGACCGCCCGGGCGGCGGCAGCGGGGGCGCGGCTGGTGGTCTTCCCCGAGATGATGCTCACCGGCTACCCGGTCGAGGACCTGGCGCTGCGCGCCTCGTTCGTGACGGCATCGATGCAGGCGGTCAAGAGCACTGCGAGCCGGCTGGCCGAGGCGGGCCTGGCGGAGATGACGGTCGTGACCGGGTACCTCGGCCGACAGGCGGGCCTGCGGCCGCGGGTCGGCCTGCCCGCGGGCGCGCCGCTCGACGCCGCCGCGGTGCTGCACGGCGGCGCCGTCGCGATCACCTCGGCCAAGCACCACCTGCCCAACTACGGGGTCTTCGACGAGTACCGGTACTTCGTCCCCGGCCACGTGCTGCCGGTGATCCGGGTCGCCGCCGCGGGCGGGCCTGCCGACGTGGCGGTGGCGATCTGCGAGGACCTGTGGCAGGATGGCGGGCCGGTCACCGTCGCCCGGCAGGCCCGGGCCGGGCTGCTCGTGGTGCCGAACGCCTCGCCCTACGAGCGCGGGAAGGGCGAGGCCAGGCTGGCGCTGTGCCGCCGCCGCGCCGCCGAGGCCGGCGCCGCGCTCGCTTACGTCAACATGATCGGCGGCCAGGACGAGCTGGTCTTCGACGGCGACTCGATCATCGTGACGGCCGACGGGACGCTGCTGGCCCGCGGCCCGCAGTTCGAGGAGGCGCTGATCGTCGCCGACGTCGACCTGCCGCCCGCGGCCGGCGAGGCGGCCGCGGAGGAGCCCGCCGACGCGCGCGACGGCACGACGATGACGATCCGGCGGGTGACGCTGGCGCCGCCCGCCGGACCGGGCTCCGGCGGGGCCGGCCAGGGCGGGGCCGGGCCGGGGGGAGCCGCCCCCGCCGGAGCGGGGACCGCGGCGGAGGCCTTGGGCGGCCCGGTCTGGCCCCGCCTGCCGGACCTGGCCGAGGTGTACGCCGCGCTGGTCACCGGCGTGCGCGACTACGTCCGCAAGAACCGGTTCGGTTCGGTGATCCTGGGCCTGTCCGGCGGGATCGACTCGGCGCTGACCGCGACGATCGCCGCCGACGCGATCGGGCCCGGGAACGTCCACGTGGTCCTCATGCCGAGCCGGTACTCCTCCGCCCACTCCGTCACCGACGCCGAGGACCTGGTGAAGCGCCAGGGCCTGCAGGCCAGGATGGTGCCGATCGCCCCGCTGGTGGAGGCGTTCGACCGCGGCCTGCGGCTGACCGGGCTGGCGGCCGAGAACCTCCAGGCCAGGATCCGCGGCATGATCTTGATGTCGCTCTCCAACGCGGAGGGTCACCTGGTCCTGACCACTGGGAACAAGAGTGAGCTGGCGACCGGGTACTCGACCCTCTACGGCGACTCCGCCGGCGGGTTCGCCCCGATCAAGGACGTGCCGAAGACGCTGGTGTGGGACCTGGCCAGGTGGCGCAACGAGCGGGCTGCCGCCGACGGCACCGTCCCCCCGATCCCGGAGAACTGCATTGCCAAGCCGCCGAGCGCGGAACTGCGCCCGGGCCAGCTCGACACCGACTCGCTGCCCGAGTACGCGCGGCTCGACGCGCTGCTCGACGATTACGTCGAAAAGGACATGGGCGCGGCCGAGCTGGTCGCCGCCGGCCACGACCCCGCGCTGGTCGAGTGGGTGATCGGGCTGGTCGACCGGGCCGAGTACAAGCGAAGGCAGTACCCGCCGGGGCCAAAGATCACCGTGAAGAACTTCGGCCGCGACCGCAGGCTGCCAATCACGAGCCGATGGCGGGAAGCGCTCGGGACGCTCATCCCCGGCTCCGGCGCGGCGCCGCCGACGGCGCCCTAGCGCCCGGCGGCGACGGCCCGGGAGCGCCGCGGAACGCCGGGGCGCCCGGCGGTTGACAGCCCGGGCGGGCATGACCGGATACTGAGAGCGAACGGGACCGAATTCGCTGCCCGGCCAATGGCCTGCCAATCCCGCCCCAGGGCTGCCCGCTCTCGGCGGGCGGCCACGGTCCCCATCCGTCACGTTTTCGTAGCGGAGGCGCCGGTGAGCGGCCAGTCGCGACCATCCCCCGGTGACCTGCCCGCCGGGGCACAGGTGGCAAGCTACCGGGTCGACGGGCTGATCGGCCGGGGCGGCATGGCGGTGGTCTACCGGGCGACCGACGTGCGCCTGGGCCGGACCGTGGCGCTCAAGGTGCTGGGCCCCGAGCTCGCCGGGGACCAGGCGTTCCGGCAGCGGTTCATCCGGGAGTCCAGGGCCGCCGCCGCCGTCGATCACCCGCACGTGATCCCGGTCTTCGAGGCGGGCGAGTCGGACGGCCTGCTGTTCATCGCCACGCGCTACGTCCACGGCGGCGACGTGCGCGCGCTCATCGAGCGCGCGGGGCCGCTGCCGGCCGGCCGGGCCGTGCGGATCGTCGGCCAGGTCGCCGCCGCGCTCGACGCCGCGCACGCTCACGGCCTGGTCCACCGGGACGTCAAGCCCGCGAACATGCTGCTCGACGCCTCGAGCGGGCCTGATCACGTGTACCTGTCCGACTTCGGCCTGAGCAAGCAGTCATTCTCCGCCACGCTGACCAGCACCGGGCAGTTCCTCGGGACGCTCGACTACATGGCCCCCGAGCAGATCCAGGGTCATCCGGTCGACGGCCGGGCGGACCTGTACGCGCTGGCCTGCACGGCGTTCGAGATGCTCACAGGGCAGCCGCCGTTCCGGCGCGATCAGAATCTCGCGGTGATGTGGGCGCAGGTGTCAGCGTCCCCGCCATCGGTCAGGGATGCCCGGCCCGACCTTCCCGTCGGCGTCGACCAGGTGCTCGCCTGGGGGCTCGCCAAGTCCCCCGCTGACCGGCCGGCCACCTGCGGCGAGTTCGCCCAGGCCCTGCGCGATGCCTGCGAGGGCCGCCCGGGCATCCCGGGCGGGCCGGGGGCCAGCCACCCGGTGACCGAGGCGGTTGCGGGCCTCCTCGCCGCCGGCCCGCCCGCCGCGGACGCGGCACCCGCGGCGGGCGGCCAGCCGGCCGCGGGTGCCGTCACCGTGCCGGGCCAGGATGCGACGATGACCGCGACCGCGCCCGGAGCCCCCGGCGGCGCCGCCCCGGCCAGCGATCCGCCGGGGTGGCCGGGATCGGCCGGGCAGCAGGCCCCCTGGCCCGGGCAGCAGGCCCCCTGGCCCGGGCAGCAGGCCCCCTGGCCCGGGCAGCAGGCCGCCTCGCCCGGGCAGCCCGGGCCCAGCTGGCCGCCGGGTCAGTGGGCCCCGCCCGGTCAGCCCTGGTCCTGGCCCGGCGGGGGGACGCCCGGATGGCAGCCCCCGCCGCCCCGCCGCACCAGCCGCGCCCTGCTGGTGCTACTCGGCCTGGCCATCGTGGCCTTCCTGGCGGGCCTCGCGGTCTTCCTGATCCACCTGCGAAGCCAGGCCAGCTCGAGCCCGGTCCCGCGGGTCAGCCGGACCACCGGGCCGGGCAGCCGCACGCCCGCCTCACCAGCGCATCCCACCCCGGTGCGGTCCAGCGTTCAGCTCACGACCCCGCCGCCCCGGCCACCGAGCGGCCCGGCGGCCGTCGTCACCGCCTACTTCGGCGACATCAACGCGCACCGGTACCGGGCCGCCTATGACATCGAGGAGGCGGTGCACAGCCAGATGTCCTTCGCCGGCTTCCGGGCGGGCTTCGCGGGCACCGAGCGGGACACGGTGCAGATCGTCGGCGTCTCGGGAGATGTCGTGACGATCCGGCTGAGCGCGCTGCAGACCGACGGGACGGTGAAGTACTACGCCGGCACCTACACGATCGCCGGCGGTCACATCGTCGCCGCGAACATCCAGCAGGTCGGCTAGGGCCTGTCCCGCTGCGCCGAAGGTCCTTCCGGGAGATTGAGGTGTAGCTATTCAGCCGGGGTGAGGTGAGCGGCCGGTCAGCCGACAAAGATGCAAAACGGGTGCCCGGCCGGGTCGGCGTAGACCCGCAGCGGCTCCTGCGGGTCATCCGAGCGGTCCTTGAGGAGCCGGGCCCCGAGCGCGAGCGCCCGCTCATGCTGGACGTCGAGGTCCGCCGCGGTGGGCACCGTGGTATCCAGGTGCAACTGCTGCGGGACCGGGCCGTCCGGCCAGGTTGCCCCGGGAAGTTCCCCGACTTTCTGGAACGCCAGCGCCGCATCGCCGTCCGGGCTGTTCAGCACCAGCCAGTCCTGCCCTCTCGGGTCTGGCTGGCCG
This sequence comes from Actinomycetota bacterium, assembly GCA_021324595.1. GTDB lineage: Bacteria > Actinomycetota > Actinomycetes > Streptosporangiales > Streptosporangiaceae > Chersky-822. Next base: position 6,573 of record JAJPIV010000061.1, on the reverse strand, counting down.
GGCGCGGGCGGCTCGTCGCCCGGGCGGTACCGCAGGCCGAGCAGCTGCCGGTAGAACTCGGCCAGGCGCCGCGGGCTGGTGGTGTCCAGGACCGTCTGCCGGATGACCGGGAACGCCTTCTCATCGTTCATGCCGCCACAGTAGGCGCGCCCGGCCTGGCCCTGCTTGGTGGACGGCCGCCACGGCCGCGGCTGGCAGGCCACCAGGCCCAGTTCCCGCATCAGGGCACGGGCCAGCTCGGGCCTGGCCGGCACGCCCCGCCGGGCCAGCTGCCACCCCAGGCGCCGGCACCCGTACGTGCCGTCCGAATCCCCGAATGCCTTGGCGATCAGGAGCCTGAGTTTCCCCCTCCCCTTCGCCGTGGCGCTCTCCGGGCGTGACCGCCACTCGTAGAACCCGGACTTCGGCACTCCGAGCCACTCGCACATGCATGTGATCGCGGGAGCGTTCCCGCCGCCAGCGCGGTGGCCGGCGTCAGCTCCGCGCAACCCGGAGGCGGGCAGCTCGATCCCGGTGCCGGGGGCGCCGTCCAGGCCGATGGTGACCGTCGCCGTGCCGCAGGACCGGGACACCTCCGCGGTGACGGGGAACCCGCCCAGCTCGCCGATGCTCACCGCCCGGCTCGGCGGGCCCGCCGCCGCTGCGGTTTCCCGTTCCAGGATGTGCTTGACGTGCTGGCCCGCGTCGGCGCGCCTGGCGTGGCGCGTCCCGTCGACGACCATCGCGAACGCGTCGCCGCTGGTCTCCCGCCGGTGCTCGATCGCGGTGCCGATCCCGGAGGCGACCGCGCCCAGCCTGCTGATGTCGGCCTCATAGCCTGCGATCGCGGACCGCAGGGCGTCCTGGTTACGCAGGTGGGCGCGTTCAGCGCGCTGGAGGCGGGCCAGCGCGGCGTCGGCCTCGGCCTTGTCGATGAGCAGCGGGTTGCCGGTGGCGATGGCCTTGACCTCGCTGAACGACAGCGCGGCCTCGCCGATGTCGGCGATCTCGCGGGCATCGAGCCGGCCGTGCATGACCTGGCTGATGAACCGCGCCTTGCGTTCCAGGATCTGCCAGATATACCCATCAAATGATTTTTCGGTAACGTACCGGATGACCTGGACTTCACAGTTGAGGTTTCCCTGCCGCAGGATGCGGCCCTCGCGCTGGGCGACGTCGGCGGGGCGCCACGGCGCGTCCAGGTGATGCAATGCGATGGCCCGGTCCTGGACGTTGGTGCCGACGCCCATCTTCTCAGTGGAGCCGGCCAGCACCGCGACCCGGCCCGCGCGGCAGGCGGCGAACAGCCGCGCCTTGTCCCGGTCGGTCCGGGCGTCGTGGATGAACTGGACGTGATCGGGCGGCAGGCCGCGAGCGGCGAGCTGGCTGCGCAGCTCGTCGTAGGCGTTCCAGCCCGGTCCCGGGGTGCCCAGGTCGCAGAACACCAGTTGCAGCGACCCGCGGACCGGATACGGCAGCCCGCCGGGGTCGAAGTACTCGTCGTCGCGGTGGGCTTTCCAGATCGCGGCGATCCGGTCGGCGGCCACGGCGATCTTGCCGGGGGTGGTCTGCGGCAGGCCGACCAGCCGCAGGTCAAGCGCGGCCCGGCGGCCGTCGCCGGAGACCTTGAACATGTTGTCGTCCTCGGGGCTGACGGCCCGGCGGCGGACCTTCGCGGCCCGCTCGCCGAGATCCCGCACGTAGGCGAGCAGTTCCTCGGACGGCTCGACGGCCACGGTCTGGGGAGCCCGCTGCCCGTCGTCGCGCTGCCGGAGATCCGGGACTGGCAGGGCTAGTACTACAGCAGCGTGCCGTGATATTGGTGGGCGTGGCTGCGTGATCTGATCGTCCTGGCCGGCCGGGATCGGTGCTTGCTGCCTGTCGTGGGTGAGGCGCGGGTGCGGGGGTGCTGAGGCGCATATAAAGGGGACCTGACGGCTGCGGGCAACTTTCCGCGCCGCCGGGGGACCTACGCCCCGCCCCCATTCATAACCGGCGAAACCGGGCCTGACCTGATCCCGCTCACCGCCGCCCAGGCCCGCCGCCTGCTCAACCTGCACACCCGCTGCGCCGCCGCGATCCCGGTCAGCAGCCCGCCGGCGCCGAACCCCGGTCCCGCACCTTGACCGGCCCGGTCGCCGCGTCGATCGCGCCGGCAACGCCCAGCCGGTCGCACAGCTCGGTGACCGCGGCCAGCCCCGCGCTCCCGGTAAGCGTGCCGTCCGGCGCGCCGACCCGGACCTTCCGCCGGCCCGCGCTCCCGCCACGTATCCTTTTCACCAGATGGGTGCCTCTCCAGCCCAGGACGATAGTTACTTCGCAATAACCATCATCCCAGGCCAGAGCGGTACCCATCAGTATTCACGAAACCGTGTCGCAGGCCCTACTCGCGGAACCGGGTCAGAGCGCCTACGACCACTGACCTGCCCACACATTCCGGTCAACGATCTAAGCGGGGCGGGGCCGCCGCCCTAGACCCCGGGAACCCCTGCCGCCCCTGGGAGCAGGAAGAACGGGCAGGCCACAGCCTGCCCCGGCCAGACACGGGCGCGGCAACGGCCAGCCCGTCCTGACCGTGATCACCACAACCGGAGTCTCCACGGTTTGAAGGGAATCCCGCTCCGGCCTCACCGGATGGACCACTCGCAGGCTTGTGGCTAGCCGGATAGCCAGACCGTGGCGACGACCGCGGCAGTTGTGTGTCCGAAGTTCATGTGCTACAAATAGCACATGGTATCAGTCGGAGTGCGTGAGCTTCGCCAGCGCGCTAGCAGCCTGCTGCGCCTGGTCGAGAATGGCGAGACGGTCGAGGTCACCGACCGCGGCCGTCCGGTGGCCCTGCTGACGCCTATACCAGGAGGAAGCCCGCTGGAGCGGATGCGCGTCGTCGGCGACGTCGAGCCGGCGACGGCTGACCTGGACGATCTGCCCGAGCCCGTGGTCCTGCCGCCGGAGACCGAGCTCCCGTCACGCGTACTGGCGCGGCTGCGCTGCGGCGAGCGCTGATGGCGGCCACGTACCTGGATTCCTCCGCGATCGTGAAGCTGGCGGTACGGGAGAACGAGTCGCTTGCGCTGCGCCGGTACCTGCGCCGCCGTCGGCCACTCGTCTCAAGTTCAATGGCCCGCACCGAGGTATTGCGGGCCCTGCTGCCGGCCGGGGACGACGCGGTCGCCGCCGGCCGGAAGGTCCTGAGTCGGCTGGATCTCATCCGGATCAGTGCCGGTGTCCTCGAAGATGCTGGCACGCTGCTGCCTGCCGAACTGCGGTCGCTGGACGCAATCCATCTGGCCACCGCCCGGAGGCTCGGCCAGGATCTTGGCGACATAGTCACCTATGACGAGCGGATGGCCGACGCGGCCGTGCACCTGGGCCACCGTGTTGTGGGGCCCAGATAAGGCGGGAAGCGCTGCTCGTTCGTGCAGTTAGGGTCACCGCACCGCCGGTGAAGAAGAGATGTGTTGTGCCACCAACGCCACGCCATCGCCATGTTCCAGACCGGTGCGATTCGTCAGGATATGTGGTGCTGAGTTCGTGCTGATAACCGGTGGGCTAACAGGCCATCTACCTGCGGAAACTGCTCGCACCTCCACGAACGTGAAGATCTTGCAGCGGCGGTCACGAGCGCGGTCGCCCTCCAGGCCGTGGCACGGTCTTGACCTGGGAGGACACGCTCGCGGCCAACGCGCCCCGCGTGCGGGTCACCGGGTTTCTGCACGCCCCGGGGGCACATGAGCGGATCTCCGCATCGGCCGCCGCGCTGACCCGGTCCTCGGCGCTCGGCATCAGGTGCGCGTAGGTGCGGAGCGTGAGCCCCGGGTCGGCTGACCGCCGGCAAGGCCGGCTGCGTGCAGCGCGAGCCGCCACATCGCCCGGTTGAGCCATTCGCGGCTCATCGGGCCGCCATCGCGCCGCCAGAACAGGAGGCGGAGGGTGGCCGGACGCCGCCGGGCTCGGCCCACGGGAGGGTGACCGGCAGCGGCCGCCGCGCACCCGGACTGGGTGGCCCAGCGGATCTGCGTGGCTGATTTCGCCCGCCGCTACGGCACCCCGGTGACGTCCTGGCATCCCCCGGTCTCGAAGAAGAAGCGGGACGAGCTCGCGATCACCTACGCGAGGGACGGGTACGCGCTGCTGGAAGCCGTCTATGACAAGACGTCCCCGGCCTGGCTGGCGGAGCTGCCCGCAGTGGACGTGCTGCGCCTGGTCCTGCTGCAGGACTACACCAGGGTCATCCATGCCGGCGGGCGGGAGGTGATCAGGCGGCGGGAGAAAGCGCCTGAGGGCGACGGTCTCCGGCCCGGCAGAACCCGGATCGCCTCTCCTTATGACACCGATGCCCGGTGGGGCGGCAAGCGGGACACGTTCTGGCTCGGGTACAAGCTGCACGTCACCGAGACCTGCGACGATGTCCCGCCGTGCGGCTGCGGCCTGCCCGGGAACCCCGCGGGCGCCCGCTCCGGCCACGCCCCGGGCTGCCCCGCGCCCGCGCTGCCGAACATCATCACGCACGTGGCCACCACGGACGCCACCGTGACGGACAACGCGATGACCGGCCCCGCCGCGGCAAGACTGATACCGTCGATGCCGGGGCCGCCGCCATCGCGGTGATCAGCGGACGCGCTACCGCCGTCGCCAAGAGCTGCGACAGGGCTGTCGAGCAGGTACGCGTCTGCAATGTCGCCAAGGACTCGGCGGTCAAGGCCCGCCGCCAGGCGATCAACCAGCTCAAGGCGATCCTGGTCACCGGCGGCCCTGCGCTGCGCGAGTCGCTGGCCGGGCTGAGCGCCGCACGGCTTATCACCCGGTGCGCCAGTCTGCACGAGCAGCCCGGCAGCAGCGGCGCGGTCACCTGCACCCTTGCCGGGGGTGGCCCGCCGCATCAAGGCTCCCGACGCCGAGATCTCGGCCCTGCCCAGCCGCATCACCGAACTGGTGGAGGCCGTCGCGCCCGCACTGCTGGGTGAGCACGGCGCCAGAGCCGGCAGCGCCGCTGTCCTGCTGGTCACCGCGGGTGACAATCCCGGACGGCTGCGCGGCGAGGCCGCGTTCGCCGCGCTGTGCGGTGTCAGCCGGCCGAGGGCCCGCCGCAGCGCCCGGGAGCCCTGCTTGCTGACGCGCCCGCGGGCGGCCTTCAGGCCGGGCTCGCGGTGCCGCGGGGTCAGCCCGGCCCAGGAGCACAGGTACGCCGCGAACCTGAACCGGGTGACGTCACCGGCCTCGGCGACGATGACGGCGGCGAGCACCGGGCCGATGCCGGGCAGCTGCTGGATCACCTGGTAGCCGCGGTCCCCGGCCAGCAGGTCAGCGATCACCTCGCCGGGCATGCCGGTCTCGGCGGTGAGCTCGCCGGTCAGGTGCAGCAGGGACCAGGCCTTGCCGGAGTACGGCTGGGGCAGGCGCAGCCCGTTCAGCCACTGGCGGCCGCCGGGGCCGAACAGGTCCGAGTGCGTCACCGCGATGCCCAGCCTGGCCAGCACCGCGTGGACCTGGTCCGTGCAAGACGCGCGCATGCTGACCAGCTTGCGCCTGCACCTGGTGACCTCCCGTAGGCCGCGGACCTCGGCCGGGGCGATCCACGCCCCGGGCAGCCGGCCCATCCGCAGCAGGCCGGCCAGGCCGGCGGCATCCCGGGAATCGTCCTTCACGCGCCGGAAGGTGAATGCCTTCACCCGGGCGGGTGCGCCAGGTGCACCTCGGCGCCGGCGGCCGCCAGCGTGTCCGCCGCCCACTGCCACCCGTACGCGGCCTCCAGCACCACCCGCGGGCTCTTGCCCGCCCGGGCGATCTCCTTGCGCAGCTCCGCCGGGCTGCTGGTGATCCATGCCGAGCCGAGCCTGCGGCCGTCCTCGCTCATCCGCACCAGCACGCTGCGGCGCTGGTGCAGGTCCATCCCGACGATCTGCCGGCCGTCGTAGTCTTCCACTGGGCCTCCCATTCCTGGTGCAGACGGATGCATTGCACCCTCCAGCATCCGCCAGGGAGCGGCGGCCCGCTCCTTCATCGCATCAGAAGAAAGAATCTGTGCCAGAAGCTTGACGCGAGACATTCTCGGCGGAGCGAAAAGTTGCCCGCAGGCATCAGGCCCCTTTTTCAGCGGGGGCGGGCCAGGTGGCCCTGGCGGTGACGGCGAGGAACGCGCGGGCGAGCATCGAGAGAGTGACGTGCCGGTACCAGGCGCGGTACTTGCGGACCTGGTAGTTGTCCAGGCCGGTCTCGTTCTTCGCCTCGGCGAAGCAGTCTCCCGCCGCCCACCTGGCGCCCGCGACGGCGGCCAGCCCGGCCAGCGTCACCCCGGCCGGGGCGTGGCACAAGAAGCAGGCGAGTTCCAGGTCGCCTTTCTCGCCCGGGGCCAGTGACCGGCGGACGAGCAGCTGGCGGGCAGGGCTGGCGGTGCCGGCCAGCGCCCAGTCATACAGCCGGGGCCCCTTGGACCCGTCCGCGCAGGCAACTGGTCAGGTCCATTTGACGGGGGTTGGTGACGGTGGGGAGTTGATCCGGCACGCCGGCTGATGATCGGCTGCGTGCGCCGGGTGATCTTGGATCGTAGTGTCCGGGTGTGCCCGATGGTGATGCTGGTTCCGGTGATGAGGT
>JAJPIV010000158.1 GCA_021324595.1 Actinomycetota bacterium | reverse complement strand
CCGCGCCCATCCGCGCCCGTCCGCTCGCCCGTCCGGTGAGCCTGCGGGAGCTGGCCGCCGATGCATAGCGTCATCGTTGGCGGCGGGATCGCTGGCCTCGCCCTAGCGATCGAGCTGCGCAGGCTCGGCTGTCAAGCGACAGTAGTCGAAGCGCGTTATCCCGGCGCCGGGAATACCACGAGGAACGTGGGCCGTATCCGGCGCATGCAGCTCACTCAGGATCTGACGGAGTTCTCCTGCCGCGCTTCGGACAAGTGGAGGACCGTCGCCAAGCTCACCGGCGGGCACAACCCGCTGGTGTATCGCACCCGGTACGTGTGGGTGATGTACGACCAGTCCGAACTCGACACCGCCGCGGCCATGCAACCGATGTGGATCTCCTGCAATGCCAGGGCTCGCCCGGTAGGCGCGGCCGAGGTGCTCAACGCCGTCCCTGTGTTGCGCGGCGGCGAGCCGGTGGCGGGGGGCGTGATCGGCGACGCCGCGATCGTCCATCACGACGCGGCTTTTTACGCCTACCTGCTCCGCGCCCGGGAGCTGGGGGTCCGCTTCGAACTGGGCCAGAGAGCGCTCGCAGTGCAGACGACCGCGGGGCGCGCCACCGGGGTGGCGCTCGCCGACGGCAGGACGCTCACGGGCGACGTTGTCGTCAACGCGGCGGGTGGCATGGCCGGCCAGTTTGCCAGGGACAGCGGGGTGAGCGCGCCGAACCAGCCAGTGCGGCGCGAGGTGCTGGTCACCGAGCCGAGCAAGCCTTTCATGACTCCAGCGGTCACCTTCTACCGTCCGCAAGAAGGCTGGTTCAACCAGACGCTCCGCGGCGAGCTGGTGGCCGGAGTGGTCGACGTCGGCGAACCGCTGGGAATGAACGAGGCCTCAAGCTTCCGCTTCTTGGGCCGCACGGCACGGGTGCTGCTCGAAAAGGCTCCGCGCCTGGGTGAACTCAAGGTGGTCCGGCAGTGGGCCGGTGTCTACGACACGACACCCGACAAGCGGCCCCTGATCGGGGAGTACCCCGAGTGCCCCGGCTTTTTCGCTCTCAACGGCTGGTCGGGGCGTGGCATGCTGCTCGCTCCCCTGTCCGCGGAGCTGCTCGCGCGCCAGCTCGCGGGACGCGGTACGGACCGCATGCTGGAGCCGTTCTCCCCCGGGCGGTTCACCGGACGCGACGTCGCCGTCACAGCTCACGGCGACTACTACAGCGGATATGCGCACTAGGAGATGGCGATGCGGATCTGCTTCCTGAACCCCTTCGGCACGCCAGACTACGACGCGATCATCACTCAGACCCTCGCGCCCTCGTTGCGCTCGGACACCGACGTGGAAGTGCGCCACCTAGAAAACGCGCCGCGCAACATTGACTACTACGTTCCCAAGCACCTCGTGGAGATCGAAATTCTCAAAGCGGTCCTGGCAGCCGAGGGTGATGGGTTCGACGCCTTCGTCATCGGTTGCTGCTATGACCCCGCGCTGACGCAGGCGCGGGAGCTGGCCACCATCCCGGTGATCGGCCCGCTGGAGGCCGCGGTGCTGCTCGCTCGGCCGTTCGGTCACCGGTTCTCCGTTCTGACCGATCATCATAAGGCCGTGCCCGAGATCGAGGACCGAGTGCGCCTGTACGGGCTGGAGGCGAATTGCCGTTCGGTTCGCTCCATCGACTGGTTCATCAATGACATGATCGGTGATCCCGCGAGCGTCGCCAGGGACGTTCATACCCGCTCCCGGGAGATCTTGACAAACGACCGATCAGAGGTCATCGTCCTTGGCTGCACGATCGTAGCGGCGTGCTACGAGCAGACGGTGCTCCGCGGCGCCGCCGATCTCGCCGATCTCGCCATCGTCAATCCCAACGTGATCGCGGTCAAGCTCGCCGAGCTCTTCGCCGATCTACATGCGGCCGGCCAGTACCGGATCAGCCGGAGTGGCTATTACCAACAGCACGGGCAGCACAACCAAGCCGAGGCGGCGGAGATCCTCGCCCTGCTCGGCCATGCCGATGCGAGAGGATTCGAGCGATGAGCAACGGCCAAGTTGCGAACTGAACGGCACGGCCGATCTGGAAGAAACGCCAGTAACGAACGAAGGAGCAGACCATGACCACGACCTACACGGCCACCGAGCTGAGCTCCGCTGCCGATGCCGAATTCGAGGCCGGGCTTGCCCGCATGCGTGGGCAAGCAGATCAGCACGGCATTCTCGTCGGTGGCCAGTGGCGGGAAGGATCCGATGGCCGCTGGCAGGTGCGCAACCCGGCGCGGTTGCAGGAGGTCACCGGATCGTTCGCGCGCGCGTCAGCTTCGGATGTTGCCGATGCCGTCCGGGCGGCCCGTGCGGCTCAGGCGGACTGGCGCGCGCTCGCCGTCGGCGATCGCAGCGAAGTGCTCATCCGTGCGGCCCGGCTGATGCGGCAGCGCTCTGGTGACTTCGCCGCGGCCCTGTGCCTGGAGGTTGGCAAGAACCGGCTTGAGTGCATAGGTGAAGTCGACGAGGCCATCGAGCTGATTCACTACTATTGCATGCAGGCCGGGGATGGATTCGACATCGAACTCGATGTTCCATCGGCGGATTACGAGAACCGCTCGGTGATGCTCCCGTTCGGGGTGTTCGGCGTGATCGCGCCGTTTAACTTTCCGCTTGCCCTGGTGGCGGGTCCGGCGGCGGCGGCCATGCTGGCAGGCAACACCGTGGTGGCCAAGCCTGCCCCCACAACCTCGCTGGCATCGGTGCTGCTGGCCCAGACCCTGCATGAGGCGGGCCTGCCCCCCGGAGTCTTCAATCTAGTGACCGGGGCCGACGACACAGGGGCTGCTCTTGTCGCCGCGCCCGGCGTGGACGGCATCGTGTTCACAGGATCGTACGCGGTAGGCCAGCAGATCGTCTCGCGGTTCTTCTCGGCGGCGGGTTACACGCGCCCGTGCATCATCGAGATGGGTGGCAAGAATCCCGCCATCGTGACGGCGAGCGCCGACCTCGACATGGCAGCTGCCGGCATCGCCCGGTCAGCCTTCGGGCTCAGCGGCCAGAAGTGCTCGGCCTGCTCGCGCGTCCTCGTCGATGAGAAGGTTCACGACGACCTGGTGGAGCGTCTTGTCGCACAGGCCCTCCAGTGGACTGTCTGCGACCCCGCGGACCGTCATTGCCGCCTCGGTCCCGTTCATACCCAGGAGGCGTTCGACAGGTTCCAGCGCGCGGTGGACGAGGCCGTTCACGCCGGGAAGGTGGCGGCGGGAGGGGCGGTGCTGCGCGACGGCGCCCTGAACGGGTACTACGTCGAGCCGACGATCGTCACCGACCTGCCGCCTGGCCACCGGCTCGTTCGCGAGGAGCTGTTCGTGCCGCTGCTGGCCGTGGAACGAGTCGGCTCACTCGCGGACGCGCTGCATCGCGCCAATGCCCAGCTGTACGGCCTCACCGCTGGCCTGTTCAGTGGCGATGATGATGAGGTAGACCTCTTCCTCGCGCAGATCGAAGCTGGCACGCTATTCGTGAACCGGGCTGCCGGCGCCACCACTGGAGGTTGGCCGGGCCAGCAGGCCTACCCCGGCTGGAAGGGCTCAGGATCGACCAACCGTGGCGCACTCGGACCTAGGTATGTGCAGCAATTCCTCAGGGAGCAGGGCAGGAACATCTGCCACCCGGGGCGACAGGAACGAGGATCCGATGACAGATCCAAGCCATGACCCGGCCGCATCAGCCCGGGCTGCGGGCTATCCCGTGTATCCAGCCATCGTCAACCAGCATCTGACCAAGAGCAACTTCGCCTATCACGAGTTGCGGCGGATGATCCTCGAGGGAGAGATCGAGCCGGGTAACCGGCTGCTACTGCGGGACACCGCCGACCGGCTCGGCCTCAGCATCCAGCCGATCCGTGACGCGATCAAGCTGCTTGAGCGCGATGGCCTGGTGGACTCGGAGTCGCATCGCGGGGCGGTGGTCACGCAGATCTCCGGTGAGACCGTCTGCGAGCTCATCAGCATCCGGATGTGGCTGGAGATCCTGGCTGTCGAGGAGGCGGTTCCCCTGCACACGCCGACATCGATTCAGATCGTCGAGTCGGCCCTCAAGGCTGACCGGGAACTCGCGCGCGGGGGCGGGCTCGCCTACTCCCAGGCGAACCGGCGCCTGCACGAGGCGATCGAGGCTCCAGCTCCGTCGTTGCTGCGCCAGCTCATCTCCGATAGCTGGGAGCATCTGTGGCGCGAACGCCGGCGCATGTCGCTGTTCGAGCTCGAACCTACGGCCGGATCGTCGGCCCAGCGTGAGCATGAGGCCATCGTTGCTGCACTCACCCAGGGTGATAGGAAGGGGGCAGCGGAGGCGATGGCGCAGCACCGCGAGTCGACGATCACCGCCTGGCGCAAGGCGCTCGCTGCGCTGCCTGCTCGTGCATCCAAGTAGCTCTGTCTGATGAATCATGACGTTGATTCGATGTGATGATCTTCCGCCCTTGGGTGCAGGCGGCGCGCGGTTGACCGAGCTCTTCAACCTCGGTTCGGCGGCTCGCCCCGGTGACAGTGAGATGTCAGCGCTCGATCTGGCCCTCCAGGCCATCCTTGAGCTGACGGGAGCGGCCGACGGACTCGCTGCCCTGGTCTCGCCCGCCAGGCGGGTTACGGTGCGCGCCACCACGGCCTTGCACCCGGGCGAGTCCGGGCCGCTGCGGCGGGTGGCCCAGCAGGCCCTTACGCGGTGGGGAATGACCTTCGAGTGCGCCGACCTCAGCCTGCTGGCGATTTCCGCTGAGGCCGGCGAAGGTGACATCGCCCTGGTAGCCGCCGCTGTCGACGCCGCCGACCGGGCCGGGTTCACTTGGCGCGCCCTGCCGGTTGCCCTGGCACTGGCCCGATCAGCCCTGATCGACCGGGATCGCCGGAGAGCCGCGCAAGTCGCCAGGCTGAACGCGACCGCCCAGCACGTGGCCGCCTCGCTGGATCTCGACGAGGTGCTGACAAATGTCGTCAGCGACGCGGTTGAACTGCTCGGTGGGGACACCGGGGACATGATCCTGCTCGACGAGGATCGGGACGTGCTCCGGGTCGCAGCGGTGGCGGCCTGCCCACCCGAGATGGTTGGCTTTGAGATGGCTCGTGACGAAGGCGTCTCAGCGGCCGCGATGTCGGCGCGGCGAACCATCCAGGTGAGCGACTACCGACGTTACGGGCGCAGGGTCAAGCGACTCGACCGGTTCAACTTTCGCGCCGTGCTCTGCGCTCCGCTGATCGCCCGAGAGCATCCCATTGGGGCTCTGAACGTTCACGCCGCCGAACCCGGGCGGCAGTTCACCGGTGAGGATGCCCGACTGCTCGCGGCCTTCGCCAACCATGCCGCGATTGCCATCGACAATGCGAGACGATTCCAGGAAGAGGTTCGCCTCCGCCGTGGCCTGGCGGAGGCGAACCTTGAGCTGACCCGCGCACTCACCATCCAGCAGCGTCTTGCCAGACAGGTCGTGCTCGATCGCGGCCCTCATGCCGTGGCGCGAGAACTCGCGTCGGTGCTCGGCCGGCCGGTGGTGATACAAGACCAGCTACTGCGGGTGATCTGCGGTGCGGCACCCGACGGCGGCGAGTGCTGGCAGCGGCTGGTGCTGTCCCCTGACTTGCTGGGCGTCCCGGTCATTGCGGGCTTCCTGCCTGGCCCCGCCGTCGGCACGCGGGCTGGCGCGGCATCCGCTCTGACGCTCGACGAGCCAGCCCGGTGGGTTGTGCCGGTCCAAGCCGGTGTCCACGATGTCATTGCCTATCTGGTGCTGCCATCTGCGGGTCCGATCGCCCCGCTTGATCAGGCCCTGCTGGAGACCGCCGCCACTGGCGTCGCACTCGAGTTGGTCAAGATGCGCGCACGCGTCGAAGTCGAACACCGGCTGCGCGGAGACCTCATGCAGGAGCTGCTCATTGGTGCTCACAACTCAGCCGAGGGCATCGCCGCGCGGGCTGCCTATGTGGGCTATGACCTAGCGGTCCCGCGTGATGTGATCCTCCTTCAGGTTGATCCTGTCGATCCGCGTGAACACAGCGACGCCGAGGCCGACGTAATGGTCCTGCAGCGCCGTCTCTTCGACATCATTCATGCCGAGCTGACCAGCCATGCGCCAGCAAGCATGGTCGCCATGCACGGCGAGCTGACGATCGCCTTGCTCGCGCAGAGGCGCGCAGGTCAGGATGCGCCGAAGGAACTCTCGCCACGGCTGATCGTGCAACGGCTCAAGACCCGACTGGCCGCGCATTTTCCAGGAATCAGCGTGTCCGCTGTGATCGGGGAACGATGCTCGGATCCAGGCGACTACCCAACTTCGTACCAGCGCGCCCTGAGAGTATTGCAGGCCGTGCGCAAACTCGGCAGCCGGGACGCGCTTGTTCAGACGGATGAGCTCGGCGTGTCAGGCCTGCTGATCTCGGCGGCCCCGCCGCAGGAACTGCGGCGCTTTGCTGAAGAGTTCTTCAGGCCTCTCCTGGACGGACCCGGCCACGGGAAGGAACTCCTGGCTACTCTGCGTGCCTATGTCGAAAGCGGATTCAACCAGCGCGAAGCTGCCCGGCGCTGCTTCCTTCACGTCAACACAATCGTCCAGCGGCTACGGCGCATAGAAACCCTGCTCGGCATTGACCTCCGCCGGCCCGATGACCTCCTCGATGTGATGGTCGCGCTACGGACGGCCGCGCTCGCTGACCTGTTGTAATCCACCATGCGGCCCGGTGCGACAGGGTATGGGGCACACATTGTTCCAGGCCAGCAAGCCAGGTTAACTTCGGTCTGCCGGCGCAGCAGCAGGTTCCCGACGAGCTCCATGCCGCCATGCCGGTGATACGGTAGTGTGCGGTTATGGAAGGTCATGGGCGAAGTCCGGAGGTCGAGCCAGGATGAGCACAAATGGTGATGTCATCATCATCGGGGCAGGGATCGTAGGATCAGCGACAGCCTATTACCTTGCGAAAGGCGGGGCACGCGTCCACGTGCTGGACGGCCAAGGCCCCGCGTGGGGGGCGTCAGGCCGGAATCCTGGTTTCGTCTGGCTGCATACGCGCGCTGAAGGGACGCAGATGTCACTGGCGCTGGCCGGCCGCAGGCTCTATGATGACCTCGCCGATGAGCTTGATGATTTCGAATTTCGCCGCTGCGGAGGAATGATCTATTTCTTCGAGGATCAGGCCGCCCTGTTCCCCCAGTTCGTGGTGAATCGTCAGGCCGCAGGACTGCCCATGGAGCTGCTCGGCCCCGCAGCAGCCCGTGAGACATGCCCGATCCTGCCTGAGGACATCGCGGGAGCAACCTTCAACCCGCTCGATGCCCATCTCAACCCAGAGAAGCTCGTCTTGGCGCTCGCGGCAGCAACCGAGCGCCTGGGCGGCCGGTTCGAGTCCCGCGTGCAGGTGACGGGTCTGGAGGTTCGCAACGGCAAGTGTGTGGGCGTGCGCACGCGGGACGGGATCCGAATGGCGGCCACCGTGGTTGTCGCCGCCGGGGCATGGTCGCAGCGCTTGTTCGAGCCACTTGGCCTGCCCCTGCCGATCGTCCCCATGCGGCTCCAGATGGCCGAGACTGAACCGACCGAGATCTCATTCTCTCCCGTACTGTACGGGCCCACTGGAGTTAAGCAATACGCGCTCACCAAGGACATCCCGGGTTACTCTCAGGAGCTGTTCACCCACCCGCTGGAGACCGTGCTTCCTGGGCTGGAATTGCTGGAGCTAGCCGCACAGCGGGCGGACGGTCGGATCATGCTCGGTTGCCCGATGGACTTCGTCGGGTACGACGACCGTCCCACGGTCGCGGGCCTCGCGCTGACCTGCGGGGTCCTGGCCGATCATCTCCCGGCCGTCAAGGACCTTCCGGTCAGCCGGACGTGGGCGGGCCTGCTTCCTCAGACACCCGACGCACTTCCGATCCTCGGCCCAATCGAGGCAGTCGGAGGCCTGATCCTGGCTGCCGGCCACGTCTTCGGAGTAGCCGCCGGGCCGGTGAGCGGCAAGATCGTCGCCCAGCACATTCTCGGCCAGGTGCCCGATCTGGACCTGTCGCTGTTCCGCTACGAGCGAGAGACGATCACGCAAGCCCTGGAGGCACATCGGCAATGGTGAAGAGCAGGCATGACTTGAGCGCATGGGGCAGGAAGAGGCCGGTTCCATCGACGACGGTGAACGTGGACGACGTCGTCAGCCTGCCAGTCACCGCCGATGTCGCCTGGGCCCGGATGCTTGATGTCAGCGCAGTGGCATCCTGCCTGCCAGGCCTCGTCCCGGAGACGCTTCGGCCCTTGGGCGACGGCCGGTATCAGGCTAAGGTCCAGGCAACCGCGATGGGGGTCACGGCGACGTGGGAGATGACCGCGCAACTCACGCCGGATGCGGTGAACCGCAGGCTCGCGGTCACGCTTGAGGGCGACGATCAACGACTCGGCATGCGGCTGGCCGGGACCGCTGACCTTCAGCTACAACCGCGAAGCACGGCTGGCACTCAGCTCGCCTATGCGGGCACGGTGACCGTCCAGGGGCGGCTCGCCGCTGCTGGAGGGCCGGTCATCACTGCGGTCGTCGAGAACATGCTGCACAGGTTCGTGCACTCGCTCTCCGGGACGACGCCGCTCCGGTCGCGGCGCTTGCACCGCGCCCGGCTCATCGCTGTCGGTATCACGGCGTGGTTTCGTCGGCGTAACCGGATGCGATGAGGTCGTTCGTCTTCCCTTCGCTGCAGGCGCTCGACCTCGCCTGGGCCTCGCCCACGGCGGTGTCGTCCGCCAGCATCATGGGACCGGCTTTCCGCCAGTGACTTGGGACCGGCCCGGGTCCGTGCAGGTGGCTGCGAGGCTGATGATGACTGCTCTGGCTGCCCGGGGTCAAGCGTGCTGCCGTTCGCCAGCGGCATGGGACCACCAGAGGGTTCGGGCCATCTTCTCGGTCGGGCACCGTTGCGGCTGGCCCGGGTTCTCCGGGGCCGCAAGGGTGTGCCGGAGGCCGAGCGGAGCGAGCCCTTGCGGCTGCGGGGGTTCGGGGACTGGCTGTGCTGCCCGGCCGGGAGGACGGCCGTGGCCGCCTGTGTCTTTGAGGGAGGGCGGGGGGTGCGGGGGCAGCGCCCCCGGGGAACGGCCGGGGACTGCGGTCATGTCCGGCCGGGCCGGGTGGTGATCGCTGGTTTCTGCCGGTGCCGGTAGGACTCGCCTTCGATGATCAGTTCCCAGGCCGCGGACTGGAGCCGGTCGATGGCGGACTGGGCGAGCAGCGGGTCGGCCATCATGGCCAGCCATTCGGCGGGCTCGCGGTTGGAGGTGACCGCGGTTGCTGCGGCCCGGTGCCGTTCGACGATGATCTCGTAGATGTCGGCGGTGTCGGCTGCGTCCATGGGCTGCAGGCAGAAGTCGTCCAGCAGCAGCAGGTCGGCCCGCACCAGCTTGCGGATCTGCTCGTCGTGGCTGTTGTCCAGCCGGGATGCGCGGAGCCGCTTGAGCAGCAGCCCGGCGCGCTCGAACCAGACGGTGTGGCGGGCGCGGACGGCAGCGTGGCCCAGGGCGGTGGCCAGGAAGGTCTTGCCGACGCCGACCGGGCCCATGATGATCGCGTTGGCGGCGTCGGCGACGAACCGCAGCGAGAACAGCTCGTCCAGCACGGTCCGGTCGTAGGTGATCTTCGCGGCGGGGTCCCACCGGTCCAGGCGCATGACGGGGTCCAGGCCGGCGGCCCGGGCGCGGCGGGCGGCTGAGGTGGCGTCGCGGCGGCTGACCTCGTCGGACAAGATCAGCTCGAGGAACTCGGCGTGGGGCAGGCCGTTGGCGCGGGCCAGGGCGAGCCGCTCGGGCAGGGTGGGCGTCAGCTGGCCGAGCTTGACGCTGCGCAGTAGTTGCCGCAGCTCCGGGGACAGGCCGGGAGCGGGCGGGGTCACCGGGCACCTGCCTGGCCGGGCCGGGTGACGGTGAAGTGGGAGGCGTCGCGGGCGAACCGGGCCGCGGGAATGCCGGGGAACGGCGGGGTGCGGGGCAGGGGCTGGTCCTCGGCTGCGCGCGCGAGCATGCGGCCGATCAGGGCGACGCTGACGGCCTCGGCTTCCAGCGCCCGGGCGCAGGCGGCATCGACGCGGGCCGGGCCGAACCGGCGGGCCAGGCCGAGCAGGGCGTAGACCTGGCGCATCCTGGTCCACGGCAGCGGGTGGTCCAGCAGCGCTGGCAGCGTACGCGCCGACCGCCGGCCCGGTGTCGTCGGTCAGCTTCTGCAGGTAGCCGATGCCGCGCATGGCGTACGCGGCGGTGCCCGCAGGCAGGTCGGCGGGGTCGGTGACCCGGCCGCCGGGCCGGGCCCGGGGATGGGTCTTGACCAGCTGCCTGTGGGCGCTCACGTTATTGCTCAGGGCCTGCGCTCACGAAATTGCTCAGCCTGGCCTGGGTCTAGTGTTGCGCGGTGTCCTCCTTCCCGGCGAGCGTGACACGCCCGGGGTGTTTGCTGGGCCTGTAGCTCGGCCCGTTCATGAAGGCCTGGTGGCTGGTGTTGATGAGCCTGTCCGGGAGGGACTCGGCGACGACGGGGTTGGGGAGCAGCGGGTACCAGTCGGCGGGG
>JAJPIV010000086.1 GCA_021324595.1 Actinomycetota bacterium | reverse complement strand
CGGCCGGGCCGGGGCGCGAGCCGGGCGGCCGGGCCGGGGCGGAGGCCGGGCCGTGACCGGTTACCTGGCGCGGCGCGCACTGCAGGCGATCGTGGTGATGCTGATCGTCTCGGTGATCGTGTTCGTCCTGCTCCACTCGCTCCCCGGCGGGCTGGTGCGCGCCCAGCTCGGCCCCAAGGCGTCCCGCTTCGCAGTGTTCCAGCTCGAGCGCACCGAGGGGCTGCTCAAGCCGCTGCCGCTGCAGTACCTGATCTGGCTGGCCAACCTGGTCAAGGGCAACCTGGGCTTCTCGTACTACATGAACCAGCCGGTGGCCAGCCTGCTCGGCCATTACCTGCCGCGGACGCTGCTGCTGGTGGGCGTCTCCACGCTCTTCACGGTCGCGGTCGCGGTGCCGATGGGCATGTGGCAGGGCTTCCGCCGGAACCGGATCGACGACCACCTGCTGAGCGCCTCGATGCTGATCCTGTACGCGATGCCCGGCTTCCTGCTCGGCGTCATCGGCATCATCCTGCTCAGCCTGGACGTCCCGGTGCTGCCGTCCACGGCCACCGCGTTCGGCTCCGGGCTGGGCACCGACGTGACCGTGCTCGTGCTCCCGATCGCCACCCTGTTCCTGGGGAACATCAGCTACTACAGCAGGTACATGCGCTCGGCCGTGATCGACAACCTGCTGGAGGACTACGTCCGGACCGCCTACGCGATCGGGAACCCTGCCCGGCGCGTGCTGCTGCGCCACGTCCTGCGGAACTCCCTGTCGAGCACCGTGACCATGCTCGGCCTCACGCTGCCCTACGTCTTCTCCGGCGCGCTGATCGTCGAGGAGCTGTTCAACTTCCCCGGGATCGGCCTGCTGTTCTGGAACGCCTCGCAGACCCGTGACTACCCGGTCCTGCTCGGCGTGGTCCTGGTCGTCACCGCCGCCGTGGTCGCCGGCTCGCTGCTGGCCGACGTCGGGTACGCCGCGCTCGACCCGAGGGTGCGCTATGTCCGCCGCTGAGCGGCCGGGCGGCGGCGCGCCGGCCGCGGAGGGCGCGCGGGTGCCGGGCGAGGGCAGGCCGGCGGCGATCGCCGCGCCGGGCGCGCTGCCCGGCCTCTGGCCGGGCGCCGCGGAGCCGGCCGGCCCAGGGCCGCGCCTTCCCGCCAAGCGGCTGCTGCGGCGCGGCGGAGTCGTCTGGCAGAACCGCCTCGCGCTGGCCGGCCTGGCCGTGATCATCGGGCTCACGCTGTTCTCCTTCGCCGGGCCGCTGATCTACCGGACAAATCAGACCGCCACGAACCTGCTGCTGGCCAACCGGCCGCCGTCGGCGGCTCACCTGCTCGGCACCTCCCCGGAGGGGCGCGACGAGATCGGGCAGCTCATGGTCGGTGGCCAGAGCACGCTCGAGGTGGGGTTCGCCGTGGCCCTCCTGGCGACCGCCTTCGGCATGGCGTGGGGCGCCGTCGCCGGCTACATCGGCGGGATCCTCGACGCGATCCTGATGCGGGTCGTCGACGCGATGCTCGCCATCCCGTTCCTGTTCTTCGTCGTCCTGCTCGCCTCGATCCTCACGCCGAACCTGGGGGTGATCATCCTGGCGCTCACCGCGGTGAGCTGGCTGTCCACCGCTCGCCTGGTCCGCGGCGAGGTGCTGAGCCTGCGCACGCGGGAGTTCGTGGCGGCGAGCAAGAGCTTCGGAGCCCGGCACCGGTTCGTGATCGTCCGGCACCTGGCTCCCAACGTGCTCGGCGTCGTGGTGGTGAACGCCACGCTGAAGATGGCCGACGCGATCCTGGCCTACGCCTCGGTCGCCTTCCTCGGGCTGAGCGTCCCGCCGCCGGCCACGAGCTGGGGCGACCTGCTCACGACCGGGATCGGCCAGGTCTTCAACGGCTACTGGTGGCAGCTGTGGCCGCCCGCGGTCGCGATCGTGCTGATCGTGCTGGCCGTCAACGTGGTCGGGGACGGCCTGCACGACCTGGTCGAGCGCCGCCTGGAGCGCCGCTAGGCCGACATCGCCACCGGGCCGCGCCGACCGCCCGCCGGCCGGCCGCCTCAGCCATCGGCCAGGATCCGCTCCCGCCGCGGGTCGTACAGGGGGGCGGTCTGCAGCCGGGCGGGCCACTCGCGCGCGTCGCCGCGGACCGTGAACGCCCCGGACGACAGCCAGTCCGCCGTCACCCCGTCCGGGCACTCCACCTGCGCGAGCCCCACCGGCCCGCCGACCGTGTAGCCGTATCCGGCGGAGCGGACGTACCCGACCCGGGCCCCGTCGCGCAGCACCGGCTCGTTGCCGAACAGGTCCGCCTCCGGGTCGGGCACGGCCAGGCAGACGACGCGCCGCCGCGGCGGGCCGGACCGCCGCGCCGCGAGCAGCGCGTCCCGCCCGGTGAACCCCCCGGGCTTGTCCCAGGCCACCGCGAACGCCAGCCCGGCCTCGATCGGGTTGTCAGTGTTGTCGATGTCCACGCCCATGTCGCGGTAGCCCTTCTCCAGCCGCAGGCCGCCCATCGCGGCCAGCCCGACCGGCCGGGCGCCCAGGTCCGCCCCCGCGGCCAAGAGGTCGTCCCACACCCCGGCGGCGTACTCGGCGGGCACGTACAGCTCCCAGCCGAGCTCGCCGACGTAGGTCACCCGGAGCGCCAGCGCCGGCGCGTACCCGGCGTGCACCCGCCTCGCCGACAGGTAGGGGAACGAGCCGTTCGACAGGTCCGCGTCCGTGAGCCGGGACAGCAGCGCCCTGGAGGCCGGGCCCTGCACCTGCAGCAGCGCCAGCCCCGAGGTGACGTCGCAGACCGTGACGAACTCGCCGGGGCGGGCCTCGCGGCGGATCAGCGGCTCGATCCGCCGGTGAATGACGTCGCTGGCCACCACGAGGAACTCCGCCTCGGCCAGCCTGGTGACGGTGAGGTCGGCGACGATGCCGCCGGCTGCGTTGAGCCACTGTGTGTAGACGACGCGGCCCTCCTCGCGGGCGACGTCGTTTGCCGACAGCCGGCCCAGGACCGCCGCGGCGTCGCGCCCCTGGACGAGGAACTTGGCCATCAGGCTGAGGTCGAGCACGCCGGCGGCCTGCCGGACCGCGCGGTGCTCCGCGCCGACGATGTCGTGGCTGGCCTGGCGGGCGAAGGCCATCGACGGCTCGGGCCGCTCGCCGCCGCGCGCGTACCACTCGGGGCACTCCCAGCCGGCGAAGACGCCGAAATGAGCGCCGGCCGCGGCGTGGCGGTCGTGCAGCACCGACCGGCGCACGTTCCTGCCGGTCCTCGGCTGCCATGCCGGCCAGGCCGCGTCGCCGAACAGGACGCCGAGCTGCTCGGGCGTCCGCTCGGCCCGGAACCGCCGGGAGGCCTCGTGCAGGGCCGTCCGGTCGATGGCGACGGGCGTCGCGTCCACGGGCGGGTGGCCGTCCACGATCCAGTGCGCGATCATGGCGCCGACCCCGCCGCCGGACAGGATGCCGAGCGAGTTCAGGCCGGCCGCCACCCAGTACCCGTCGAGCTCCGGCGCCGGGCCGAGCAGCGGCCGCACGTCCGCGGTGAACGACTCGGGCCCGCAGAAGAGCCTGCGCACCCCGGCGTCGGCCAGGCACGGGACGCGGGCCATGGCCCGCGCCAGGTGCGGCTCGATCCGCTCCCAGTCCGGCGGCAGCGTGCCGAACGCGAAGTCCCGCGCCACCCCGTCCAGCGACCACGCGGCCCCGACGGGCTCGAACAGGCCGACCAGCATCCCGTCGCCCTCGGGCCGGTAGTAGCCGTAGGCGTCGGGATCCTCGATCACCGGCAGGTCGGGGTGCAGGCCGTCGACCGGGCCGGTGATCAGGTAGTAGTGCTCGGCTGCCTGCAGCGGCACGTGGACTCCGGCCAGGGCGCCGAACTGCCGCGCCCACATGCCCGCGGCGTTCACCACGTGCTCGGCCTCGATCTCCCCCGCCTCGGTGAGCACGGCGGTGACCCGCTGGCGGCGGGTCCGCACCCCGGTGGCGGCCACGCCTTCCACGATCGTGGCGCCGAGCGCCCGGGCGCCCTTGGCGAGGGATGTGGCGACGCCGACCGGATCGGCCCTCCCCTCGTCCGCGACGTAGAACGCGCTGATCACGTCGTCGGTGCGGGCCAGGGGCCACAGGTCGGCGAGCTCGCGCGCGGAGATCTCGGTGTCCTCGACCCCGAGCCCGGCCATCCAGTCCGCCTCCCGGCGCAGCGCGGCCCGGCGCTGCGGGGTGGTGGCCACCGAAATGTGGCCGACGGCGCGGAAGCCGGTCGAGTGGCCGGTCTCGGCCTCCAGGCGGGCGTACAGGTCGCGGGAGTACCGGGCGAAGAACAGCGCGGTCTCGTCGGTCATCCCGGCGGAGGTGATCAGCCCGGCCGCGTGCCAGGTCGTCCCCGCGGTGAGCCTGTTCTGCTCCAGCAGCACGATGTCGGTCCAGCCGAGGTGCGCCAGGTGGTAGGCGATGCTGCACCCGGTCACCCCGCCCCCGACGACCACGACCCTGGCCCGGCCCGGTAGCCCCGTCATGCGCCCATTGTGACAGGTGCCTGATATGGGCGAGCTGCCCGTGCCCGCGCCATGACGCGCCCTCAGGCCCCGGCGATGGTGGTCAGCGCGGCGCGGCCGTCGCCCCGCTCGCCCCTGGTCATCCAGCGGTAGCCGGCGTAGCCGATGAGCACCAGGACCAGGGACATGGCCAGCATGATCGTGCCGAGCGCGTTGAGCGCGGGCCCGCCGTTGCCGCCGTGCTGCTGGCTGTAGATGTACACCGACATCGGCGTGTTGCCGGCGTTCGAGTTCAGCAGGTCGACCAGGACGAAGTCGTCGATGACGCTGGAGAAGACCAGCACCGCGCTGGCGAAGATGGCCGGGGTGAGCAGCGGCACCATGACCCGCCGGACGATCTGCCAGGACGAGGCGCCCAGGTCGGCGGCGGCCTCCTCGTACTGCCGCCCGATCGTGGCCAGCCTGGCCTGCACGATGATCGCCGGCCAGCTCACGTTCCAGGTGACCAGGGCGAGGGTCTCGGCCAGCGTGCCCAGGCCGATGCCCTTCAGCAGCGCCGTGAACATGAAGAACATGGCGACGCCGAAGATCAGCTCGGGGATGACGAACGACACGATCATCAGGAAGTTGAACGTCGACGCGGTCCGGCCGCGCCACCGGTTGATGCCGAGCGCGAACGCGACGCCGAGCGGCACGGCGATCAAGGTGGTGTAGGCCGACAGGCGCAGCGTCTGGACCACGGCGGCGTGCAGGTTCGGGTTCCACCAGACCGAGTTCACCTGGTCGTGGATGTACCAGTGCCAGGAGAACCCCTGCCAGACGCTCTGCGACTTGCCCCGGTTGAACGAGAACAGCACGGCGAGCGCCACCGGCACCAGCGACCAGATGAGGTAGAGCCAGGTGAACGCCTCGAGGAAGACCGGGCGGCGCCACGGGTTGCGCAGCGGGGCGCGCAGGCGCGGGCGTGCCCGGGCGGCCAGGCCGGCCCGGGCCGCGGGCTGAGTGGTTGTGGCGGTCACTGGGAGGCCTCCCGCGAGGCGCGGTTGGTGCTGGCGACGTACCAGATCATGGGCGGGACCAGCACCAGCAGGAGCAGCAGCGAGAAGATCGCCCCCTGGCCCTGCAGGCCCGGCGTGTTGAGCTGCTCGTCGATCACGTTGCCGATCATCGTGGTCCCGGTCGTGCCGGACAGCAGCTCGTTGGTGAAGTAGTCGCCCAGCATCGGCAGGACCGTGATCAGCATGCCGGTCACGATCGGCTGCCGCGACAGCGGCAGCGTCACCCGCAGGAACGTGCGGAGCCGGCCCAGGCCGAGGTCACGGCCCGCCTCGATGAGCGCCGGGTCGATCCGGTCCAGGCCGGCGTAGAGCACCAGGATCAGGTAGGGGATGTAGCCGTAGACCAGCCCGAGGATGACCGTCACCGACAGCCCTCCGAGCCAGTCGAACGGCGGCTTCCCCAGGTGCAGCAGCGGCAGTGCCGTCAGCAGCCCGTCCAGGTGCAGGAACGCCAGCGCCTTGTTCAGGTACCCGTCCGTGGACAGCAGCCCGATCCAGGCGAGCATCCGCATCATGTAGCTCACCCAGAACGGCGCGATCAGCAGGACCAGGAAGAAGCCCTTGCGCCGCCCGGCGAACCTCGCCACGAAGTACGCGGCCGGGTAGGCGATCAGCAGCGACAGCGCCGACGCCGCCGCGACGTACCACGCGGTCCGGCCAAGGATCGGCAGCACGAACGCGCCCGTCCCGGCCACGTCGTGCCAGGCGGCGGAGAAGTTCGCCGGGCTCCAGCGGAGCGGGTCCCAGACCGCGACGGGGTAGCCGAACACCTGGTTCACGTAGCCGCCGGCGATCGCGAGGATCACGTAGAACGGCACGATGAACAGCACGCACAGCCAGAGGATCCCGGGCGCCGCGACGGCGGCCCAGAACAGCCGGTGCGGCTCGCGGGGCCGCCGCGCCCGGGTGCCGTCTCGCGCCTGCGCCGCCACGCCCGCCGCCTAGGCGCTCTTGGCCTGCAGCCAGGCCTGCTCCCACAGGGAGTTGGCGGTGACCGGCAGCTGCAGCTCCATGACGCCGCGCCGGAAGTAGGAGGGCAGCACGGTGGTGGACATCAGCGTCTTCGGCAGCAGCTTCTGCTGGACGAGGAACTGGGGCGTGATCCCGGTGATCGGCTGCATGTAGCCGGTGTAGGTGTAGTTCTCGACCGCGTTGTGGAAGTCGAGCATGTAGTTCTGGAACAGGTGGGCGAGCACCGGGTTCTGCGCGCCGCTCAGCACGGTGATCAGGTCGTTGCCGACCGGGCCCCGGCCGTCCGGCGGGAACCAGTAGCCGACCACGTCCACGCTGACGCCCTTCTGCATGTAGGACGCCGCGGTGGCGATGTCGCCGGACCAGGCGTGGTGGATCCAGACCTGGCCGCCGGGGATCTCGGTGTAGTCGTTGTTGTCGATGTGCACGTTGGTCAGGTGGGCCAGGTCGACCAGCGCGCTGCCCGCCGCCCGGATCTGCGCCGGGTCGGTGGTGTTGAGGTTGAAGATCCCGTTCTTCATCAGCGCGAGGCTGATGCCCTCCCGGTAGTCGTCCAGGATGGCGACCTTGTTCTTGTACCTGGCCTGCCAGGGCATCGACCAGCCGTAGGAGTCCGGCTTGCCGTAGGGGTCCTCGTGGACGAAGTCCTTGCGCCAGGCGATCCCGGTCGTGTAGATCGTGTAGGGCACCGTGTACCGCCAGCCGCCGTCGTAGAACGGGTTAGTGAAGTCCGGCCAGGCCTGGCTGATGTTCGGCACGTAGCTGTGGTTGATCGGCTGGATCATCTTCCCGTAGACCAGCTCGCCGAGGACGTCGATGGTCGGGAAGAAGACGTCGAAGTTCAGCTGGCCGCTGCGCAGCTTCGCCATCGCCTCGTCCATCGTGTTGAAGGTCGACAGCTCGTACGAGCAGCCGTACTTCTTGCAGAACGCCTTGATCACGTCCTCGTTGATGTAGGCGACCCAGTTGTAGATCCGCAGCGTGGCGTTCCTCTCCGGCGCCAGGCCGCTCTTGAGCGGCGGGTTTCCCGAGAAGATCGGCCAGGTGACCGGGTGATCCGGGCGCGGCAGCGGGATGCCGCCAGACGGCGGCCCGCCGGCGGGCGAGCCCGCAGACGGCGAGCCGCACGCCGCGAGCAGCGCGCCCGTGCCGCCGGCGCCGAGCAGGATGCCCGCCCCCGCCCCGGCGCGCAGGAAGGCGCGGCGGCTCTGCCCGGGCGGGGCCGCAGGGGCGGCCCCGGGAATCCTCGCCCTGCCGGGCGTCCAGCCCTCTCGTGGGTGCATCGCGCCCCTCCCTTCACCGGGACCCGGGCGGCCGCCGGGCACATGCGGATTGAACGGCGACTCAGTTACTCCTGACTACTACGCCTGCCGGCCCGGGACAAGGCCCCGGAGATTACAGGTCTGTCACGCCCGCGGGCGCATCCGGGGGCCGGTCGCGGGCGGCTAGCCGCGGCGGGGCACGGCCGCCCAGGCCAGTCGCCACAGCTGGGCGACCGGGCCGGGGAGCGCGAGCTCCTTCAGGCCCGCGTCGAAGAACGTGGGGATCACCGCGGCCGAGACCAGGCTGGGCGGCAGCGCCCCCGCGACGAGCAGGCTGCCCGGGCCGAGCGGGATCAGCGGCGGCTGGTAACCGGTGCGGCGCGCGTTCGCCAGCGCGTTCGCCGGGTCGAGCAGGTAGTTGAGGAAGAGGTGCGCGAGGACCGGGCTCGCCGCCGCGCGGGGGATCACCGCCGTGTCCGTGCCGACCGGCCCGCGGCCGCTGGGCGGGAACCAGTACCCGATCACCTCGGCGGGCACCCCGGCGCGCAGCTGCCTGGCCGCCGCCACCGCGTCGCCCGACCTGGCCTGGTGCAGCGCCACGGCCCCCGAGGCGAGGTCGGCGCCGACGCGGTTGCTGGCCCGCAGGCGGACCAGGTCCGCGAGCTCGATCAGCGCCTGGCCCGCCAGGTCGATCAGGCGCGGGTCGGTGGTGTTCAGGTCGGTGACGCCGCCGGCGAGCAGGCCGAGGCCGAGCGCCTCGCGGTAGTCGTCGAGGATCGCGACCTTGCCGCGGAACCTGGCCTGCCACGGGAACGCCCAGCCCGCGCCGGAGGTGTACGGGTCGGCATCCAGCAGGTCCTTCCGCCAGGCCAGGCCGGTCGTGTAGACCGTGTACGGAACCGTGTACCGCCAGCCCCGGTCATAGAACGGGTTCCTCAGCTGGCGCCAGACATAGCCGATGTTGGTGATGTAGCCGTGGCTGAGGGGCTGGAGCAGGCCGCGCCCGGTCAGCTCGGGCAGGACGCCCACGGTGGCGCCGAGGAGGACGTCGAAGCGCTGCCGGCCGCCGCCGAGCGCGGCGAGCGCCTGGGACATCGTGGCGAACGTGGTCAGCTCGGTCCGGCAGCCGTAGGAGCGGTACTGCCGGGCGAACGCGGCCAGCGTCAGGGGGCTCACCGGCCGGGCCACGGCCGCCACGCGGAGCACGGCGTCGCGCTCGGGGCGCAGGCCGGGGCTGATCGGCTCGTTCCCCCTGGCGATCGGGAGCGCGGCGGGCTCGGCCGGGCTCGCCGGCTCGGGGTTGCTCCCCGGCCACGCGTCCGGGCTGCGCAGGTCGCACCCGCCGAGCAGCGGGCCGAGGGCAAGCGCGGCCCCCGCCGCCCCGGCGGACGCGGCCTTGCGCAGGAAGCTTCGCCTGGTCTGCCCGCTGGGGGTCACGCCCGGTCTCACCCGGCGGAATCTAGCACCTTGCCCATGCTCGCGATGCTAGCGGCGAAGCTCCGCACATTGACCGTGAAGCGCTCGATGTCGGCCGGGGTGTGCTGGACCGAGAACAGCCACTGCTCGGCCTTGCCCCATGGCGGGAGGAAGACCCCTCCGTTGTGCTGGAACAGCCAGTGCGCGTGGCTCCACGCGCCGTCGATCGCCAGGAAGCCGCGGAAGTCGCGCACCGGCTCGCGGCGGAACACGATGCAGCCCTTCGCCCCGACCGCGACCACGTGCGCGGCCAGGCCATGCTCGGCGATCGCCCGCGTGATCGCCCCGACCGCCTGAGCGCGGAGCGCGTCGATGGCGCGGTACGCCTCGTCGGTGGCGACCTCGCACAGCATCGCCCGCGCGGCGGCCATCGCCAGCGGGTTGCCGTTGAAGGTCCCCACCATCTCGTAGCCCCCGTCGGCGACATGCGCCATGACCCGCGCCGTCCCGCCGATCGCGGCCACGGCCACCCCGCCGCCGATCGCCTTGGCCAGGCAGATGATATCGGGCGTCACGCCGGTCAGCCCGGCCGCCCCGGCCGGGCCCGCGGTGAGCCCGGTCTTGACCTCGTCGAAGGCGAGCAGCGCGCCGTGAGCGTGGAGCAGGTCGCGAAGCGCCGCCAGGTAGCCGGGCTCGGGCAGGATGATCCCGGCGTTCATCATGATCGGCTCGATGATCATCCCGGCGACCCGGCCGCGATGCTCGGCCAGCGCGCGCTCGGCGGCCGCGAGGTCGTTGAAGCCGACGACCAGGGTGAGGTCGGTGAGCGCGCGCGGGATCCCGGTGCTCGCCGGGGCGCTCGCCGGGGCGTCCGCAGGCCCCATCTCGTCCGGCTCGGGGTAGACCGACACCTGGACCGAGTCGTGGTGACCGTGGTAGCAGCCCTCCACCTTGATGATCAGGTCGCGGCCGGTGATCGAGCGCATCAGGTGGACCGCGTCCATGGTCGCCTCGGTGCCCGAGTTCGCGAACCGCCACAGCGGCAGGCCGAACCGGCGGGCCAGCTCGGCCGCGACCGCGAGGGCGTCGGGCGTCGGCTGGGCGAAGTGGGTCCCCCGGGCGATCTGCCGCCGGATCGCGTCCACGACCGCCGGGTGGGCGTGGCCGGCCAGCGCCACCCCGTAGCCGCCGTGCAGGTCCACGTACTCGTTGCCGTCGACGTCCCAGAGCCTGGACCCGGCGCCGCGGCTCAGCCAGACCGGCTGCGGACGGGTGATCTGCCAGCTGGACGTGACCCCGCCGGCGAGCGCCGCGCGGGCGCGCGCGGCCAGCTCGGCGGAACGGGGCTGGCGGCGGATGAACAGGCGCTCCTGCTCGGCGATGAACTCGGCGAGGCCGGCGGGCCGGCGCTGTGCCATGACGGACTCTCCCGCATAATTGACTGATCAGTCATTCAATGCTGACTGAATGTTCAGTCTAGGAATCCGGGCGTGGCCTGGCAAGTAAGCGGCCGGGCGGGATGCCCGGCCGGGCCGCGCGGCGGTTATGCTCCGGGCGCATGGCCCGGCTGCTGATCGTTCACCACACGCCGTCGCCGTCGATGCAGGCGATGCTGGAGGCGGCGCGCGAGGGGGCGAGCACCGACGAGGTCGGGGGCGTGGAGGTGGTCCTGGTCCCGGCCCTCGCCGCCGGCGCCGCCGACGTGCTCGCCGCGGATGGCTTCCTCCTGGGCACGCCGTGCAACATCGGCTACATGTCGGGGGCGCTCAAGCACTTCTTCGACGGCGTGTACTACCCCTGCCTGGAGGCCACGCGCCGGCGCCCCTACGGGCTGTACGTGCACGGGGCCAGCGACACGGCCGGCGCGGTCCGCGGCGTCGAGGCGATCGCGACCGGGATGGGCTGGCGGCGGCTCAGGCCGCCGGTCTGCGTGACCGGGCCGCCGGGCAAGGATGATCTGGAGGCGTGCTGGGAACTCGGCGCCGTCCTCGCGGCCGAGGTCGCTGGCAGCCCGGCCGCCGGATGAGGGGCCAGCCGGGGACGGCGGGCCGCCGGGGCCCTGAGGGCCGCTCCCTGAGGGCCGCTCCCTGAGGGCCGCTCCCTGAGGGCCGCTCCCTGAGGGCCGCTCCCTGAGGGCCGCTCCCTGAGGGCCGCTCCCTGAGGG
>JAJPIV010000037.1 GCA_021324595.1 Actinomycetota bacterium | reverse complement strand
GGTTCGCGCGCCGGCGGCCCGGTTCGCGCGCCGGCGGCCCGGTTCGCGCGCCGGCGGCCCGGTTCGCGCGCCGGCGGCCCGGTTCGCGCGCCGGCGGCCCGGTTCGCTTGCCGGCGGCTACCGTCGCGCGCCGGCCCCGGCCAGGGCCTTCGGGCTGGCGGCCGGGACTGTCGCGTTCCGGCTGCCAGGAAACCCGCCCGCGGCCGGGGCAGGGGCCGCGAGGCCGGAGCGCCGCTGGTCGGCGCCGAGCCTCCGGTGCGCGTGGGCCAGCACGCCGGCCAGGCCGCCGATCGCGGCCGCGGCTCCGAAGGCGTTCAGCAGGATCGCAGAGGTCATCGTTCCTCCCCGTCATCAAGGGCCCGCCGCGGCGGTCGCCGTCATCCGGGCCATTTCCGTTGGCTGCCTTTCATGGTCCGGATGGGCGATGAAATGACCGTGAGAGCGCGGTAAGAGCGTTCACATCTTCCGGCGCGTCTTCCGGCGCGCCATGACACCGGGCGGGAGTCCCGGGGAGGACCAGTCCAGCGCGACGGCGGCCGTCCAGGACTGGCGCGCTGAGCCGAGCGGCGCGCCGGTGAACGGCTCGTAGTACTCGGCGAAGCCGTCGGCCGCGGCGATCTGGCGAAGCCCGTCCCGGCGCAGCCGGCCCGCGCGGTCGTGCTGGCCGGCCAGCGTCAGCGAGCGCCACAGCAGCCAGTTGATGACCGGCCAGACGGGGCCGCGCCAGTAGTTGCGCGCCTCGAATGCCGGCTCGGCCGGGCTGGTGCTCGGCAGCAGCCGCCACCGCAGGCGGGAATCGCCGCAGAAGTCCGCCGAGTCGAGCAGCGCCAGCTGGGCGGCGCGCTGGCCGGCGTCCGGCGTGAGCGCGAACAGCGGCGCGAATCCGGCGAAGGTCCGCACCCGGATGTCCTCCCCGGCGCGGAGGTCATAGTCGGACGACAGCCCCGTGCCAGCGTCGTGGCGGCCGGCGAGGCCGCGCTGGCCGCGCTCCAGCCAGCGGGAAAGCTGGTCGCGGACGTCATCGCCGGCCCGGGCCACGTCGGCCAGGTCGAGCAGCGCGGCGTTGGCCGCTGCCAGCACCGCGGTGAAGAACACGTCCTTGATCAGGAACGGGTGCTCACGGTGGATCCGCTCGTCGTCGTACCGGCATCTGCGCAGCAGCTCGACGAGCCAGAGGAACCTGTCGTAGTCCCAGTCGGTCGGCCGCTGCGACGGGTCGCCGACCTCGCTGGTGTCCAGCCGGGTGTACGGGCCGGGCCGGGCCACCTCGATGCGCGCCAGCGCGCGGTCCCAGCGGGGGGAGTTGTCGGTCCCCTCCCACGGGTGGTAGGTGGTGACCAGGCCCGATGCCTCGGGGTCGCGCTCGGTGGCCAGGTAGCGGTGCCACCTCACCAGCTTCGGGTAGAGGGCCTGGATGCGCCCGCGGATCTCCGGCCGCCGTTCCGGCGGCGTCAGCTGCCAGATCCGCTGCACCGCGAGGGCATGCACCGGGGGCTGGCAGATGCCGGTCGTCGCGATCTGCGGCGCGGCCGGCGAGACGGCGCAGTCCCACCACTGCGGCCCGGGGAAGTACGGCTCGTCCGGCCCGGCCCGGAACACGATGTGCGGCACCATGCCCGTCGCCCACTGCGCGGCGAACAGCTCCTCCAGCTCGGCCACCGCCCGCCCGGCGTCCAGGTGGGCCCAGCCGATCGCGTTGAACGCGCTGTCCCAGCACCACTGGTGCGGGTACAGCGGCGGCCCTGCCTTAGTCCAGGTCCCGGCGTCGTTGGCGCGCAGCAGGGCGGCGGCCCGGTCGCGCAGCCCGGCGCGGGCGGTGTCGGTCACGCCCACCATCGTCGCCCACCCGGCCAGGCGCCGCGCCCCGTGCCGCGCGCCGCTGCCCGCGCCGGGCCGGGGCCGTGCCGCGCGCCGCGGCGGTGACGCCTGGTCAGAGCACCTTGCCGGGGTTCATGATGCCGGCCGGGTCGAGCGCGTCCTTGATCATGTGGTGGACCGCGATCGCGTCCGGCCCGAGCTCCGCCGCCAGCCAGCGGCGCTTGATCACGCCGACGCCGTGCTCGCCGGTGAGGGTGCCGCCGAGTTCCAGGGCCGCCCGGAAGACCTCGTCGGCGGCCACCCAGACCGCCGGGGGGACCTCGGGCTGGCCGCGGTCGAAGACGAACACCGGATGCAGGTTGCCGTCCCCGGCATGGGCCACGGTGGCGATCAGCACCCCGTGCCGCCGCGCGGCCCGCTCGATGCGCGCCACCATCTCCGGCAGCCGGGTGCGGGGCACGCAGACATCCTCCACCAGCGGCACTCCCAGGCGCTCGACCGCCGGGTAGGCGAGCCGGCGGACCTCCAGCCACTGGCGCGACTCGGCCTGGCCGGTGAAGACCTCGGCCAGCGTGGCCCCCTCCCGGGCGCACAGCTGCCGCATCAGCTCCGCCTGCCGGCCGGCCGCCTCGCCGTCGTCCTGGGCGATCAGCAGGGCCTGGGTGGCATCGGCCAGGCCGAGGTGCTTCCAGTCGTCGATCGCCTGCAGGGTGGCC
This sequence comes from Actinomycetota bacterium, assembly GCA_021324595.1. Taxonomy (GTDB): domain Bacteria; phylum Actinomycetota; class Actinomycetes; order Streptosporangiales; family Streptosporangiaceae; genus Chersky-822. Next base: position 4,218 of record JAJPIV010000037.1, on the reverse strand, counting down.
GCGTCCATCAGCTCCAGCAGGCTCGGCCGGACCCGGGCGGCCAGGATCGCGGTCACCGCCCTGGCCGCGTCGGCGAGCGCGGGGAATCCCGCCACAATGGTCGGCGGGTCGCTGGCCGGCCGGGGCCGCAGCCGGACGGTCGCCGAGGTGATCACGCCCAGGGTCCCCTCCGAGCCGACGAACAGGCCCGTCAGGTCGTAGCCGGTCACCCCTTTGACCGTCCGCCGCCCAGTGCGCAGCGTGCGCCCGCCGGCGAGCACCACCTCGAGGCCGAGCACCGCGTCGCGGGTCACGCCGTACTTGACGCAGCGCAGCCCGCCCGCGTTGGTCGCCAGGTTCCCGCCGATCGTGGAGATCTCGAAGCTGGACGGGTCCGGCGGGTACATCAGCCCGTGCTCGGCGGCGGCGCGGTCCAGGTCCGCGGTGATCACCCCGGCCTCGGCGACCGCGATCTCGTCCGCCGGGTTGATCTCCCGGACCGCCGTCATCCGCGCGAGGGACAGGATCACGCAGCCATCGACCGCGGCCGCGCCCCCGGCCAGGCTGGTGCCGCCGCCCCGCGGCACCACCGGGACCCGGTGGCGCTGCGCCCACGCCAGCGTCGCCGCCACCTCGGCGGTGGCGCGCGCCGCGACGACGCACCGGGGCTCGCCCGGCCGGGCGGCCACGGTCTGATCCCGCCGGTAGCCGTCCATGACGTCCGGGTCGGTGATCACCCGGCCCGCGGGCAGGACCGCCCGCAGCCCGTCCAGGTCGTCGGTCATGCGGGCCGTCCTGTTCAGCGGGCCGCGCCCGGGCCGGCCGGGCGGGCGGCGAGATGGCGGAGCACGTAGGGCAGGATGCCGCCGTGCCGGTAGTAGGCGGCCTCGGCGGGGGTGTCGATGCGGACGGTGGCGGTGAGCTCGCGGGTGCCGCCGGGCGCGGCGGCGGTGATCCGGACGGTGCGCGGCAGTGCGGGCGCGCCGGCGAGCCCGCGGATGGTGTAGGTCTCCTCTCCGGTCAGCCCGAGCGACGCGGCGTCCTCGCCGGGCGCGAACTGCAGCGGCAGGACGCCCATGCCGATCAGGTTGGAGCGGTGGATCCGCTCGAACGAGGCGGCGAGGACGGCGCGGACGCCGAGCAGCGCGGTGCCCTTGGCGGCCCAGTCGCGGGACGAGCCGGAGCCGTATTCCTTGCCGGCGATGACCAGCAGCGGCACGCCCTCGGCGGCGTACCGCCGGGCGGCGTCGTAGATGGTCATCTGCTCCCCGCTGGGCAGGTGGCGGGTGTAACCGCCCTCGGTGCCGGGGGCCAGCTGGTTGCGCAGGCGGATGTTGGCGAAGGTGCCGCGGATCATGACCTCGTGGTTGCCCCGGCGTGAGCCGTAGGAGTTGAAGTCGCGCGGCTCGACCCCGTGCGCCCGCAGGTACCGCCCGGCCGGGGAGTCGGGCTTGATCGCCCCGGCGGGGGAGATGTGGTCGGTGGTGACCGAGTCGCCGAGCAGGGCGAGCACCCGCGCCCCCTCGACGTCGCCGGCCGGGGCCGGCTCGGCGGCCAGGCCGTCGAAGAACGGCGGCCTGCGCACGTAGGTGGAGCCAGGATCCCACGCGAACGTCCCGCCGGCCGGGACCGGCAGGGATCGCCACCGCTCGTCCCCGGCGAACACGTGCGCGTACTCGCGGGCGTACATCTCCGGGCGCAGGCAGGAGGCGATGACCTCGCCGGTCTCGGCGGCCGACGGCCAGATGTCGCGCAGCCAGACGGGCCGGCCGTCGGCCCCGGTGCCGAGCGGCTCGCTGGTCAGGTCGATGTCGATGGTCCCGGCCAGGGCGTATGCGACCACCAGCGGCGGGGAGGCCAGGTAGTTCAGCTTGGTCTCCGGGTGGATGCGGCCCTCGAAGTTCCGGTTCCCGGACAGCACCGAGCAGACCGCGAGGTCCCCTTCGGCGATCGCGGCGGAGACCGCGGGGATCAGCGGGCCGGAGTTGCCGATGCACGTCGTGCAGCCGTAGCCGACCAGGTGGAAGCCGAGCCTGCTCAGGTACGGGGTGAGCCCGGCCTGGTCGTAGTAATCCATGACCACCCGCGAGCCGGGCGCCAGGGAGGTCTTCACCCACGGCTTGGGCGCCAGCCCGCGCTCGGCGGCCTTCCTGGCCAGGAGCGCGGCGGCGATCATCACCTCCGGGTTGGAGGTGTTGGTGCAGGAGGTGATCGCCGCGATCACCACGGCCCCGTGGCCGATCTCGGCCTGGCGGCCGTCCTCCAGCCGGATCGTGACGGTGCGGCGCGCCCAGGCGGGCGCGCCCGCCGCTGCGGGGATGCCCGGGCCGGCCGGCTTGTCGCCGTCCCGGTTGCCGGTGACCGCGACCGGGTCCGAGGCCGGGAACGACTCCGCCCCCGCCTCGTCCAGCCCGGCCGGGTCCGGCCCGCCCGCGCCGGGCCCGGCCGGCGCGTACTGGCCGAGCACCGCGCGGAACGCCCGCGGCACCTGGGCCAGCGGGATCCTGTCCTGCGGGCGCCTCGGCCCGGCGACCGACGGCACCACCGTGGCCAGGTCCAGGTCCAGGACCGTGGTGTAATCCGGCAGGTGACCCGGGTCGTGCCAGAGCCCCTGCTCCCTGGCGTACGCCTCGACCAGCGCCACCTGGGCCTTCGGGCGCCCCGTCAGGCGCAGGTAGGCGAGCGTGGCCTCGTCGATCGGGAAGATCGCGCTGGTGCAGCCGTACTCCGGGCTCATGTTCCCGATCGTGGCCCGGGTGGCCACCGGCACCGCGGCCACGCCCGGCCCGAAGAACTCCACGAACGTGCCCACCACCCCCACCGAGCGGAGCAGCTCGGCGATCGTCAGCACCAGGTCGGTGGCGGTGGCGCCGTCGGGCAGCTGGCCGGACAGCCGCACCCCGATCACCGGCGGGACCAGCATGGACAGCGGCTGGCCGAGCATCGCCGCCTCCGCCTCGATGCCGCCGACCCCCCAGCCGAGCACGCCCAGGCCGTTGACCATCGGGGTGTGCGAGTCGGTGCCGACCACGGTGTCGGGGAAGGCCGTCCCGTCCTCGGCGAACACCACCCGGGCCAGGTGCTCCAGGTTGACCTGGTGGCAGATCCCCGTGCCGGGCGGCACCACCCGCAGCCCGGGCAGCGCCCGCTGCCCCCACCGCAGGAACGCGTACCGCTCGGCGTTGCGCCGGTACTCAAGCTCGATGTTGCGGGCCATCGCGTCCGGGCGGCCGGAGAAGTCGGCGATCACCGAGTGGTCGATGATCAGCTCGGCCGGCCGCAGCGGGCTCACCCGTGCCGGGTCGCCGCCGAGGGCGGCCATCGCCTCCCGCATCGCGGCCAGGTCCACCAGGCACGGCACGCCGGTGAAGTCCTGCAGCAGCACCCGCGCCGGGGTGAACGCGATCTCCGCGGCCGGCTCGGCGCGCGGGTCCCAGGCCGCCAGGGCCTGGACCTGCGCGGCGGTGACCAGGTGCCCGTCCTCGTTGCGCAGCAGGTTCTCCAGCAGGATCTTCAGGGAGAACGGCAGCCGCGCGGAGCCGTCCACCGCGTCGACCCGGAAGATCCGGTAGTCCGTGCCGCCCGCCCGCAGCGAGCCGGCCGCCCCGTGGCTGTCCACCGGCGCACAGCCTCCCCTCACTGCCCGGGCGCCGGGGCCGCCGGGCCCGGCAGGTCCAGGGCCGCCCGGGCCCGGCCCGTCCGCGCTGGGCACGTCCGCTCGGAGCCCGGCGGCCAGCCGGTTCCAGGCGTTGATCGCCACGATCGTGAACGTCGGCGCGGCGATCTCGGCCGCGGAGAACTCGCCCTCCAGCTCACCCTAGACCTCGCCGGGCGCGCCGCCGCGGGCCAGGCCGGCGAGTGCCTGGCACCTCGCTCACGCAGTCAGGTGCGCCCGCTCCTCCAGCCGCGGGAGGGCGGCGACGAACGGGGTGTCGGCGCCGACCACGCCGGTCTTGGCGGCCCCGCCCGGGGACCCGAGCGGCTCGTCGCGGCCGGGCAGCGGCTCCGCGAAGAACCGCGCGTTCTCCGCCGCGTACACCTGCCACCTGGCCGGCAGGTCATCCTCGTAGTAGATGGCCTCCACCGGGCAGGCCGGCTCGCAGGCCCCGCAGTCCACGCACTCGTCGGGGTTGATGTACAGCATCCGCTCGCCCTCGTAGATGCAGTCCACCGGGCACTCCTCCACGCACGCCCGGTCCAGCACGTCCACGCACGGCTCGCCGATCACGTAGGTCATCG
>JAJPIV010000010.1 GCA_021324595.1 Actinomycetota bacterium | reverse complement strand
GGGAGGGCCTGGACGTGGCGGGCGCCGAACTTTTGAAACATCGCGATCTCGCGCGGGTAAGCGGGGATCGTCTCGCCGGCAATGGGCAAGACCACGATCGGCGCGTCGGGACCGCCGGCCAGCTCGACGAACTTCTTGCCGATGTCCGCCGGCATGTTGCCGCCGCCGACGATGACGAGCGAGCCCCCGGCGACTTCGGGGACCGGGGCCTCGCGCGGCGGGAACGGCGGTTCGGTCCGGGCGATGGCCGCGCGCCGCAGTGCCGTCAGATCGGCGGCGGCGCCCGACTTCAGCTCGATGGTCCGCGCCGGCCGCTCCGCGCCGGCGGCCAGGCACGCCGTCACCGTCCCCGTGCCGAGTACCCGCAGCGACCGGCCCTTGACGACCAGCGCCGTGCCCTCGCCGATCCCGAAGCCGACCAGGCCCGGATTCTTCGCCAGCACGCCGGGGAGGCGCGGCCGTCGGCTGTCGGCGAAGTGCGGGTCGATGACGGTCCCGGGCAGGAAGTCGAGGCCCGCGGCCGTGCCCGGCGCCGAACCTTCCGAGGTGACGAGCCGTTGCCCCAGGACGGCCGCCCCGGCGGCGGTGCCCCCGACCACGCCGCCGCGGCGCAGGAGGGTGAGAAGTTCCTTCGCCACGCCGGCGTCGCGAAGGTCGGCGCCAAGCCGCACCGTCGGGCCGCCCTCGATCCAGACACCGGTCGCCTGGCGGAGCTGTTCGAGGGTCTTCGGGTCCGCGGCCTGTTGCTGGGACCGCGGCCGTAGGACGACCACGGAGGTCGGCCGGTGTGCCTGCCAGTACTCGACGCGCTGCTTCATGGGTCCTTCCGCCGCGTCGCCGCCGGCCGGTGCGATCACGGCGAGGCGTGCCTGACCCCCGCCGGCCAGCTCCTGGAAGCGGTCCAGGACGGTACCCGGTAGCTGGCCGTCGCCGGCGAGGACGAGCACGCCGTCAATCCCGGCGGGCCGGAGGGGCGCCGGCGCGGCGGGCTTTTCCTCGGCCCCACAGGATGCCCTCTCCGAAGAAGCCGCCACAAAGAAGGCGGCGGCGAGGCACACGGCCAGGCCGAGGTTGTGCCGAAAACGCCGAGATAAAGTCGTCAACATCGAGGAGACCTCAATCGGTACGAACGGTTCCGGGGGCGTATTGGGCAGACGGGGCCACCTCATTCCAGCTCGCGTCCTTTCGTCTCCGGCGCCAGCAGCAGTAACGGCGGCCCCAGGAGGAACAGCAGGCTCAGGATCGAGGCCGACGTGTGCCAGCCGACGCTCCAGCCACCCATAAACAACAGCGGCGCGGCCAGGATGCGGCCGGCGTTGAAGCAGAAGCCGGTGCCGGAGCCGCGAATCCGCGTCGGGAACAACTCCGGGAAGTAGACCGCGAAGCCGGCGTGCATCCCCAGCGTCAGGAAGCCGAACACCGGCAGGAGCACCAGGAGTGCGACCTTCCCCATAACCAGCTGGAACAGGCACAGGGCACTGGCCGCGCCGCCGAGTTGAAAGAACAGGAACGCGCCGCGGCGGCCGAGCCATTCCGCCAGCGGACCGAAGCACACAAGGCCGGCCCCGCCGCCCAGCGTCACGGCCAGCATTCCGGCCATCTCCCAATTCTTGATCTGCCGCCCATAGGGCTCCAGCAATTGCTTCCGGCGTTCGGCCGTGAGTTCCTGGGGCTGAGCCGGACGGGCGGCTGCGGCATCGGCCTGCGCCCGCGCCAGACATTCATTCTCCTCCGCCTGGCGCAGCAGGTCCTTGCCATAGATATGCACGCCCCAGAATGTCGCCAGGCCAATCGCCGCCAGGCCCACGCCCACCAGGGTCCGCGTCAGGTAAGGCTCGGTGAATAGCTCCAGGAAACCGCCCGTAACCCGGTCGTTCTCCGGGACGGCGTGACTGCGGCGCCAGGCGTCCGGCTCGCGCAGGGCCAGGCGGATCCAAATGATGAGCAGCGCCGGGATGCCGCCGAGCAGGAAGGCGAGCCGCCAACCGTTCAGCTCCCCGCCGCCCGGGAGCGGCAGTCGCAGGGCGTGGTTGCCCACGAGCACGACGCCGGCCAGGACCGCCAGCAGGGTGCCCAGCACACTCGACGCATGGAAGATGGCCAGCGACCAGGCCCGTGCCCGCCGCGGAAAGACCTCGGCCACCATCGCGCTCGCGACGGCCCACTCGCCGCCGACCCCGAGGGCCACCAGGAACCGGCAAACGACGAGATGCCACCACGCCTGGGAGAGCGCCGAGACGAACGTGAAGACGGAATAGGTCGCGATGGTCAGGATCATGGTGCGGGTCCGGCCGATGCGGTCGCTCAGCCGGCCGAACCAGATCCCGCCGAGCGCGCCGCCGAGCAGGAAGCCGGCCAGGGCGATCCGGTTAAGGTTGTCGATCCGCTCCGGGTCCTGAGTGCCCGGCGGCAGCAGCGACGGGATGGCCTCCCTCATGCTGGCCACGAAAATTTGGCCTTCGAAAATGTCAAAGATCCAGCCCAGGGAGGCGATGACCAGCACCAACCACTGATAGCCGGTCACGCCGGCGTACCACGGCCGGTCATTCGCGTCGTACTCTTTCACGGACAGGCCCCCGGTAGGCCCCGCTCGGCAAGCGGGGTCGACTCGCCGCCGCCGCAAGGCTCTCAATCAATAAACTATGAAAAGAACATCCGGCGGCGCGTACCCGGAGCCTGTCATGAAACCCGTTCGCTTCGGTCTGATCGGTTACGGTGCCTGGGGGAGTCACCACGCCCGCGCCATCGCGCAGACGGCGGGGGCGGAGTTGGTGGCCGTCGCCGCCCAGTCGGCCGCCACCTGTGAGGCGGCCCGCACGGCCCATCCAGGCGCCCAGGTCTACGACGATTACCGTGCCCTGCTCGCCCGCACCGACGTTGACGTGGTCGATGTCGTCCTGCCGTCGCACCTGCACTCCGAGGTCAGCCGGGCGGTGCTCGACGCCGGCAAACATCTCCTCCTGGAAAAACCGATGGCCCTGGAACTGGCCCACTGCGACGCCCTCATCGGGCTGGCGCGGGCGAAGGGGAAACGGCTGGCGATCGGGCATGAGCTGCGCCTGTCTTCCCTGTGGGGCAAGGTCAAGGAGATGGTGGCCGCCGGCGCCGTCGGGGAGCCGTTGTACGTGCTGGTCGAGCTGTGGCGGCGGCCGTACCGGCAGGGGTCGGGCGGCTGGCGCTACGACCTCGGCCGGGTCGGCAGCTGGATCCTCGAAGAGCCGATCCACTTCTTCGACCTGGCGCGGTGGTATCTGGCCTCCGCCGGCGATCCGAAGACGGTCTACGCGCGGGCCAATTCCCGCCAGCCGGACCACCCGGAGCTACACGATAATTTCAGCGCCATGATGACGTTCGCCGGCGGCGCCTACGCGGTCATCTCGCAGACGCTCGCCGCCTTCGAGCACCACCAGACGGCCAAGCTGACGGGCACGCGGGGGGCACTGTGGGCGCGCTGGAGCGGCGCCCTGGACCGGGACTTTCACCCGACCTTCGGACTCAAATACTGGGACGGCAACCAGGTGGCCGACATCCCGCTGGACAAAGTAACCGGCGAGGTCTACGAGCTGGAAGATGAGATCGCCATGATGGTCCGTGCGGTGCGCGACGGCGGGGCGGTGGCGGCCGACGGCGCGGACGGCCGCTGGTCGGTGGCCCTGTGCCTGGCAGCGCAGCGGTCGGTGGAGACCGGACGGGTAGTGGATCTGGCGGAGTTCTTGCGGGCTCCATGAGGACGCGGCCAGGAGGCCACCCAAGCGAGGGAGAAACGATCAGGCCATTCGGGGACTTCAAGGAGATTCAAGACATCGCCGCAGCTTAGCGGATCACCTGCCCCTCCGGAGGAACCACACCATGCCCCCGAAAGTCTCCCTGTGCATGATCGTCAAGAACGAGGAGGCACACCTGCCGGCCTGCTTGCGCACGGCGGCCGACCTGGTCGGCGAGGTCATCGTCGTGGACACCGGCTCGAGCGACGCCACCAAGCAGGCGGCCGAGCGCTTCGGCGCTCGGGTCTACGACTTCGCCTGGTGTGACAGCTTCGCCGCCGCCCGCAACGAGAGCCTGCGCCATGCCACCGGCGACTGGATCTTCTGGCTCGACGCCGACGACCGCATCGACGAGGTCAACCGTCAGCGGCTGCGCACGCTGTTCGCGAACCTGCCGGACGACATCGGCGCCTACCTGATGCGCTACGTCGCCCTGCATGACGCGGTCGTGGGCGGCACCAGTGCGGTGGACCATGCCCAGATGTTCCGCAACCATCCCCAGATCCGCTGGGAGTACCGCGTCCACGAGCAGATCCTGCCGGCCGTCGAGCGGCTGGGCGGCTGGGTGCGGCCGACCGACGTGGTGATCCACCACCTCGGCTACCAGGACGCCACCGTGGTCCGGCGGAAGCTAGAGCGCAACGGCCGCCTCCTGGAGTTGGATTACGCCGACCACCCGGAGGACCCGCTGATTCTCTTTAACCTCGGCCGGACCCTCCTGCGCCTGGACCGCGTGGCCGACTCGGTGCCGCATCTGGCGCGCTGCCTGCGCGAGCTGCCGGCCGGCTTGGAGCACATCCTGCGCACGGCCTACGCCCTGTTGGTGGAGGCACATTGCCGGCTGGGACAGTTTCCGCAGGCGCTGGCGGTCTGTCAGGAGGGGCGGGCGCGCTACCCGGATGATTTGCAGCTCTTGCTGGCCGAGGGCCTGGTGCGCCGCGACCTGGGCGACCCGCGCGGGGCGGAAGCCTGCCTGACGCAGCTGCTCCAGCGCGACCCGGGGAACGCCGCCGCCCGCTTGCACCTGGCCCGGTTGCGGCCGGCGCAGACGTTCCAGTTCTATTTCTAAAGGCAGGCACTTCGGAAGGAGCAGGTAGTGGGCGGGGGCGGCATT
>JAJPIV010000116.1 GCA_021324595.1 Actinomycetota bacterium | reverse complement strand
GAGGCCGCGGTCGCAGGGGCGATCCCGCTGCTGCGCGCCCTGCGCGAGTCGCTGGCCGGCGACACCGTCCGGAGGGTCCTCGGGATCGTCAACGGCACCACGAACTTCGTCCTCGACCGGATGGACTCGCTCGGGGCCAGCTTCGGGTCGGCGCTTGAGCAGGCCAAGCGCCTCGGGTACGCGGAGGCCGACCCGACCGCCGACGTGGCCGGGCACGACGCGGCCGCGAAAGCGGCGATCCTGGCCGGACTGGCCTTCCACACCGAGGTGACCTCGGCGGACGTCTACACCGAGGGGATCTCCGGCATCACCGCGGACGACATCGCCAGCGCGCGCGCGTTCGGCTTCGTGATCAAGCTCCTGGCCATCTGCGAGCGCTGCGACGGCGGCGTCTCGGTGCGGGTCCACCCGGCGATGATCCCGAGGGTGCATCCGCTCGCCGCGGTGCACGAGGCGTACAACGCGGTCTTCGTGGAGGCCGAGTCGGCCGGGCGGCTGATGTTCTACGGCGCCGGTGCGGGCGGGCAGCCGACCGCGAGCGCGGTGCTCGGTGACATCGTGGCGGTGGCCAGGAACCGGCGCGCGGGCCTGCGCGGCCCGGAGCCGGCCGCCTACGCGCGGCTGCCCACCGTGCCCATGGCGGACGCCCTGACGAGGTACTACGTCTCGCTCGACGTGGTGGACCGGCCCGGCGTGCTTGCCCCCGTAGCGGAGAGGTTCGCCAGGAACGGGGTCTCGATCAAGGCGGTCCGGCAGGAGGGCCGTGGCGAGGACGCGCAGCTGATCATCATCACGCACACCGCGCGGGAGGCTGCGCTCGCGCGAACGGTCGCCGACCTGGCCGCGATGGAGCCGGTGCGGGCCGTGGACAGCGTGCTGCGGGTCGAGGGCGAGGACGACGAATGACGCAGTGGCGGGGACTGGTCGCCGAGTACCGGGCGCACCTGCCCGCGATCGACCCGGCCAAGGTGATCACGCTGGGCGAGGGCGGCACGCCGCTGCTGCCGGCCCCGGTGCTCAGCGAGATGACCGGCTGCCGGGTCCACTTGAAGATCGAGGGCGCCAACCCGACCGGCTCGTTCAAGGACCGGGGCATGGCGGTCGCGGTCTCGCTCGCCGCCATCCGCGGCGCCCGGACGGTGATCTGCGCCTCCACGGGCAACACCAGCGCGAGCGCCGCCGCCTACGCCGCGCGCGGCGGGCTGGGGTGCGCCGTGCTCGTGCCGCAGGGCAACGTCGCGCTTGGCAAGCTGGCGCAGGCACTCGCCTACGGCGCCCGCCTGCTCCAGGTGAACGGGAACTTCGACGACTGCCTGGAGCTGGTGCGCAAGCTGGCCGCGAGCGATGACGTGGCGCTGGTCAACTCGGTGAACCCGGACCGCCTCGAAGGGCAGAAGACCGCGGCCTTCGAGGTCGTCGATTCGCTCGGGGACGCGCCGGACGTCCATTGCCTGCCCGTCGGAAACGCGGGCAACATCGCCGCGTACTGGATGGGGTACCGCGAGTACCTCGCCGCAGGCCGGGCCTCGCGGACGCCGCGGATGCTGGGCTTCCAGGCAGCGGGCGCGGCCCCGCTCGTCCGCGGCCAGCCGGTGCGCGAGCCGGCCACGGTCGCCACGGCGATCCGGATCGGCAACCCGGCATCCTGGCACCTCGCCGAGGCGGCGCGCGCCGAATCCGGCGGGATGTTCGCGGCGGTGACCGACGATCGGATCCTTTCGGCCTACCGGCTGCTCGCGCGGCGTGAGGGGGTGTTCGGCGAGCCCGCGTCGGCGGCATCGGTGGCCGGCCTGCTCCAGGCCCGCGAGGAGGGGCTCATCGAGCCGGGCGCCAGCGTGGTCTGCACGATCACCGGCACCGGCCTGAAGGACCCGGGCGCAGCGGTCGCGGGCGTGCCCGGGCCGCCAGTGATCCCGGCCGACGCGGCCGCCGCCGCGGCCGAGCTCGGGCTGGCGTGATGGCCGCCCGGCAGGGCGCCTGGGCGGCCGCGCCGGTCACCGTCCAGGTGCCGGCGACCAGCGCGAACCTGGGCCCGGGGTTCGACTCGCTGGGCCTTGCGCTCGGCCTGCACGACCTGGTCCGCGCGCAGGTCACCGGCGGCGGGCTGGTCGTCGACGTCACCGGTCCCGGCACGCGAGCCGGGCGGGCGGGCGATCGGCCCGCCGGGACGGGCGGGCGCCCGGCTGGCGGGGAAGAGGACCAGCTCGTCGTCCGGGCCATGCGGGCCGCGTTCGACGTCATCGGCGATCAGCCGCCGGGGATGGCGCTGACCTGCCGCAATGCCATTCCCCAGGGGTTCGGCCTCGGCTCGTCGGCCGGGGCCATCGTCGCCGGGATCCTCGCCGCGCGGGCGCTGGCCGGGGAGCGCGGCGCGCGGCGCCTGACCGCCGAGGCGGCGCTTGAGCTCGCCGCGCGGATCGAAGGGCACGCCGACAACGTGGCCGCGTGCCTGGCTGGCGGCCTCACCGTCGCCTGGACGCAGGACGGCGCGGCCCGCTGCGCGCGCCTGGAGCCAGTCGCCGGGCTGGCCGCCGTGCTCTGCGTGCCCGCCGTGCCGCTAGCGACCAGCGCCGCCAGGGGGGTGCTGCCGCCCAGCGTGCCGCATGCCGATGCGGCGCGCACCGCGGCCCGCGCGGCGCTGCTGGTCGCGGCCCTGACCGGGAGCCATGCGGGGCTGCCGGAGGGCGCGCTGCTGGCGGCGACCGAGGATTTCCTGCACCAGCCCTACCGGGCGGAGGTGATGCCCGAGACCGCCCGGCTGGTCGCCGCGCTGCGCGGCGCGGGGCTGCCGGCGGTGGTCTCCGGTGCCGGGCCAGCGGTGCTCGTGCTGGCCGTCCCGGGCAGCGTGCCCGGCCCGGCCGAGGCCGCGGCGCTGGCGGCGCGCCGGGCGGGGGCCGGGTGGTCGGTGCGGGTCCTCGACGTGGACCGGGCCGGCGCGACCGTGCGGTGAGGCCGCATGCCCCGCGTGGCCGCTCCTTCGAGCCGGCCGGGCGGCGTTGACACCGGCACGACCGGGCATCTAGATTTTCACTGTTCGATAGCGGAACTGCTGTGCGTGAAGCGCACAATTCGGCATCCGCCCTCTCCCTGTTCCCGGGCCGCTGCGCGGAGCGCCGACCGTGAAGGAGCGCGCGTGAGTCTTCTCGACAGGTCCATCTGGCAGGGCAAGGCGTTCTCCGGGGGGTGGATCGCGCCGGGCGGCGGGGAGGGCCGGGTGACCGAGCCCGCGACCGGCGCTGAGCTCGGCAGGGTCGGCCTGGCCGCGCCGGGCGACATCGCAGCCGCCGCGCGCGCCGCCGCTGCCGCCCAGCCCGCGTGGGCCGCCACCCCGTACCCCCAGCGCGCGGCGATCCTGCGCAAGGCCGGGGAGATCTGGCTCGCGCACGCCGCGGAGATCGAGGAGTGGAGCATCCGCGAGGGCGGGAAGGTCGCCCCGGCCGCCCAGTTCGAGACGCACGTGGCGACCGAGGAGGTCTTCGAGGCGGCGACCCTGCCATCCCGCCCCTACGGCGAGCTGCTTCCCAGCGAGAACCCGAACCTCAGCTTCATCGAGCGGGTCCCGGTCGGGGTGGTCGGGGTGATCTCGCCGTTCAACTTCCCGCAGATCCTCGCGATCCGCTCGGTCGCCCCCGCGCTCGCCCTCGGCAACGCGGTGGTCCTCAAGCCGGACCCGCGGACCGCGGTCTGCGGCGGCGTCGTGCTGGCCCGGGTCTTCGAGGAAGCCGGGCTGCCCGAAGGGCTGCTGCACGTGCTGCCCGGCGGCGCCGACGCGGGAGAGGCGATGATCACCGATCCGCTGATCCCGGTGATCTCGTTCACCGGGTCCACCGCGGCGGGCCGCCGGGTCGGCGCGCTGGCCGGCCAGCATCTCAAGCGCGCCCACCTGGAGCTCGGCGGCAACTCGGCCCTCATCGTCCTCGACGACGCGGACATCGGCAAGGCCGCCTCCGCCGGAGCCTGGGGCTCGTTCCTGCACCAGGGGCAGATCTGCATGACCACCGGCCGCCACCTCGTGCACGAGGCCGTCTACGACGACTATGTCGCCCGGCTCGCGGAGAAGGCGAGCCACCTGCCGGTCGGCGACCCGGCATCCGGGCAGGTCGCGCTCGGCCCGGTGATCGACGAACGGCAGCGGGACAAGGTGCACGGCCTGGTCACCGCCAGCGTGGAGGCGGGCGCCAAGCTTGCCGCCGGGGGCACCTACGAGGGCCTGTTCTACCGGCCGACGGTGCTGGCCGAGGTCTCGCCGTCGATGCCCGCCTACGCCAGCGAGGTGTTCGGCCCGGTCGCCCCGGTCGTGCGCGTCGGCTCGGCTGACGAGGCGGCCGCGCTCGCCGCCGACTCCGAGTACGGGCTCTCCCTCGGCATCCTCACCCGGGACGTGATGCGCGGGCTGGAGCTCGCGCGGAAGATCCCGACCGGCATCGTGCACATCAACGACCAGACGGTCGACGACGCGCCCAACACTCCATTCGGCGGCGTCCGCGCCTCGGGGACGGGCGCGCGGTTCGGGGGCGCCTCGAACATCGAGGCGTTCACCGACGTCCGGTGGGTGACCATGCGGGGCGACATCGCGACCTACCCGTTCTGATGCGGGCCGGCCTGGCATGCGCACTCAGGTAGGCATCGTCGGCGCCGGGCCCGCCGGGCTGCTCCTGTCCCACCTGCTCGCGCTCCGCGGCATCGACTCGCTCGTCGTCGAGGATCGCAGCCGGGCCTACTGCGAGGCGCGGCAGCGGGCCGGCGTGCTTGAGCATGGCAGCGTGCGGCTGCTGCGCGAGGCGGGGGTCGGCGAGCGCCTGGACCGGCAGGGCCTCGAGCACGGCGGGATCTACCTGCAGTTCGACGGCGAGCGTCACCACATCGACTTCCGGGACCTGACCGGCGGGCGTACGGTCACGGTCTACGCCCAGACCGAGGTGGTCAAGGACCTGATCGCCCGGCGGCTCGCCGATGGCGGCGCCATCGAGTTCGAGGTGACCGACACGGCGGTCTTCGGGCTGGAGACCGAGCGGCCGGTGCTCGGCTACACCAGTGCCGACGGCACCAGGCACGAGGTGGAGTGCGACGTGATCGCCGGGTGCGATGGCTTCCACGGGATCTGCCGCCCGGCGATCCCGGCAAGCCTGCGGACGGTGACTGAGCGCGAGTACCCCTACGCCTGGCTCGGCATCCTCGCCGACGTCCCGCCCTCCACCGACGAGCTGATCTACGCCCACCACGCGCGCGGCTTCGCGCTGCACAGCCTGCGCACCCCGACGGTCAGCCGCCTGTACCTGCAGGTCAGTCCCGACGAGGACCTTGCGAGCTGGCCGGACGAGCGGATCTGGGAGGAGCTGGCCATCCGGTTCGCGCTGCCTGGCTGGGAGCTGAAGGCAGGCCCGGTGCTGGAGAAGGGGATCACGCCGATGCGCAGCTTCGTCAGCGAGCCGATGCGGTACGGGCGGCTCTTCCTGGCCGGGGACGCCTCCCACATCGTCCCGCCGACCGGGGCGAAGGGGCTCAACCTGGCCCTGGCGGACGTGGCCGTCCTCGCCCCCGCGATCGGCGCGCTGCTGCGCGGCGACGAGCGCCTGGCGGACGCGTACTCGGCCACCTGCCTGGCGCGGGTCTGGCGCGCCACCCACTTCTCCTGGTGGATGACGACGATGCTGCACAGGACGCCCGGCGCGGACGCGATGGAGGCCAAGCTCCAGCTGTCGCAGCTCCGCTATGTCGCCACCTCGCGCGCCGCCGCGACCTCGCTGGCGGAGAATTACACCGGGTACCCGGACTTGCCCGCCGGCCGGCCATGACGGCGTGAGCCGGCCGCGGCCCGCGACCACCGGCCAGATCACCGACGAAGGGGAACACCGATGCGCACCACTCCGCCGTTCCGCGCCGACCACGTCGGCAGCCTGCTCCGCCCGCCCGAGCTGCTCGCCGCCCGGGACCAGTACGCCGCCGGGCAGATCGACGCGGCGCGGCTGCGGGAGGCGGAGGACGCCGCGATCGCGGACGCGGTGGCGATGCAGGCCGAGGTCGGGCTGCTGTCGGCCACCGACGGCGAGTTCCGCCGGGCCTCCTGGCACATGGACTTCATCTACCAGCGCGGCGGGATCAGCAAGGCGCCGGGGAACCTCGCGGTGAGGTTCCGCAACCCGAGCGGGGAGATCGAGTTCACCCCGGCAGCGCTGCACGTCGGCGGCAAGATCAGGCTGGAGCGGACGATCTTCGCCGACGACTTCCGCTACCTGCGGTCCGTGGTCAGGCCGCCGGTCACGGCCAAGCTCACGATCCCGTCGCCGAACATGGTCCACTACCGCGGCGGCCCGGCCTCCATCGACCCGGCGGTCTACCCGGACATGGAGGAGTTCTGGGCCGACCTGGCCGCCGCCTACGCCGAGGAGGTGCGGCGGCTGGGCGAGCTCGGCTGCACCTACCTGCAGCTTGACGACACCAGCCTGGCCTACCTGAACGACCCGGCGCAGCGCGCCGAGATCGCCGGGCGCGGCGAGGACGCCGAGCACCTGCACCTGCGCTACATCCAGCAGGTCAACGCCGCGATCTCGGGCCGGCCGGAGGGCATGGCCGTGACCACGCACATGTGCCGGGGCAACTTCCGGTCCTCCTGGTCGGCCGAGGGCGGGTACGACTTCGTCGCCGAGGCGCTGTTCAGCGAGCTCGCCGTGGACGGGTTCTTCCTGGAGTACGACGACGAGCGCTCGGGCGGGTTCGAGCCGCTGCGGTTCGTGCCCAAGGGGAAGATGGTCGTGCTCGGCCTGGTCACCACCAAGCGCGGCGAGCTCGAGGACCCGGATGCGCTCAAGCGGCGCATCGACGCCGCCGCCAAGTACGTCCCGCTCGACCAGCTGTGCCTGTCGCCGCAGTGCGGGTTCTCCTCGACCGTGGAGGGCAACGCGCTCACCCGCGAGCAGCAGGCGGCCAAGCTGCGGCTGGTCGTCGAGGTCGCCCGCGACGTGTGGGGCTGACCCGCCCGCCGCTCGCCGGCCCTGGCCGCGTCACCGGATGCGTGCGCGCGCTCCGGTCACTCCCCGCGGGCTGCGGCCGGGGCCCCGCAGCCGGGCGGGGTCCCGCGGCCGGCCGGCGTCAGCGCCGCCGTCGCGCGCGGCCGTCCTCGCCCGGCAGCCACACGTGGTACCCCACCGGGAAGAGCCGGATGCCGAACCGGTCGGCGATCAGCCCCCACAGCCCGCGCGGCGCCCACAGCGCCACCCCCATCGCGACCAGGCCGAGGATGATGAAGTACCAGGTGCCGTAGGAGGCCAGCGCCTGCTCGAGCGCGACGTAGACGATCGTCCCGAGGATCGGCCCCTCGATCGACCCGATCCCCCCGATGATCGTGATGAAGATGATCTTCGCGGACCACTCCACCGAGAACGCCGACGACGGCTGGAGGAACTGGGCCTGGGTCAGCATGTAGACCGCGCCCGCGGCGCCGCAGCCGCCGGCGGCCACGACGAAGACCATCCTCTGGGTCCGCCCGACCCGCGCGCCGACGCTGTGGGCTGCCGTCTCGTCGTCGCGCAGCGCGGTGAGCGCCAGCCCGGTCCGCGACCGCAGGATGAGGTAGACGGTCGCGATCCCGGCAATGAGCACGAACAGCGCGATCCAGTAGATGTAGGCGCCGAGCAGGGTCGGGCTGATCGAGGTCGGCAGCGGCAGCAGGACTCCGGTGCCGCCGCCGAGCGACTGGTACCGGGAGATCACCAGCTCGCAGACGGTCGCGATCACCCAGGTGGTGATCGCGAAGTATCCGGTGCGCAGCCGGGAGACCAGCCACCAGGCGATGACCCCGGCGGCTGCGGCCACGACGACCGACAGCGGCAGCGCCGCGAACGCGTTCGCGCCGTGCAGGGCCGGGATGATGACAGCGTAGGCGCCGAGCCCGATGAACGCCTGCTGCCCGACGGAGACCAGCCCCGCGTAGCCTGCCAGCAGGTTCCACATGCTGGCCATCACCATGAGGTAGAAGACCTCGTCGAGCAGGTTGGTGACGTTCTGGTAGGCCAGGTACGGCAGGATGGCCAGGACGACGACGGCGGCAGCCGTGGCCGCGGCGACCGTGCCCGCCCACAGCGGGGAACGGCGCGACCGGGTGACCCGCGGCCCGGCCAGCGCGCCGGCCGGGTGCGCCGGGGGTGCCTGCCCGACCTCGCTCATGCCGTCCCCCGCGATCCCATGACGCCCTGCGGCCGCAGCACGAGCACGGCCAGGAAGAACAACTGCCCGGCCAGGACCTGGTCGTTCGTGCCGATCGTGGCCCCGATCTGCTGGGCCACGCCCAGCAGCACCCCGCCGATCAGGGTGCCCCACAGCGATCCCAGGCCGCCGATCACGACGGCCTCGAACGCGAACAGCAGGAGCTGGTCGGTGCCGATCGTCGGATCGAACTGCGAGTACGTGCCGAACGCGATGCCGGCCAGGGCCACGGTGCCGAATGCGATCGCCGCCGCGATCCCGAAGACGTGCCGGTGGCTCGCCCCGGTGATCTGAGCCGCCTCCCGGTCGTCGGCCACCGCGCGGATCAGCCGCCCGTACTTCGACGAGGACAGGAAGTACTGCAGGCCAAGCAGGACGATCACCGCCGCACCGAAGATCACCAGGTCGAGGTAGGCGATCGTGATGCCGCTGCCGATGGTGAACGAGGCCGACACCAGGGCCGCGCTCACCGGGATCGAGTGGGTGTTCGCCGACAGGAATTGCAGCAGGGCGTTCTCGATCACCACGCACAGGCCGAAGGTGACCAGGAGCGTGGTGAGCACCCCGCGGTTCAGGCTCGCCTGGATCAGCGTCCGCTGCACGGCGTAGCCGAGCGCGGCGAAGACCGGCACCACGATGAGGAACGACCACTGCGCCGGGACGTGAGTGATCGTGATCACCCCGAGGGCGAGGTAGGCGGCGACCACGGCCAGGTCGCCATGAGCCAGGTTGATCACGTTCATCACGCCGAACATCAGCGACAGGCCGCACGCGAACAGCGCGTACAGGCCGCCGAGCAGGATCCCCTGGATGACGGCGTTGACCCAGCTCATCTAGGACCTCCGCGGGTCCCCTGGCCGTTGGCCCTGGCCAGGCCGAAGTAGGCGTCCTCGATCGCCGCCGCGGTCAGCTCGCCCGGGGCTCCCCGGAGCGTGGTCCTGCCCTCGAGCAGGCAGTGGACGTGCGTGGCGACGCGCAGCGCCTGGCTCACGTCCTGCTCGACCAGCAGGACCGTCAGGCCCGCCGCCAGCAGGTCAGGGAGCATGCCGTAGATGCGGCGCACGACGGCCGGCGCCAGGCCGAGGGACAGCTCGTCCAGCAGCAGCAGCCGGGGGTTGGCGACCAGCGCCCGGCCGATCGCGACGGCCTGCTGCTCGCCCCCGGACAGCAGCGCGGCCCGCTGGCCGCGGCGCTCGCGCATCCAGCCGAACAGCTCGTAGACCCGCTCGGGCGACCACGGCCCGGGCCGGGCATAGGCGGCGCCGACCAGCAGGTTCTCCTCGACGGTCAGCGAGCCGAAGAGCCGCCGGCCCTCCGGCACCATGGCGATCCCCGCGGCCACCCGCCGGTCCGGCCGAAGGCCGGTCACGTCGGCGCCGTCGAACACGACCGTCCCCGAGGTGGGCGCGTGCAGGCCGGCCAGCGTGCGCAGCAACGTGGACTTGCCCGCCCCGTTCGCCCCGATGATCGCGTACACCTCGCCCGGGTGCACGGTCAGGCTCACCTCGGTGAGCGCTCGGAGCTGGCCGTGGTGGACGGTGAGGTCGCGGACCTCAAGCAGCGGGCGGGCGGGGCCGGCAGGCGGCTGGCCGGCTGGCGCCGGCCCCGGGCGGGCCGCGGACCGGGCCCAGGGAAGCCACGGCCTGGTCACGTTCCCTCCGGCTGGATCGCTGCCTTGCCCGGTGATGCGGCCTGGCCCGGTGATGCGGCCTGGCCCGGTGATGCGGCCTGGCCCGGTGATGCGGCCTGGCCCGGTGATGCGGCCTGGCCCGG
>JAJPIV010000005.1 GCA_021324595.1 Actinomycetota bacterium | reverse complement strand
TGGCCGGCGGGCCCGGCATGCTGGCGGGCGACTCCGGCCGGCATCCGCCCTTTCTCCAGCTGGCTCCCCAGCCAGGCACTGCCCGCTACGAAGGCCGCAGCGGCCACGATCGTGATGCGCCACAGCACCCGATCATTCAGGTGGCCGTCCCCGTGCCCGGCACACGGCCCCGGACACCCCATGATCACCCAGGCGCTAGATCACAAACCCGAACTGTAGTACCGGGGACGCGGTAACAGCGGCCTGAGTCAGAGTCCGTCGGTGCAGGGCTGGCTGGCGGTCAGGCCACCTTCCAGCTCCGGTCGCCGAGGCGGGCGACCACGTCGACGCTTCCCCCGAGGGCGGCGACGTAGGCACGGACGACCTCGATGCCGGAGATCTCGCCGTGCTCGATCTTGGAGACGCGGGCCTGTGAGACGCCGAGGGCGTCGGCCAGTTCCGCCTGGGTCAGCCCCGCAGCGGTGCGCATCTCGGCGAGCTGGTGCCCACGGACGTATGCCTCCCGGCGCTCGCGGGCCGCGGCCTTACCCGCGGCCTGGTCATCGGCGGTTCGCGGATCCACTGCCCGGCCCTGGGCCCGGACGTCGTTCCACCTGGCGTAGCCGCTGCTCATCGCTTCCCCGTCTCCTCTTCCTTCTCAAGCTCGGCCAGGTGCCGGGTGAACCGCTCGTCCGCCAGCGGAATGGCCTGGCGGTACCAGCCTTCCCAGTTCCCAGCCTTGTCCCCGGCGACCAGGAAGATCGCCTCACGCCTGGGATCGAACGCGAACAACAGCCTGATCTCCGTCGTCCCCGACGACGGCGGCCGGAGCTCTTCATGTTGTGGTACCGGCTACCCTTTCACCCGGTCCGCGAGCGGCCGCCCGAGGGCCGGTTCCTCGTCGGCGAGCTGATCGATCGTGTCTTCGATCAGGTCGGCGGTCTCCGGGTCGCTTTCGCATAGCGCCAGGTACCACGCCTCGACCTCGGGATGGAGGCTCACCTCCCACGCCACCCCTCGGATTATAACCTATCGGTCATGTCCGGGGTTACATCTCCTGGCGCAACAGCGCCACGAGCCAGGGTGTCCGCCGGCTCCGCCGCTGGCACGGAGCTGGCACTCTCGGTGGCGGTGACCTGGCGGGGGTCAGGAAAGCCCAGGCTGATGTAGCCGGGGGCACGGCCTGCCAGGGTGGCGGCCAGGACGCCGGTGGCGGCGTCGTGATAGTCGTGGACCTCCGCTGTTTCCTTGCCGAGGTAAGGGCGCAGGATCCGCCCGGCGTACTGGACGAGCTTGCCCTTCCATTTGACCGGGGCGGCGAGGAACAAGGTGTCCAGGGCCGGGCAGTCGAACCCTTCCCCGGCGTACGGGCCGGTGGCGACGACCAGCAGCGGCGGGCCGCCGGGCCGGGGCGTCAGGCGGGCGGTCGCCGCGTCCCGGCTACTGGCGCCCATGCCGCCGCGGAGGATGACCGGGTTGTGACCGGCTTGCTGGAGACCCTCGGCGAGCTTGCGCAGGTGCGCGACCCCTGGGTGAGCACCAGGCAGTGGCGGCCCCTGCGCAGGGCGGTGGTGACGTCGGCGGTGATCTGGCGGTTGCGGCCGTCGTCGCTGGCCAGGTCGCGGTACTCGATCACCCTCCGGGAAGGTGCACCCTCCTTCATGCCCTTCCCGGCAGACCCACAGGTTTCAAGCACTGCTCGTCGGCCTCTACCGCCTGCCACTGCGCGGGAGTGATCCGCCGGGCCAGGCCCGCCGCGGTCACCAGCGCCAGCCCTGGCACGCCGTCACCAGCTGCCCGGCCGCATCGGCGCGCTACCGGCCCAGGTCGGCCAGGAAATCCTCCCCGGCCAGCAGCCCCCCAGCGCCCCAACCGCCATCCCGCCGCTTGACCAGCCCGACCGCGGCGTCGACCGCCCCGGTCACCCCCAGCCGGCCGCACACCCCGGTGACGGCCGCCAGCCCCGCGCTCGCGCCCAGCGCCGCACCCGGCGCGCCGACCCGTGCCAGCTGCCGCTCCAGCCCCCTGCCGCCCATCCCCTCCACCAGATAGGCGCCTCTCCAGCCCACAATGACGAGCACCACCCAACGATCACCATCCCAGGCCAGACCGGCACCCATCAGCATCTACCCGGCCGTGCCGCCAGCCCTACTCGCGGAATCGGGTTTGAGGGGAATCCCGGCGGGACTGCGCGCGAGGGTCTTGATGCTTGGTGCTGCCTGAGGGTGACCGGTCGGTGGCCGGGGTTACTGGTGCTGGCGATAGATCTCGGAGTGGTGGTCGATGTCGAGCACGTGGACGGTGCGAGTGTTCTCATCGATCCGGTAGACAACGCGGTAGGTGCCCCGGCGGGCACCGTGACAGCCAGTCAGGGGCCCGGCCAAGGGCTTGCCGACCCGGTGCGGGTTCTCCGCCAGAGCCGAGTCGCAGAACTCGATTACGGCAGCGGTGACGGACTCGGGCAGGCGGGCGGCGATCGCCCGCCTGGCGGCCGGCTGGAACCGGATGTCGTACCGCTGCGCGGGCTGGCCGCTCACGCCCCGGCGGCGCGGCGCCGGGCCAGGTCCTGACGGACGGCGGCCAGATCGGCGCCGGGCTCGCCGCGACCGAGCGCGGCCAGGCTCTCACCGATCCGGGCGACCGCCTCGGCGTCGGCGAGGATCTCCAGGGTCATCTCCAGGCCCTCAAGGTCATCGACGGACACCAGGACGGCTTCTGGTTCGCCGTTGCGGGTGAGCGTGATCCGCTCATGCTGGCGACGCACCCGCCGGGCGAGCTCGGACAGGCGGGCCTTGGCCTGCGACATGGGAACTGGCGTGGCGGCGATCGACATGGTCCGAAATATAGACCACACTAGTCCGAATCCTGACTACTACTTGTGCGGCTCTGCCTGCCTCGGGCGGTCGGGGCACAGCCTGACGCCGCGCAGATCCACCCGATCTGCGCATCGTGAAGACGCCTGATCAGCCGGCGAGAGCACGCCAGATCGGCGGGTCCGGGCGCGTCGGACACCTGCTGTGGAGACCGAGCGTGATGAGCGGCCGACGTGGCGCAACGCGTTGCCTGCCGTGCGCGTCCAAGAAGGCAGGGTCTTTGCATTGTCCATTACTGACCGTTACTTCGGTCTGTGAGCAGGCGGAATGCGCGTACCGGGTCGCGGGAGAGATGCCGCAAGGCGGCGGCG
The DNA here is from genome assembly GCA_021324595.1 of Actinomycetota bacterium. Classification (GTDB taxonomy): domain Bacteria; phylum Actinomycetota; class Actinomycetes; order Streptosporangiales; family Streptosporangiaceae; genus Chersky-822. The sequence continues at coordinate 10,282 of JAJPIV010000005.1, read as the reverse complement.
ATGCTCGCGTGCCCGGCCGGCCGTACTGCAACTTCTACGAGGGCGAGTCGCGGCGCAGGCTGAACTACGGCTCCTACGACGACGGGGTCCGCGCCGGCCTGGACTTCCTGCGCGACGAGCTGGCGCCCGTGCTGCGCGAGGTCATCCGCGCCAGCGGCGGCATCCCGCTGAGGCCGCTGATCAGCCGGGCGCTGCGGATGGGCGACGAGCTGCACAGCAGGAACACCGCCGCCACCATCCTGTTCACCAGGGAGCTGATGCCGCACCTCGTCGAGCACGCGGTGAGCGGGTCCAAGGAGCCGGTGCAGACGGCGCTGCGGTTCTTCTCCGCCAGCGACTACTCGTTCCTGCGCCTGTCGATGGCGGCGGCCAAGGCGATGGCGGACGCGGCCGCGGGCGTCCCCGGATCCAGCGTCGTGACGGCGATGACGATCAGCTGCCGGAACTTCGCGATCCGGGTGAGCGGGCTCGGCGACCAGTGGTTCACCGGCCCGCTGCCCGAGGCGTCCTGCAAGCTCTTCGATGGGTTCACCGCACAGGACGTGGAGTGGATCGGCGGGGAGAGCCACATCACCGCAGATCCTGCGTCACTGATGCCAGGTGACGGCATCGCCGGATCAGGCAGCTGCCCTGCCGGGCGGTTGCGATGTCGGCGAAGGCGGCGTCATGGGGGCGGGCGCCTGCTGGTCGCGCGATCGGGCGTGCACGCTGGCGGATGTGCCGCGCGGCGGCCGGGCGGCGAGGAACACCAAGACGAGCCAGATCGCCAGCGCGGCGACGACGGCCACGGCCATGACGGCGAGCTTCCCCGCGGCAAGCGCGGGATCTGGGTGCATGGCGACCTCCCTCCTCCGTCGGACCAAGCCGGCTGGGCCAAAGGCCCGGCTGTGCGTGCACGGCCACCTCGGCCGGCGGCGGGCACCTGCCGTGGCTGGCAGCCTGATTGGCCCGGCCGGACGGCAGAATGCACGCCGGGCGTAGTCGTCACCTGGCCGCGCCTCAACCTTAATTCTAGCTGATTTGTCAAAACTGGCCTGGGAACTTGTCCCCGGCGGCCACTGCCCCGCGCGCCCCCCGCCGCTGAGCCCGGCCCTGGGCCAGCGCCTGGCGCGGAACACCGCTGAGGGCGCGGTCTCCGCCCTTGGGCAGCCAGCACCTGCGCTGCTGACCCGGCTTCCAGATTTATTTAATCGGGTTAATTGAAAATCAACCCGGAGGATGAAGCGAGCCTGCCGGCCCGGTCGCCGGCGGACGGGCGTGCCGCGTCATCCGCCCGGTCCCCGGCGGCCGGCCGGCAGTCGCCAGATCCCCGCGAGCACCAGCTCAGCCGTCCTGGAGGTCGCCGTGGTCCGCGATGTCGCCGTGGTCCGCGATGTCGCCGCGGTCGCCCATTTCGGCTCCCCGGTCGGGCGAGCGGTCCCCGGGGTCCGGCCGGTCGGCCGGCGTGGCCCCGGCGATCGCGCCGCTGGCCTGTGACTCGGCCCGGTCGATCGACAGCACCACGTCGGTGGCGCGGCTGACGTGCGCGACGTACGTGACGTGGTCCGGGGCGGTGAGCCGGACATCATACACGGCACGGCCGCGCTCGACGTCGGGCTCCGTGGCCAGGACCCGCACCAGGCCGTCTCCCCGGTAGTGCCGCTGGACGTAGGCGACGGCGGCCTGGTCGGCCGCCGCCGGCCCGGGGTTCAGGCTGATCGCGCGCGATGCGGCAGTCACCGCGCCCGTAGCGGCCGGCCCGGCCGCGAGTGCCACGCCGGCCGCGAGCGCCGCGCCGGCCACGGTGAGAGTGCCCGCCACGGCCAGTGCCGTGCCAACCGGGTGCGTGTAGCCTCGTGGGCGCATTCTGGCTCCTCCTTGCTGATCCGATCTGGGCGATCACCCAGACGATGCCCCACGAAGATTTGCGCGTGATGAGACGGCCGTGTGACTTCTCACATCCTGCCGTCGCTGCCCGGCGGCATCCGCCGCGACGGCTGGCAGCACGATGCGGGCCACCGCGCCGCCCTCGGGCCGGTTGCCGACCGAGACGCTGCCGTGATGAGCCTCCACGAGCGCCCGCACGATCGCCAGGCCGAGCCCCGCACCGCCGTCCCGGCTGGACCTGCTGTCGTCCGGGCGGCTGAACCGGTCGAACGCCCGCGGCAGGAAATCCTCGGGGAAGCCCGGCCCCTGATCGGTCACCTCGATCACCACCGCACCGCCCTCGCGCCGCGCGGTGACCCGCACTCGTGAGCCAGCCGGGCTGGCTCGCAGGGCGTTCGCGATCAGGTTGTCGGCCACCTGCCGGAACCGCAGCTCGTCCAGGCTGGCGACGAGCCCGTCCGGAACTTCGGTGCCGATCGTGACGCCCCGCTGCGCGGCAAGGGCTGCGAAGCTGGCGGCGCACGGCTCGAGCACGTCCGCCACCCGGATGGCGCGCACTGCCGCGATCACGCGCCTGTCGTCGCTGCGGGCCAGGAGCAGCAGGTTCTCGGCCAGCTGGATGATCCGATCCGTGTCGGCCAGGGCATCCCGGACGGCTGCCGCCAGATCGCCGCGCGACCGGCCGGGCTGGCCGGCCAGCTCCAGCTCCGCCCGCAACGCCGCCAGCGGGGTGCGCAGCTCGTGCCCGGCGGCGGCGACGAAGCCCCGCTGCTGGCTCAGCGCCCCCTGGAGCCTGGCGAGCAGCGCGTTCAGCGTTCCGGCCAGCGCCGCGATCTCGTCCCTGGTCCTGGGGACCGACAGCGCGGAATCGGCGTCGCGCGCCGAGATGAGATCGGCCTGCCGGCGCATCCGGGTCACCGGTGCCAGTGCCGCGCCCGCGACCAGTGCGGCGGCCAGCCCGGCCAGGATGACCGCCGCCGGCCCGCCGGCCAGCAGCGCCGTCCTCACCTCGCTGGCCGCTGCGTTCACGGTCGCCAGCGACGCGGCCTCGACGACGACGATCCCCCCGTGGTCGGCGGCCGGCCGGGCGTAGATCAGGGCCTGCGGGCCGGTGGCGCCCAGCCGGGCCGTGGTGACCAGGGGCCCCCGCCTGGCCGCCGCCAGCTGCTCCGGCGTCAGCAGCAGGACGCCCGTGCACTGGCCGCCGACCGGCAGCGGCGCCCCGGACGGGCCGATCAGCTGGCCGACCGCCCCGCCGTCGGCGACCTGGCCGGCCGGCAGGCACTGCCGGGCAGGCCGGGCCGCCCGCTGGATCGGCGTGACCGCCGCCCCGCGGCCGGCTGGCCGGGAGTCGCCCGACGGGTCGTCGCCCGCGTCGCCGAGGTCGGGCACCCTCCTGGCGTCCGCCGTCGCCCGCACGGCGAGCGTGGCTGCCAGCGAACCGCGCAGGCTGGCGGTCAGCCTGGAGACGAACACGGCCCCGCCCGCGCCGATCAGGATCGCGGTGCCGAGCGCGAACAGCAGCGCGAGCCTGATCCTTATCGGCACCGGCCACCCCCGGCCGTCTCCCGCAGCCGGTACCCGACGCCCCGGACGGTCTGCAGGTCGGCGCGGCCGAACGGGCGGTCGATCTTCGAGCGCAGATAGCGGACGTACTGATCCACGACGTTGGAGGTGCCCGCATAGCCGAGATCCCAGACGTGGTCCAGGATCTGGGTGCGGCTCAGCACGATCCCCGGATGCCGGAGGAACAGCTCGAGCAGCGCGAACTCGGTGGGCGACAGCGACAGCTCCGCGTCGCCCCGCCAGGCCCGCCGCCTCGCGGGGTCCAGGCGCAGGTCGCCGGCGGCCAGGACCGGGGGCCGCTCGGCAGGAGCCCGCCGGGTCAGGGCGCGCAGCCTGGCGGCCAGCTCGGCGAAGCTGAACGGCTTGACCAGATAGTCGTCGGCCCCGAAATCAAGGCCGGTCACGCGGTCGTCGATCTCCGTCCTGGCCGTCAGCATCAGCACCGGCGTCCAGAGCCGCGTGGCCCTGAGGCGCCGGCAGATCGTGAACCCGTCGCATCCGGGGAGCATGACGTCCAGCACGATCGCCGCGTACCGGTTCTCCCGCGCCAGCCCCAGCGCCTCGGTCCCGGTGCCGACGACGTCGACCGCATACCCCTCCTGGGCCAGGCCGCGTTCCAGCAGCGCGGCCATCCTCGGGTCGTCCTCAGCCACCAGCAGCCGCACAGGCGCAGCGTAAGGAGCCGATGATGTGAGCCCCATGTGAAGCTCATGTGAGCCGGAAGCCGGGACGAGGCAGCGCCCGGATCTCGCGGTCGCGTTCAAGAACACGATGGCGGCCGGGTGGCGGCGCGGACGCTGGACGGCCGCTGGAGTCGCCTCCGCCGCCGTGCGGGCACTCGCGCTGCCGCGAGGCTGAGGTCGCTGATCGTCGCTGCCTCATCCCGGGCCGGGCCGCCTCATCCCGGGCCGGGCGGGTCGCCGCCGAGCAGGCGGGCCGCCTGGCCGGCCGCGCGCAGGCCGGACAGGTAGGCCGCCTCGACGGTGTCGGCGATCGGCTGCCACGCGGCCGCCGAGCCCGCCCACAGCAGCGCCCCGGTGTCCGGCGCGGCCAGCGCTTCCCGCGCCCCGGCCGCCCCCGGCGGCAGGTAGGTGTAGCCGCCGAGCGCGTTCGGGTCGGCCGGCCAGTCGGCGAACAGGGTGCCGGTCACGCCGGCGCGCGGGCGTGACCGCGGGAAGAGCCTCGCCAGGTCCTCCAGCGCCGCCTCGGCGGCGCGATCGGCGCCGGCCTCCGAGAGCGCGCGGGCGCGCGGCCCGGTCGCATACCCGACCAGCACCGCCGGCCCGTCCGTCCCGAACGACGCCGGCCAGTACAGCGTGAGCGGCCCGGTGCCGCACACCAGCTGGGCCATCCGCCGGGGCCAGAAGCGCTCCCGGAACCGCAGCAGCACCTTGACCACCGCTCCGGTGCGGATCCGGCGGATCGCCTCGGCCTTCGCCGCCGGCAGGGCCGGGTCGAACCGCACCGTGCCAGACGCCAGCACCCCGTGCGGCAGGGCGGCGATCGCCGCCCGGGCCGCGACCGCCCCGCCGCCGTCCACGGTCACCTCCACCGCGTCCGGCCCCCAGGCGACGGCGGTGACTCGCTGGCCGAGGCGGACGTCGAGCCCCGCCGCGATGTGCGCCGGCACGCGGTCGTACCCGTCCAGCACCCGGTGGTTGAGCCCCCGCTCCAGGCGCAGCACCCCGTCGGCGACCAGCCCGGCCACCCCCAGCTCTTCCGGGCTGCCCGGCAGGTGCGCGCTCACCGCGAGCCGGGCCAGCTCCAGCGCCCGTCCCCGGTAGCCCCGCCCGGCCAGCAGCGCCGCGCAGCTCGGTTCGCCATCCCCGGCGGCGTCCCCGGCGGCCCGGCGCAGGGCCCGCAGCACGCCGAAGCCGGGCCACGCGCCGGGATGCAGCAGGTGCAGCGGCAGCCACCGGTTGCGCCCGGCCAGGCAGAACCAGGAGTTCCGCAGGTACGGCACCGGCTGGCAGCGCAGCCCGGCGGCCCGGACCTCCGCCCAGGTCGCCGCGGTGACCCCGTGGATGAACTCCGCACCCGCCTCCACCGGCACCGCGGCGAAGCCGCGCACGGTGCGGACCCGGCCACCCACCCGGTCACCGGCCTCCAGGACGACCACGCGCGCCCCGGCCGCGGAGAGCGCCCGCGCCGCCGTCACGCCGGCCATCCCCGCCCCCAGCACTACCACGTCCGCGCGCGCCCGGACGGGCGATGTCGCGATCGGCGCGATACCGGGCCTCGGCACACCCCGATTGTGCGGGGGAACGCGGGCGCCCGCCAGGTCCGGGCTCAGCGTGCTGCGGCCGTCCGGCGCTCAGGCGGCGCAGCAGGACAGGCGGGTGACGTCGCGGGTGAAGGCCTGGGCGGCGAGCTTGAGGGACTCGGCGGTGGTCAGGTAGGGGTGGAAGGTGGCGGCCAGCTCGGCGGTGGTGATCTGGTGGCGGATCGCCAGGACGGCGGCCTGGATGGCGTCCCCGGCGCCCTCGCCCACGACTGAGGCGCCGAGCAGGACGCCTGTGCCGGCGTCGGCGACCAGCTTGGTCACGCCGGACGTGTCGTGGTTGACCAGCGCCCGGGGCAGTGCCGTGGCGGGCAGCACTGACGTGGTGACCTGGTAGCCGGCGTCGCGGGCCTGCGCTTCGGTCAGCCCGGCGCCGGCCGCCGGCGGGGTGGTGAAGATGACCCGCGGCAGCCCGGCCAGGTCCACCTCCCGGGCCTCTCCGAGCAGGGCGTTCCCGGCCGCGAGGGCACCGTGGTAGGCGGAGACGTAGACGAACTGCGGGGCGCCGGTCACGTCCCCGGCCGCCCACACCCGCGGGTTGGTGGTCCGCAGCCGGGCGTCGGTCACCACCGCGCCCCGGGCGTCGACAGCCACCCCGGCGGCATCCAGGCCCAGCCCGGCGGTGTTGGGCCGACGGCCGGCGGCGACCAGGATCTCATCCGCCTCGACGGCCACCTCCCGGCCTTCCACGGTGGCGCGGATGCGGCGCACGTCCCCGTCCCGTTCCACCGATTGGATGTGGGCGCCTGTGTGGATCGTGGCGCCCTGGCCGGCCAGCACCCCGGTCAGGGCCGCCGACACCTCGGGCTCCTCGAACGGGGCGATCCGGCCGGCCACCTCCAGGAAGGTGACCGCCGACCCCAGGTGGCCGAAGAACTGGCCGAGCTCCAGCCCGACCGCGCTCGCGCCGATCACCGCCAGGCGTTCCGGGACAGCCTTGAGGTCCAGGGCGGTGGTGCTGGTCAGGTACCCGGCCCGCGCCAGGCCCGGGACCGGCGGGGCCGCCGGGGACGCGCCGGTGGCGATCAGCACCGCGCCGGGCCGGATCACCCGCCCGGCCACCTCCACGGTCTCCGGGCCGGTGAAAGATGCATGACCGGGCAGGACCTCGAACCCGTAGGCCTCCACCAGGCCGGCGTACTTCTCCTGCCGCATCGCGGCCACCAGCTCGTCCTTCTGCGCCACCAGCGCGGCCAGGTCCACCGGGCCCGCCGAGGCGGGCACCCCGGCGAACCGCGGGTGACCCGCCGCCCAGCAGGCCGCCCCGGCGGCCAGCAGCGCCTTCGACGGCACGCACCCGGTGTTCACGCACGTCCCCCCCAGCGTCCCGGCCTCGGCCAGGGCCACCCGGTACCCGGCGTCCCGGCCCCGGATCGCCGCCGCGAACGCCGCCGACCCCGCCCCCAGCACCAGCAGGTCGTACCCGGCCCCGCCCTCGCCGGAGGGTGCCGGGGCACCGCGTGACACGGTCCGCAGCGTTCCCGGGGCGTACCCGGCCCCGGTCACCGCCTCCCGGAGCGCGGCCTCGCTCACTCCCGCTGGCCAGGAGAACCGCGCCAGCCCCCGGCGGAAGTCCGCCGACACCTGCCCCGCCCCGGCGCCCTCCAGGGCGGCGGCCACGTGATGCTCGCAGTCGGTGCAGGTCATCCCGGCCACCTCCAGGGTGGCGCGGTGGATCGTTCCGGTCATCGCGGCTCCTCCTTCACCGGTGCGGCTCCGGTCATCGCGTCCCGGTCGTCACGGTATGCCTTCCCCTGCGCGGGAAGGTCAAGTGCGAAGGCCAGCGCCAGCCGGCCTCAGCCGGTGAGGATCGAGCAATAGCCCCGGCAGTCGGCCGGGTCCTGCTCCGCGGCGCGGGCGGCGAGCGCGGCCAGCTGGTCCCGGGCCCGGGCCAGCTCGGCCAGCCGGGCCTCCACCTCGCCCAGGCGCCGGGCGATCAGGCCGGTGACATGAACGCAGGGCGGCCGGCCGCCGTCACGGATGTCCAGGACCTGACGGATCTGCTCCAGGGTCAGCCCGGCGGCCTGCGCGTGCCGGATGAACGCCAGGCGCTCCAGGATGGCCGGGCCGTAATCCCGGTACCCGGCCGGGGTGCGGGCGGGAGCCGGCAACAGGCGCCGGGCCTCCCAGAACCGGATCGTCTTGGCCGGGATCCCCGACCGGCCCGCGACCTCGCCGATTCGCACTGGCGCGCTCCCGTCAACCTGCCGGCACGCTGGAAGCCTGCCTCCTGGCGCGGCTCACCCGGCCACTCTGAATCCGACCGTATCGCCGATCTGAGCCGACCGGATCGGCCGACCTGACCTGACCCTGAGCTGACCCCGCGCCCTCGCACGCCGACTCGGCCCGCGGACGCCGGTCCGCGGCCGTGCCCCCTGACCCGATGGTCATGCCGGTCACCTCGCCCGGGCGACGGCGGCCGGATCAGGCCCGGCCCCTCAGCATCAGGTTCCAGTACATGTAGGGGAGGCCGTAGCGCTTGAGCAGCCACATGTCGTAGCGCTCCCGCTGGGTGTTGATGAACGGGAACGTGGGGTGCGGCTTCAGCGAGTAGTCGAACTCGGCCAGCAGCATCCGGTTGCGGGCAGTGGTGAAAATCCACCAGGCGTAGCCGTCGTAGCTGGCCGGCAACGGCTCGCCGTTCATGGCGGCCAGCAGGTTGGCGACCACCACCGGTGCCTGCTTGCGGTTGGCCGCGACGGTGTGGGAGTACGGGGCGCTACCGACGTCCCCGAGCGCGAACACCTCAGGGAATCCTCCCAGGGATCAGAGCCTCCAAGATCACCGGGGCGGTCCACCCAAACGCAAACCCGGCGCGACACCCGGGCTGTCAGCCTGCCCGGCAACGCAGAACAGGCACATCAAGATCACTATGACGCAGCAGGATCAGCTGACGCACGCTATTCGCGGATTCGGGTCTGAGTTGGCAAGCTCTGGAAGGAACCTACGCCCGTCGTCTATTTACACCAGGGACCGGACGCCACCTCAGGCGGCGGGCGCGCCCGCATCGCCCGGCAGCCTGGTGACCGGCCCCCGGGTCGGCGCCCCGCCCGGCTCGCCGTGCGGGGCCAGCCAGGCGACGCACAGGTTCGGCTCGACGAGCGGGTCAAGGCGGTCGGCACCGACCGGAGCCCTCATCCGGCCGAGCGCCCCCCTCATGAGCCCCAGGTGCAGCGCGCAGATGACCTGCCGGTGATGCTCGGCCACCTCGCGGAACGGGCACTGGCGCAGCCGCAGCTCGTACCGCCCGCCGCCGGCGACGGCCGTGGCCTGCGGGGCGAATCCCAGGTCGGCCAGGAGCGCGGTGAGCTTCGCGACCGCCTGCTCGCCGGACATCCGCTGATAGGGCGGCGGCTGCTCGCTCAGGTAGGCGCCCCACTCCCGGCCTGCCTCCTCGGCGGCCCTTCCCGGCTCGGGCACCGCCCCGGCGACGATGCTGGTGAGCATCTCCGCGAGCAGCCGGTAACGCCGCCCGCCGACGCTGCCGCCGGCCGCGCGATAGCCGATCCTCGGCCTGCCGGGCGCCTCCCGGTCCTCTCGCTCCCGGACGGCCAGCCCCGCCCCGACGAGCGCCTCAAGGTGGAACCGTGCCGTGTTCGGATGCAGGCCCACCCGCTGGGCGACCTCGCGGGCGTCGAGCGGGCCGCCGGCGGCGCTCAGCGCCTCGAGCACTCCCGCGCGGCTGCGGCCGAGCGGGACGCCGCCCTCGGGCGCCATCAGCTGACCCGCGTCCATCCGCTCATTTTATATCAGCTCAATAGTAGGAACTTGGCGGACGGCTTCAGCAGGAACTCGGCGGACGGCTTCAGCAGGAACTCGGCGGACGGCTTCCCGTACGCCGGCTCGCGCCGCCGCGCGCCGCGCTTGACAAGCCGTGAATCCAGGTTCAGGATTTGAATGAACCTGGATTCACGGATTCGGGATGGCTGCCATGCAGGACACCCGGGCCCTCGCCCGGAGCGCGCGAGGCCCCTACCGGGCATCGCCGGCGGCGCTCGCCCGCCGCGCGGGCGCGAGGGAGCGGCTCCTCGCCGCCGCCGCCGCGATCATCGCCGACCGGGGCTACGCCGGCCTGACGATCGCGGGAGCCGCAGCCCGCGCGGGGGTGTCGGTCGGCTCGGTCTACCGGCACTTCGAGTCCAAGGCGGAGCTGGCGGCCGAGGTGTTCCGCCGCGAGGCCGGGCGGGAGCTGGAGGCCGTGCGGCTGGCCGCGCGGGTCGGCGGCGGGCCCCTGGCGGCGCTGCGGGCAGCCGTCGGCACGTTCGCGGGACGTGCGCTCGCCGGGCCGCGCCTGGCCTGGGCGCTGCTGGCCGAGCCGGTCGGCCCGGAGGTCGGGGCCGAGCGGCTGCGCTTCCGCGGCCAGTACCGGGAGCTCTTCGCCGGCCTGATCGGGCGGGCGATGGCCGCTGGCGAGATCCCGGCCGGCCAGGACCCGTGGCTGACCGCCGCCGCGGTGGTCGGCACCGTCGCCGAGTCGCTCATCGGCCCGCTCGCCCCGGCCGGCGCACCCCCGGCCGGGGCGAGCCCGGCTCCCGCTGCCGCGGGCCCGCCTCCGGCGGGCGCCGGCGC
>JAJPIV010000094.1 GCA_021324595.1 Actinomycetota bacterium | reverse complement strand
AGGCGTGTATCTATGCGCTCCGGACTCCCGCAGCGACCCCCACGGCCCTGACCTGCGGCCTCAGCCCTCAATGTGGCCTAGAACCCCGACTAACTGCGGAACCCCGGGATCACGTGGCAGGGAAATTCCGGAAGTACTCACCTGAGATCCGGGAAGAGGCAGCCCGGATGGTGGTGGCTGCCGCGCGCAGCTCCTGCCTGGCCAGCGCCCGGCCGCCGTTCCGGGACGGCAAGCACGCGAAGACGACCGCGCAGCGGTGGCGGCCGGTCCACGATCTGCTCGATCAGAGCACCGGCCTGCTGGAATGCTCCCGAAGGCTGAATCTGGGGCCGAACACCGTCCAGCCGCACGCGCGAGCAGCCGAGCCCCAGCGCATCATCCGCGCGCCCTGGTGCCGGCCGGCATTCGTTGATCCCTACCGTGACCACCTGCGCGGGCGGCGAGCCGGGGACCCGGCGGTGCCGGAGCGGCGCCTGCTCGCCGGGATCCGAGCTGCCCGTCAAGCTTCAGGTACGGCCGCGGTGCCTCCGTCCGGTTGCGTTGTCGGCGGCGGCCGGCCGGACCGAGCGGGCGGGTTGGGATCAAGTGGGGCCCGGCCCCGGTGGACGGGACCGGCTGCTGGCGCCGATCATTGGCGTGTCCGCCGCGAGGGCGGCCGCCCGGCACCCGCAGGAGGCTGAGATGTCACGTCCGCCGTTCCCGCCGTTCACCGAGGAGACGGCCCGGCAGAAGGTCCAGGCGGCGGAGGACGCCTGGAACACCCGCGATCCGGAGCGCGTCGCGCTCGTCTACACCGAGGACTCGGTCTGGCGCAACAGGGACGAGTTCCTGACCGGGCGCGCGGAGATCGTGGCGTTCCTCAGGCGCAAGTGGGCCAAGGAGCTGGACTACGCGCTGCGGAAGGAACTGTGGAGCTTCAACGGCAACCGCATCGCGGTGCGGTTCCAGTACGAGAGCCACGACCCGCAGGGCCAGTGGTGGCGCAGCTACGGCAACGAGCTGTGGGAGTTCGACCAGGACGGCCTGATGCGGCGGCGTGAGGCCAGCATCAACGACGTGGCGATCGAGCTCGCCGAGCGGCGCATCTTCGGGCCTCGCCCGGCCGCCGAGCACGGGGTGACCTTCCCGCTGCGCTGAGCGGGCCGGGCGGGGCCCGCCCGGCCATGGGCGGGCCGCCGCTACTGGGGCCTAAGGGCCATCCAGACCGCGTGCGCGTCGGCGTCGCCCGGGTTGCGCCACGAGTGCGGCTGGTCGCCGCGGAAGTGCAGCGTGTCCCCGGCCCGGACCCGGTACGCCTGGCCCGCGATGCTGAATTCGAGCACGCCCTCGGTGACGTGCACGAGCTCCTCGCCCGGGTGCTGCATGGGCTTCTTGCCGCTGCTGGCCCCCGCGGTGACGGTCGCCCGGGCGCCGGCCAGCATGAACCGGGCGTAGGGCCCGGAGATGCTGCTCAGCGTGATGCCGCGGTGCGAGGTGTAGACCGGCCGGGTCTCCTCGGCGGGGGTCAGGACCACGAAGTCCTCCCGCCCCCCGTCCTCCTCCACGAAGAACGAGGCCGGCCGGCCGAGGGCGCCGGCGATCTTCAGCAGCGTCGTGATGGTCGGCACCATCCCGCCCTGCTCGATCTTGTGGATCGCGGCGGCGGACACGTCCGAGCGCTCGGCAAGCTGCTGGAGCGACAGGCCCATGCTCTTGCGGAGGCTGAACACCTTGAGGCCGATCGATCCGACGATCCGCTCAAGGTCGTCGTCCTCCCCGCGCGCCGACGGCTGGGCGTCGAGGCAGGGCGGGCCCTGGGTTCGAGGCGACCGGTTCATCCATCCCCACTCATCCGTCACGCATGGCTCGTCTTGACGTCATACGGGCCTGTCGTCATTATAGTGTACGAAGCATCGCGGATACTAAATGACCATCCACCTGCTCGCACAGGAGGGTAGCCGGTGGCGCAGCGAATCGTGGTGATCGGCGGCGGGGCCGCCGGAATCGGCGCCGCCGGGGCAGCCAAGGGCACCGACCCGGGCGCCGAGGTGCGCGTCTACACCGAGTTCGAGGACGTCGGCTACAGCCCGTGCGGCATCCCGTACGTCCACGGCAAGGAGATCCCCGATTTCGAGCGCCTGTTCCTGGCGACCAAGCAGACCTACGAGGACGCCGGGATCGACATCAGGTACTCCACGGCCGTCACCGCCGTGGACGCCGCGGCCAAGACGGTCACGGTCGCCGGCGAGGGCCAGGTCCGCTACGACAAGCTGATCGTCTGCACCGGATTCGGCTACGCGCCCGCCGGCGTGCCCGGCGCCGGGCTCGGCGGCCTGTACTTCGTCAAGAACATCCGCCGCGCCATGGAGTGGGACACCGTCCTGGACCGGGTCAAGGCGGCGGTCGTGATCGAGGCGTCGCCGCTCGGGCTGGAGATGGTCACCGCGCTGTGCCACCGCGGCATCGAGACCCACCTGGTGGATCCCGGTGCCTGGGCGCTGACGGCGGCCACCGATCCCGACATCGCCGGGCCGGTCCAGGAGTCCTGGCAGCAGATGGGCGCCCGGCTGCACTTCAACACCACCCTCACCGGCTTCGCCGGCGACGGGACCGTCTCGGCCGTGCTGACCTCGGACGGCGAGATCCCGTGCGACCTCGCGGTGGTCTGCACCAAGAAGCAGGCGAACACGGCGCTGGCGGCGGCCGCGGGCATCAGGACCGGCTCGGCCGGCGGGGTGATCGTCGATGAGCGCATGGCCACCACCACGCCGGACGTGTGGGCGGCCGGCGACTGCGTGGAGGTGCCGCACAGCGTGTCCGGCATCCCGGTCCAGGGCCTGTCGGGCAGCCACGCCTACGCCCAGGGCAAGGTGGCCGGGACGAACGCCGCCGGCGGGAGCAGGTCCTACCAGCCGGTGAGCGTGCCGTGGGGGATGGTGGCGGGGGAATGGATGATCGGCGGCGTCTCGTTCAGCGAGACGCTCGCGACCGCGCTCGGCATCCCCCACGTGGTGGGCGTGGCCGAGGGCATCTCCCGCGCCCGCTACTACCCCGGGGTGAAGAAGATCCGGGTCAAGCTGCTCGCCGAGCCCGGGTCGCTGCGGCTGATCGGCGCCCAGATGGTCGGGGCCGAGGGCATCAAGGAGCGCGCGGACTTCCTGGCCATGGCGGTCCGCACGGGCATCACCGCCCGGCAGCTCGCGACGATGGAGAACGTGTACTCGCCGCCGATCGGGGCGCTCAACGAGCCGATAGCCCTGGCGGCGCAGAACCTGCTCTCCCGGATCGGAGGCTGAGGTGAGCTTCTCGCGCTGGCTGCGCGCCACGTCGGAGCGCTACCTCATGATCGCGGCGCAGGAGAAGGTCGCCGCCAAGTACGGGGTCCCGCCGCCGCGCCCGCCGCGCGGCGCGGCGGTCTTCTGGCTGCGGGTGTACGCCCCGGCCTACCGGGCGCTGCCCTGGAGCCTGCGGTCGGCGATCATGCGCCGCATGCCGGGCAGCCATCGCATGACCTGGACGGCGGGGGAGCCTCCCCTTGGTCCAGCGGCCTGATGTCACGGCGCAGCCCGTCGGCAACCGAACACGAGAGAATCAGGAGCAGCCATGCCGATCACCGTCGAGACCCCCCGCGCGGAGCCGGGCGGTTCCCTGTACAAGACCGAGGAGAAGCTCTTCGAGGACATCCAGGCCAACCCGGGCGAGAAGGCCTTCATCTTCATCCACTCGGTGCCCTTCGAGGGCTCGGTGTCGCTGGTGAACCTGCTCACCGCGACCCGCCTGGTCCGCAAGGGCTTCGACGTCTCCATCATCTTGTACGGGCCGGGGGTCCTGCTCGCCTCGCGCACCCGCGGCTACCCGACGGTCGGCACCGAGGGGTTCCCGGGCAACCTGGCCGTGAACCGCCAGATCGAGACCCTCCTGAAGGAGGGCGCCAAGGTCTATGCCTGCCGGTTCGCCATGGGCGCCCTGTACGGATTCCGCGAGGAGGACCTGATCGACGGCGTCCAGGCGTTCAACCCCCTCGACGTGCTCGACTCCGCCCTGACCGCCTGGCGGGCCGGGGCGTTCCAGCTCAACACCTGGACCGTCTGACGGGCCGCCGCCGGCGCCGGGCCCGCGCGGCCCGGCGCCGGGGCTGGCGCCCGTGAAGGGAGCGCAAGCCGCCATGGACGGAATCCATGACGTGGGCGGGATGCAGGGGTTCGGGCACGTGCTCCCGCTCGACGCCGGCCCCCCGTTCGCGCAGCCGTGGGAGGGCACCGCGTTCGCGCTCGGCCTGCTGGCGATCCGCGCCGCCGGGGCGAACCTGCACGCGTTCCGCCACGCCATCGAGCGGGTGCCGCCCGGCGAGTACCTGCGCGGCTACTACAACAGGTGGCTGATCGGCGCGCAGATCCTGCTGGAGGACAGCGGAATCGTCAGCGCCGGGCAGGTCAGCGCCCGGGCCGCGCGGCTGCGCGGCGCTGCGGCGGGCGAGCCGGCCCCGCCCGAGCCGCACAAGCCGCAGATGGCCTCCGGCGGCGCCGGCAACCTGCGCGCCATCGACCGCCCGCGCGCGTTCTCGGTGGGCGACCGGGTGCGGGTGCGCGACCTGCACCCGGCGGGGCACTGCCGCGCGCCGCGGTACGTGCGGCGCCGGGCCGGCCTGGTGGCCGCGCAGGGCCCGGGGCACGTCTTCCCCGACAGCGCGGCGCACTTCCTCGGCGAGGATCCCCAGTACGTCTACTCGGTCGAGTTCGACTCGCGCGAGCTGTGGGGGCCGGACGCCGAGCCGTTCAGCCTCACCATCGACCTGTTCGAGCCCTACCTGGAGCCGGCGACATGACCACCGCGACCAGCCACCTGGACCCGGCGCTGCGCGCGGAGGCCCTCGCCTCGCTGCTGGCCGAGCGCGGGCTGATCGACCAGGCCACCGTGGACAGCTTCATCAAGGCCTACGAGCAGTCCGTCGGCCCGATGAACGGGGCCAAGGTGGTCGCCCGGGCGTGGACCGACCCGCAGTACCGGGCCAGGCTGCTGGCGGACGGCACGACAGCGATCGCCGAGCTCGGCTTCAAGGGAGCGCAGGGGGAGAAGATCGTGGTGCTGGAGAACACCCCGCGGCTGCACCACGTCGTGGTGTGCACGCTCTGCTCCTGCTACCCGTGGCCGGTCCTGGGACTGCCGCCGTCCTGGTACAAGGACCCGTCCTACCGCTCCCGCGTGGTCCGCGAGCCGCGGCAGGTGCTCGCGGAGTTCGGCCTGGTGCTCGGGGACGACGTGCAGATCAAGGTCTTCGACTCCAGCTCGGAGGTCAGGTACATGGTGCTGCCGCTGCGCCCGCCTGGCACCGAGCGCCTCACGGAGGAGGAGCTCGCCGCCCTGGTGACCAGGGACTCGATGGTGGGCGTGGCCCAGGTGAGCGGGCCGTGACCGCGCGGCCGGGGCACGGGCGGGCGGGCCGGGCGGACCCGGGCTACCTGCTCGACGCCGCCGGCGTGGCGGCGCCGCCCAGGGACAATGGCGAGCTGGTCTTCGCCGAGCCGTGGGAGAGCCAGGCCTTCGGCGTGGCGATGGCCCTGCACCAGGCCGGGCACTTCGCCTGGGAGGACTTCCGGCAGCGGCTGATCGCCGAGATCGGCGACTGGCAGGCGCACCGGGCCGGCCAGGAGGAGTGGAACTACTACCGGTGCTGGCTGCGCGCCCTCGAGCGCACGCTCGCCGGGGCGGGCCTGGTCAGCGAGGCGGAGGTGGGGGAGCGGGCCGCGCTGCTCGCGGCCCAGCCGGATCGCGGCCACGCCCGCCATGAGCACGGCGGGCGCGAGCACGGCGGGCGCGAGCACGGCGGGCGCGAGCCATCCGCCGCGGCGCCGTCGGGCGCCGGAGATGGCCGCTAGCCGGCCGGGCGCCAGCTCGGTGACCGCCCGCTGGGAGGGCGGCTGGCGCTGCCGGGTCGCCGCCGGGGGCTTCGACCTGGTGGTCGATGAGCCGGTGAGCGCCGGCGGCACCGGCGCCGGGCCGATGCCCACCGAGTACCTGCTCGCGGCGGCGGCCTCCTGCTACGCGCTCGCGCTGGCGTGGGCGGCGGGCAAGCGCGGGGTGCGGCTGCCCGACCTGGCCGTCACCGCGACCGGGACCTACGACGGGCCGAGGTTCTCCCGGCTCAGGCTGGCCGTGGCCTCGACCGCGCCCCCCGAGCTGATCGAGCCGCTGGTCAGGCCCGCGCTGGCGCACTGCTACGTGTCGAACACGATCGCGTCCGCCCCGCCGGTCGAGGTGGTGCTAGCCGGCGCCGCCGGCGAGCCGGCGCTCCAGGTCGGCTAGCGCCGCCGCGAAGCACGCCAGCGGGGCCTCGGCCACGCCCGCGCCGACCTGCCCGGCGCCGCCGTCGCGGTCCAGGATGCCGGTGGTGACCGCCGGCGTGATCCCGAGCTCGACGACCTTGCGCACGTCGACCCCGAGCGGGGTCCCGGCCATGTCCAGGGCCGGGATCTTGAACCGCGTGGACCGCGCCACGCTCACCGCGGCCAGCCGGCTGGTCAGCGCCGCGGCGGCGGTCATCGACCCGCCGACGAACTGGGCGACCGCGGGCGACCCGGCCGCGGCGGCCGCGCCCAGCCCGGTCAGCTCCAGGACCGCGCTGTCGCCGATGTCGGGCGCGCTGCTCCCGGGGCCGTGGCCCGGGTAGTACAGCGCGTGCCCGACCGGCGGGGCCGGGGCGGTGAACCACCGGTCCGAGCCGGCCAGCTTGATCCCGAAGGTGGCGCCGTTGCGGGCCATCGTGGTCACCACCGAGGAGCCGGTCACCTGGCCCGCCCACTCGGTCAGCGCCCGGGCCGCGGCCATCGCCATGGTCAGGAAGAACAGGTGGTTGCCCGACAGGAACCGGGAGAACTCGCGCCGGGCCCGGCCGCCCAGCTCGGCCAGGTACGGCAGCCAGCCCCGGATCAGCAGGTTCGTCGCCGCCTGCGTGCGGACGTGGATGTCGTCGCCCATCGCCAGCGCCTGGGCGGCGACCGAGAGCACGTCCAGCGGGCCGGCCAGGGACAGGATCCGCCGCACCGCGGGCGCGGCCACCTCGCGCAGGAAGACCAGCCGGGCGATCGCGCCGTCGCTGTCCCTGCCGAACCACGCCACGTCGCCGGGTCCCTGCGAGATGGGGGCGAACGCCGTCGCCCCGGCCGCCTGCTCCTGGACCACGTAGACCGGCGCGCCGGGGGCCAGCGCGGTCGCCATCGGCACCACGACGCGGTGGTCGTTGGCGCAGGCCAGCCAGACCTGGCCGGACCGCAGGAGCTCGTCCGCGCCGGCCGCCGAGGCCGCCCAGCCCTCGGCGACCACCTCGGCCCGCATCGACCGGCGCAGCGGGTCGGGTGCCCGCTCGTACTCGACCGGAGGACCGCAGTGCAGCAGCGCCCGCCCGGCCAGCCCCGGCACCGCCTCGGCCACGGTCGACACGCCGGTCAGCAGCGGCTGGCCGGCGTCGAGCCGCCTGGCCACCTCCTTGTTGGCCGCGTCGATGCGCGCGGCGTGCGGCCCGTACAGCCGTCGCAGGATCGCCACCTCGTCCGGCCGGCCGCCCGCCGGGACCCGCCAGTCGACGCTGACCACCGGCGCCCCCTGGGCCGCCACCGCGTCGGCGAACAGGGACAACCCGACGTTCACGACGCCGACCGCCTCGGGCAGGGACGGCGCGGGGCCGGCTGGTTCCATCATCGCCTCCTCTGGCGCTCCGCGCGGCCACCGGGACCGCGCGCGTCCTCCTCCGGGCCGCCGGCCCGGGCAGCCGGCCAGGCGCCCGCCTCGGCGCACCGCCGGGCCGCGGCGAGCAGCTCCTCCCGGGCCGTGCGGTACGTGTCCTGCCACGTCCGCGCCTCGGCGGCCAGCTCGGCCGCCTCGCGCCGCACCTGCCCGGCCATCCTGGCGACCTCCTCCGGGGCGGCGCCGCCGCGCGCCGTCCGGCTCAGCACGATCTGCCAGGGATCGAGGACCTCGCTCAGGTCACGGCCGGCCAGGCCGAGGCCGCGGCCGATGACGCCGGCGGCGGCGCGGTCCAGCATCGCTCCGTCGACGTCGGCTCCGCGCAGGCCGGAGGCGCTCGCCTCCCGCACCGCCTCGCCGACCACGCGGTAGGCGGTCCGGTAGTCGATGCCGCATTCCTGCATCACGAACTCGGCGAGGTCGGTCGCCTGGGAGAAGCCCGCGTCCAGCGCGTCCCGCATCCTGGCCGCGTTCACCTCCAGGCCCCTGACGACGCCGGCGGTCAGGGCCGTGGTGCGCACCGCCTGGCCGAGCGCCCTGGGCACCTCGCCGTAGGCGAAGATCAGGTTGTCGCTCCTGGCGGACGGGGTCTTCGCGATCGCGAGCAGGCCCGTCAGCTTGCCGATGATGCTGCCCGCCGAGCCCCGGATGATCGACAGCGCGTACGGGTTCCGCTTCTGCGGCATGAGCACGCTCGACCGGCTGTGGGCGTCGGACAGGTTCACGTAGTCGAACTCCTGGCTCGCCCAGATCTCCAGGTCCTCGGCCAGCTTCGCCTGGCAGACCACCAGGCCGGCCGCCGCCGCGACCATGTCGAACAGGCCGTCGGTCTGCCACATCGCGTCCCTGGTGTGCTCGGCGACGCAGCGGAATCCGAGCAGCCGCGCGATGGTGGCGCGGTCGCTGCGCAGCCGCGTCCCGTTCACGCATCCCGCGCCGCCGGGGCTGGCGTCCGCCCACGCGAGCGCCGCGGCCAGGCGCCGCCCCTCGCGCAGCACGGGGTAGGCGAACGACAGGGCGTAATGGCCGAAGGTGGATGGCTGGGCGTGCTGGAGGTAGGTCTGATCGGCCAGGAGCGTGCCGGTGTGCGCCAGGGCGAGCGCCGTCAGGTCATCGGCGAGCGCGGCGGCGGCGGCCATCAGGTCGGTGAGCCCGTCGCGCAGGCACAGCCGGAACGCGATCCGCATCGCCTCCCGGCGCGGCCGGCCGGCGTGCAGCCATCCCGCCAGGTCCCCGGCCCGGCTGACGAAGTAGCGCTCCCGGGAGTTGTACAGCTCGCCGTGGGCCGGGTCGTACGGGAACCGGTCCGCCGGGATGTCGAGGACCTCCAGCAGGAGCGCGAGCATCCGGCGGGCGGCCTGCTCCGGGATCACCCCGGCCATGCCCAGGTCGAGGACGTGCGCGATGTCGGCGAGCGTGATCGGCTCGTGCAGCAGCGGCGCGTCGGCCACCTCCAGCTCGAACCCGGCCGCGACCAGCTCGGGTGCCGCGGGGCCAGACGGGGGGCCGGCCGGCGGCCCGGGTGCCCGGCCGGCCGCAGGGCCGGGCGGGCTGCCGGCCATCGGCTTCCCGGTCACGGGGGCCACTCCTGCGGCTCGGCCCGCCTGGCCGCCGCCGCGCGGGCGAGGACCAGGTCGACCATCTGCGGGCAGGCACCGGGGTCGGGCGCCCAGGCGCCCGCCGCGTCGCCGCCGCTCCCCGGGCCGGCCGCGCCGGCCTCGCGCAGCAGCCCGGCCACGGCTTCCGGCGCGGCGCCGGCCTCCCGCCCCGCGCCCGGCTCCGCGGCCGCGGTGAGGGCGCGCTGGAGCCGTTCCTGCGCCGCGCGGCCGCCGATCAGCGGCGCCAGCCTCGCCAGCGCCTGCTCGCTGCCCGCCGCGCCGTGCCGCCGCAGGTTGCGCAGCATCGCCCCGGCGTCCACCTCGAGCCCGCCGAGCACCGCCAGGGCGGTCTCCAGCGCGGCCGCGGCGAGCAGGCTTACCTCCGGGAGCGCCACCCACTCGGCCTTCCACGCCCGGCCGTCGCGCTCGTGCTGGCCCGTCATCGACTCGCTGAGCAGGGCCGCGTTCGCCCGCGCGAGGCGGGCCAGCGTGTCGAGGTGCTCGCTGCGCTCCGGGTTGCGCTTGTGCGGCATGGTGATGCTGCTGACGGCGCCGGCCGCGGCGGGCTCGGCCAGCTCGCCGATCTCGGGCCGCTGCAGCTCGTAGACCTCCGAGCCGATGCGCGCCAGGGTGCCGCAGATCAGCGCGAGCACGCCGCCGAACTCCGCCACCCGGTCGCGCGCGGCGGTCCAGGAGATGCCCGGGTCGAGGAGGCCGAGCTCGGCGCAGAACCGCGCCCGGACCGCCAGGCCGCGGCCGGAGTAGAACACCAGGCTCCCGACGCCGCCGCCGAGCTGGCCGACCAGCCAGCGGGGCGCGCCCTCGCGCAGCCGGTCCAGGTGGCGCCGGATCTCGTCGGCCCAGGACGCGGCCTTCCAGCCGAACGTGACCGGGCTGCCGGGCTGGCCGTGGGTGCGCCCGCACATCGGGGTGTCCCGGTGCCGCTCGGCCAGCTCCAGCAGCAGGGCCTCGGCGCTCCGCAGGTCACGCCAGGCGATGGCGCCGACCCCGCGCATCGCGAGCGCGGCCCAGGTGTCGGTGACGTCCTGGACCGTGGCGCCGACGTACACGTGCTCCCGGGCGTGCCCGGGCAGCCTGGCCGCGAGGGCGCGGATCAGGCCGAGCGTGGAATGGCCCGTCGCCCGGGTCTGCTCGGCGGCGTAGCCCAGGTCGATCAGCTCGACCCGGGCGTGGCCGGTGATCGCCCGGGCGGCCGCCGCCGGGATGATCCCCTCGGCCGCCTGCGCCCGGGCCAGCGCCGCGATCACGTCGAGCCAGCCCTGGAGCCGGCCGCGCTCGCCGAGGATCGCGCGCGCCTCGTCGGTGCCCCACAGGTGCCCGTGCAACGCCGAGTCGGTGATCCGGCCGGTCATGGCGCCGCGTGCCCCCGGCCGCCGGCCGCCAGGGCCAGGCCGTCGCGCACCTGGGCGAGGCTGGCGCCCCAGGGCACCACCACCAGGCCGTCCTCGGCGCGGACGCGGTCCTCGAGCAGGCAGCACTTGGTGAGCACGGGCGGCAGCAGCCTCCCGGCGCGCAGCGCGCGCACGGCGAGTGCCCGGGGGCACATGTCCACCACCGGCACGTCCCTGCGGTAGAACCAGTCGTGGATGGCACGCGAACGCTCGCACCCCACCAGGGTCCACTCGGCCGGCTCGGGGACCTCGTCGAGGTAGGAGACCGTGGCGGCCAGCCCGGGCGGCTCGTCCCCCGCGTCCCCCGGGCCGGCCTGGCCGCCGGCCGACCCGGCCCGGCAGGGGAACAGGTAGTGGGCGGCCGGGGCCGTGGCGGCCAGCGAGCGCAGGTCGGTGGCCTCGGGCCGCAGCTCCACCGGCGGGAGGTCCTCGGCCAGGTCCAGCACCCGGCCCGCCTGGTCGGCGAGCTTGGCCGGGAACGGGGGCACCACGTCCACGACCGTGACCCGGACCGGCTCCGGGTCGGCGATGAACCCGACGTGCCCGTACCTGCCGCGGACGACCACGCACCGCGCCCACGGGGCCCGGCCCGCCGCGACCTTGGCCAGGAGGGTCGGGATGCCGACGTCGGCCTCCGGCGCCTCGACGAACGCGGTCTCCTCCGGCCCGGCCAGCAGGGTGACCGTGACGATCGGGGAGAACAACGGCCCGTCCGACTCCTTGCCCACCTCGACGACGGCGGTCCGGCCGCGCCCGGCCGCCTCGCCGGCGGCAGCCGCGGATGCCGCAGCGTCCTGCCCGGCGGCCCGCACGACGATGTACCGGGTGCGGCGGTAGGCCGGCCGGCCGGTGAAGTAGCCGCGCAGGCCGTCCTCGTCCAGCGGCACGGGGACGGCGGCCAGGCTCACGCCGCGGTACCGGTCGGCGGTCAGGTTCACCGCGCCGGTCACCGGGCCAGCGCGCCGGCGGGGGCGGGCGCGCCCGCCCGCCAGGTGTCGGCCCGCAGGCCGAGCCTGAGCGTCTCCAGCCCCAGCGCGGCGGACGGCCCGATGTTCGCCAGGTTCACGTCGGGGCCGAACCGGCGCACGAACCATGCCTGCTGCGCCTCGCGCGGAGCCTCGAACACGCAGGCGCCCGGCCCGGCGGCCTCGGCGATGGCCGAGACCACGTCCTCGCGGACCGCGCCGGCCGCGTCGTAGATGCCGACCGTGCCGCTCGCCCTGCCCTCGGCGATCACCCAGGTGGCCCCGGCGGCCAGGTCACCGGCCACCTCGCGCGCCCAGTCCCGCGGCGCCTGCCGGGCCGACGGGTCCTTCGCCCCGGCCTCGGCGAGGACGATGAAGCGCTCGCTCGCCTCGGCGATCACCGCCCGCTTGTCCGCCGGGGCCATCGGGACGGTGCCCGCGCTCACCTCCACGCACGGGAAGCCGGCCGCCTGCGCCCAGCCGAGGAACTCCGCCAGGCGGCCCTGCGCCCACGCGATCTCCAGCAGCGTCCCGCCTGGCGAGGCCAGCACCCGGTGCGCCGCGAGCAGCTCGAGCTTGGCCTCCAGGTCCGGGTCGAGGTAGGCGATGCCCCAGCCGAGCTTCCAGACGTCCACGAACGCGGCGCTGGCGCGCAGCAGGTCCGCCATCTGGCCGAGCGGCATCCCGCCGTCGAGCACGTGCGTGATCCCGGCGCGGCGCGGCTTGGCCGCCCGGGCGGGCAGGTCGAGGAAGGCGGGCGGCGGCATGAATGCTATGATAGATATGCCTCTACTTTAGTGCAAGCGGCTGTCCGGCCGGGGATGGTGGCGATGACCTCCGATCTGCCTGACCTCGTCGAACGGATCCGGAACAGCCCGGGCGTGCGCGGCAAGGCCGCCATCGGCCTGGTGAGCGAGGTGCTCCAGAGCGCCGACTGGCTGGCCGGGCCGGGCGACGACGGGGCGGTGGTCCGCGACGGCGGGTCCGAGCTGGTCGTCGGCGGCGAGGCGATCCTGCCCTCGTTCGTCGCCGCCGACCCGCACGGCGCGGGGGTCGCCGCCGTCACCACGAACGCCAACGACCTCGCGGCGATGGGCGCGTGGCCGCTGGCCATCGTCGACACCTTCACCGGCCCCGAGCCGGTGGCGCGGGCCGTGCTCGGCGGGATGCGGTGGGCGTCGGAGCTGTACCGGATCCCGGTCGTCGGCGGCCACCTCACCATCACCGACGGCCCGCCGGCGCTGTCCGCGTTCGGCCTCGGCCGGGCGGAGCGGCCGCTCTCGTCCTGCCGGGCCGAGCCCGGGCAGACCCTGGTGGTCGCGTGCTGCCTGGACGGGGCGATGCGCGAGGACTACCCCTTCTTCCCCTCCTTCGCCGAGCGAGGCGGCCGGCTCGCCGCTGACGTGCGCCTGCTCGCGGAGGGCGCCCGCGACGGCTGGATCGCGGCGGCCAAGGACGTCAGCATGGCCGGGCTGGTCGGCTCGCTGGCCATGCTCCTGGAGTGCCATCGCCTCGGCGTGACCGTCGATCTCGGGGCGCTCCCGGTCCCCGCGGGGGTCAGCCTGGAGCGCTGGCTGCTGTGCTTCCCGTGCTTCGCGTTCCTGCTGTGCGTGCCCGAGGGCAGGGAGGGCGACTGCGCGCGGGCGTTCGCCGGGCGCGGGCTGACGGCCGCGCCGGTCGGGCGCCTGGACGCCACCGGCCAGGTCCGGCTCCGGCGCGGCGGCGAGGTCCGCACCGCGTTCGACCTGAGCCGCGAGTCGGTGACCAACCTGCGCCGCCCCGCGGGCCGGATGCGGACGTGAGAGGCGATCCCGGCCGGCGGCGGGGCTCCCCGCCCGGTGCCGGGCCGGGCCGGCGGCAGGTGCCTACAGGCCGATGACCATGCGCTGGTGGGGGATGCCGGCGTACCGGACGGTGCCGCCCGCCCGCTGCCAGCCGAGCCACTCGAAGAACGCGACGTTGGGCGGCTGGATGTAGGCCTCCATGACGCGCCCGCCGCGCGCCCCGGCCTCCCGCACCGCGAAGCGGACGAGCGGGGCGCCGAGGCCGTGCCTGCGGTGGCCGGCCAGCACGGCCAGCCGGTCGCCCTGCCAGCGCGAGGCGCTGCCGTCGAGCGGGTAGAGCCGCACCGTCCCGCAGATGACGCCGCCCGCGAGGCCGATGACGTGGACGGTCGCCGGGTCGTCGTCCCGGCCGTCCCGGTCGGCGCCCGGCCCGGCGCCCGGCCCGCCGAACAGCCCCTGCTCGGCCACGAACACCTGGTGGCGGACGCGGAAGTGCGCGGCCAGCTCGGCCGGGCCGCGGACCGCCCGGCACTCCAGCGCGGGCCCCCGCGGCCGGGGCTCAGCGGCCCGGGCCGGCCAGCGGGAGGAAGGTGCGCGGGCCACCGCCGTCGCCCCCCTCCGCCGACTCCAGCAGCCGGATCGCCGAGCAGGCCTGGCAGCGCGCGCAGCCGGCGGACGCGCCCTGGCCGCCGAGCCCGTGGGCGGCCAGGTAGGGCGCCACCTTGCGGTAGACCGACTCCATGTAGCCGGGTGACGGCGGGTCCACCTGCGCCATGAGGCTGCCGGCCGTCGGGCGCAGCGGCACGATGAACGGGTAGACGCCCATGTCGATGGCCCGGCGGCAGCCCTCGACCGTCACGTCCGGGTCCTCGCCCATGCCGAGGATCACGTAGGTGGAGACCCGCCCGCGGCCGAAGGCGGCCACCGCCCGCTCCCATGCGCGGAAGTACCCCTCGATGCCGGTGCGGGCCTTGGCGGGTGCCACGCGGGCGAGCACCCGCGGGTCGAACGACTCGACGTGGATGCCGACCGAGTCGATGCCCATCTCCCTCACCCGGTCGATCACGGCAAGGTCACCGGGCGGCTCGAACTGCACCTCCACCGGCAGGCCGGATGCCTCCCGCACCGCCTGGCCGCAGGCGGCGACGTAGAGCGCGCCCTTGTCCGGGGTGGCCGTGCTGCCGGTGGTGAGCGTGACGTCGACCGCGCCGTCGAGGTCCCGCGCCGCGACGGCGACCTCGGCCAGCATCCGCGGGGTCTTCTTGGCGATGGTCCGGCCGTTGGCCAGCGTCACGCCGATCCCGCAGAACGCGCACTGGTCGGAGTTCCCCCAGTACGCGCAGGTCTGGATGACGGTGCTGGCCAGCGAGTCCAGGTGCAGCAGCGCGATCTTCCAGTACGGGATCCCGTCATCGGTCGCCAGGTCGTAGAACCGCGGCCGGCGCATCGGCTCGGCCGGCGCGAGCCGCTCGCCGTCCCGGTAGATCGCCCAGCCGTCGTCCTCGGCACGGAGCACGTAGGGCGACGAGCGCGCGTACCGCGCCGACGTGGGCACGGTCGCGGGATGCCCGTCGATCCACAGCATCCCCGCGTCCGCCGGGCCCGCCCCGCCGCGCCGCCGCTCCATCTCCACCTCTACCCGCAGCCCGTGCCCCTGCAGCTCCGCGATCAGGTGCGCCAGGCGCTCCGGCGGCAGCTGGGCCGGCCCGGCGGCCCGCGGCGGGGAGGGCTGGGCCGGCCCGGCGGCGCCTGACAGGGCCCCCGCGGGCGCCGGGGGCGTTGCCTGCGAGCCGGGACGTGACCCCCGCGCGGCCGGGGCAGTGGATCCGGTCATGACCCCTCACTTCGGATCGGCCTGGGCTCCAGGGAGGCGGCGCGGTCTTTGTCATGCGATACGAACGTTTACCATCCTTGATAGACCCTGAGGCCCTGCGCAGGCAACCCCCGGCCGGAGATTTCCCCGCGCGGCTCCTCGCCGGCCGGCCCCCGGGGCGTCAGCGGAGGGCGCGCCGGTCAGGCGCCGCCTAGCCGCGCCTTCGCGAGCGCGAGGGAGGCCTCGCAGGCCGCCGCGGTCGGGTAGCTGCCGATCCGGCGGCCTACGGCCAGGCTGCCGTCCGCCGGGTCGAGCGCCGCCTCGTCCAGGTGCCAGGCGACGCGGCTGAGGGTCTCGTCCGGGACGGCCGAGACGACCACCGCGCGCCCGGACGGCAGGTGCGCCTCGACCCGCTGGTAGGGGCGGTACGGCAGGGATTCCCGGTCGCCGGACTGCTCCACGGTCGCCCAGGCGGCCGGCCCGGAGGGCGCCCGCCGGCCGCCCGGGGCCCGCCCGGCCCCGGGCTCGCCCGCGGCCGCCCGGACCGCCTCCGCGAACCTGTCCCGCCGCGAGCGGGCCGCCTGCTCGGCCACGAGCTCCCGGTAGCGCGAGGCGCAGGCCGCGGCGAGCACGACATCCGCCGGCAGGCCCGCGGGCGCCTCGGCCAGGCCGGGGTGACCCGCCGCGTGGCCGGGATCGCCCACCGCGTGGCCGGGGCTGCCCGCCCCGTGGCCGGGGCTGCCCGGGTCCGGGCCCGGTCCGGCCGGGGCGCGGCCGACGGCCAGCAGCGCGGGCACGTCCGGGCAGGTGACCCTGAGCATGTCGCGCACCCGCTGGACTGCCCGCACCGCCCGCTCGTACTCGCCGGGATGGCTCATGATCAGCGGGAACAGCCTCGCCTCGGCCTGCTCCCACCGGCGCAGGACCTCGGGCGGGATGTCCGCAGGCCTGCCGTGGCCCATTGCGCCCTTCGCCCCCCGCGTTTACTATTCGAAACGAATCGTTACCTATGCTACTCGGGTTCGCCCGCCCAGCCACCGATAAGGATCTCATGTCCAAGACCGCGGTGATCGCCCTCGGCGGCAACGCGCTCACCCGGCCCGGCGAGTCCGGCACGTGCGAGGAGATGCAGGCGAATGCCCGTGAGATGGCGGCGTCCGTGGACGCGATCATCGCCGCGGGCTGGCGGGTGGTCCTCGTCCACGGCAACGGGCCGCAGGTGGGCAACCTGGCGCTGCAGCAGGAGTCCACGACGCTCGTGCCCGCGCAGCCCCTGGCGATCCTGAACGCGATGACCCAGGGGGCGCTCGGCAGCATCATCGTCCGGGCGATCGACGAGGTCCGCGGCCCGGGCAGCGCCGCCGCCCTGGTCACGCACGTCGCCGTGGACCAGTCCGATCCCGCGTCCGCCGTACCGACCAAGCCCATCGGCCCGTTCTTCGACCCGGCCCAGGCCGAGCGCCTGGCCGCCGAGCGGGGCTGGACCGTGCGGCCGGACTCCGGGCGCGGTCACCGCCGGGTCGTCCTGTCGCCTCCGCCGGCGCAGATCCTGGAGATCCGCGCGATCCGGGCGCTGGTGGACGCGGGCCTGCTCGTCGTGGCGGCGGGCGGCGGCGGCGTCCCGCTCGCGCCGGCGCCCGGCGGCCGGGCGCCGGCCGGATACGCGGAGGCGGTCATCGACAAGGACCGGGCAGCCGGCCTGCTCGCCACGCGGCTCGGCGCGCAGGCGCTGCTGCTCGTCACCGCGGTGGACCGGGTCCGGCTCGACTTCGGCACCCCGCGCGAGCGCGCCCTGGGCACGGTCACCGCGGAGGAGGCCGCCCGGCACCTGGCGGAGGGCCAGTTCCCGCCCGGCAGCATGGGGCCGAAGGTCGAGGCGGCGCTGCGGTTCCTGCGGGAGGGCGGCCAGCTCGCCGTGATCACCACGCCCGCCCTGCTCGCCGCGACCGTCACCGGGACCGGCCCGGAGCAGGGGACCCGGATCGAGCCGGCCACCTCGCCCGCCGGGCGGTCCCGGTGACCGCCGCCCGCGTGCGCGTGTTCTCCGGCGCCTACCGTGACTCGCTCATGCTGCTCAGCGCGTCCCGGCGGATGCGCGACGGCGCCGGGGTGCGGTGGGCCAGCGCGCTGATGGCCACGCCGGGCGGCGTGGCGGAGCTGGCGGAGGCCGGCTTCCCGGCCGCCGACCTCGGCGACGCCGGCGCCAACGACCTGGTGCTCGCGGCCCGCGCCGATGACCAGGCCGCGGCCGACGCGGCGCTCGAGCGCGGGTGGTCGGCGCTCTTCGGCGAGCAGGAGCCGGGCGAGCCGGCCGGATCGCCCGGGCAGGAGGCGCCGAGGACCGTCGCGGACGCGGCCGCCCGCCTGCCCGGGGCCAACGTGGCGGTGGTCTCGGTGCCCGGCCCGTTCGCCGCGCTGGCCGCGCACCAGGCGCTCAGCGCGGGACTGGACGTGCTGTTGTTCAGTGACAACGTCCCCGTCGCGGAGGAGGTGGAGCTCAAGGAGCGCGCCGAGGGGCTGGGCCGGCTCGTGATGGGCCCCGGCGCGGGCACCGCCGTCCTCGGCGGCACCGGCCTGGGCTTCGCGAACGCCGTGCGGCGTGGCCGGGTCGGCGTGGTCGCGGCGGCGGGCACCGGCGCGCAGGAGGTGATGACCCTGCTCGACCGGTGGGGCGTGGGGATATCCCACGTCGTGGGGGTCGGCGGGCGTGACCTGTCGGCGGCGGTGGGCGGCCGGATGACGCGGGCCGCGCTGCGCGCGCTGGACGCTGATCCGGGCACCGATGCCGTGCTGCTGGTCTCCAAGCCCCCGGACCTGAGCGTGGCGGCCGAGGTGGTCGGCGCCTGCCGGTCCAAGCCGCTGATCGGCGCGTGCATCGGGCTGAGCGCGCCGGGCGGGCGGATCGCCGGGGTCCCGATGGCGCCGACGCTGGAGGCCGGCGCGGTCATGGTCGCCCGGCGGCTCGGCCACCCCGTGCCCGACCTGTCCCGCGGCCTGCGCGCCGCCGCGGCGAGCGCCGCGGCCCGCCTGGCCGACCGGAGGACCGCGGTGCGGGGCCTGTTCACCGGCGGCACGCTCTGCTACGAGGCGCAGGTGATCCTCGGTGACCTGGTCGGCCCGGTCCACTCCAACGCGCCGCTGCGGCCCGGTCTCGGCCTGCCCGCTCCCGGGCACGCCCACGTCTGCCTGGACCTGGGCGAGGAGGAGTTCACCCGGGGCAGGCCCCATCCGATGATCGACCCGGCCGCGCGCCTGGACGTGCTGCGCGGCCAGGCGGGGGAGGAGGACGTGGCCGTGGTGCTGCTCGACGTGGTGCTCGGCTACGGGTCGCACCCCGATCCGGCGGGGCAGATCGCGGGCGCGTGCGCCGAGCTGGCAGACGCCGGCGTGGCGGTGGTCGGCTACGTGCTGGGCACCCGGGCCGATCCGCAGGGCTGGGACGCGCAGCGGGCCACGCTCCGGGAGGCAGGGGTGGTCGTCACCGACACCGCCGCCCGGGCGGCCCGCACCGCCGCGGCGATCGCCCTGCGCCAGCCGGACCTGGCCGCCGGCGGGCACGGGTGACCGGCGGGCAGGCCGCGCCGGTGGCGCTGCTGACCTACTCGGTCAAGCCGCGCGGCGGGGTCGTCCACACGCTCGCGCTCGCCGAGGCGCTGCACGCCCGCGGCAACCAGGTCCGCGTGTTCGCGCTCGGCGACCCGGCCGCCGGCTTCCACCGGCCGGTGCGCGCGCCGGTGACGATCATCCCCGCCCCGCCGCCGCTGCCGACGCTGGAGGAGCGCGTCTTCGCCAGCATCGCCGCGCTGGCCGCCGGGCTCGCCGCGCACGCCGGCGGCTACCCGATCCTGCACGCCCAGGACTGCATCTCGGCGCGCGCGGCATGCCGGATCAGGGACGGCGCGGCCGGCGCCCGGCGGTCGCCGGCGCGGCCGGTGGTGATCAGGACCGCCCACCACATCGACGACTTCACCAGCCCGGCGCTGATCGACTGCCAGCGGCAGGCGATCACCGAGCCGGACCGGGTGCTGGTGGTCAGCGAGCACTGGCGGCGGCTGCTGCTCGAGGAGCACGGCGTGACCGCCGGCGTGGTCCACAACGGCGTCGAGGCCGGGCGCTTCAGCGGCGCCGATCCGGTCCTCGCCCGCTCGCTGCGGGCCAGGGCCGGCGCGCTGGGAAAGGCGCTGATCCTGTCGGTGGGCGGGATCGAGCCGCGCAAGGGCAGCGACACGCTGGTGCGGGCGGTGGCCCGGCTCAAGCGCGCGGGCCGGGGGGCCGTGCTCGCGGTCGTGGGCGGCCACTCCTTCCAGGACTACCGCGCCTACGCCGAGCGGGTCCTCGCCATGCTGCCAGGGCTGGGCCTGCGGCTAGGCGCCGACGTGATCCAGCTCGGCACCGTGCCAGACGCGCAGCTGCCCGGCTGGTACGCGGCCGCCGACGTCCTCGCGTTCCCCTCCACGAAGGAGGGCTGGGGCCTGGCGGTGCTGGAGGCGATGAGCGCCGGCCTGCCGGTGGTCGCCTCCGACCTGCCGGTCTTCCGGGAGTTCGTGGTGCCGGGCCGGGACGCGCTGCTCGTGCCGGCCGGCGACGACGCGGCGCTGGCGGCGGCCATCGGCTCGGTCCTCGACGACCCCGCCCTGGCCGCGGCGCTGCGCGCCGCCGGCCGGGCGGCGTGCCGCGGGTTCACCTGGGAGCGCTCGGCCCGGGAGCACGAGCTGGTCTACGCTCGGGCCCTCGCCCGGGAGCCGGCCCGCGGCTGAGCGCGGCCGGGAGCCACCCGGGCGGTTATCCTCTGACCTGTGCGGCTACCTGCGACGCGGGCCTGATGGCGACTCGTCCGACCATCGCGGACGTCGCGAGGGCGGCGGGCGTGTCGGTGACCACCGTGTCACACGCGCTGAACGACAAGGGCCGGGTGGACCCGGCGACCCGGGAGCGGATCGCTGAGGTCGTGGCGCGGCTGGGCTACCGGGCGAACCGCCATGCCCGCGGGCTGCGCTCCGGCCGCTCGGGCGCGGTCGGCCTGCTCCTTCCCGTGAGCGTCGATGCGCGCAACGACGAGGTGCTGAGCCTTGACTTCTACCTGAAGCTGGCGAGCGTGGCCGCGGCCACGGCCTTCGACCGCGAGCAGGCGCTGCTCCTGCTGCCGCCGGCGACCACGAAGACCGGGCTGCGCGGGCTCGCGGTGGACGGCGGGATCGTGGTCGACCCGTCGCCGATGGACCCGCGGGTCACCCTGCTGCGCGACCTGGACCTCCCGGTCGTCACGGTGGAGCGCGACCTGGGCCGGCCAGGGCACCGGTGGTACGTGGCGACCGAAGCCGAGGCGAACACCCGCCAGGTGCTGGATCACCTCGCCGAGCGCGGGGCCCGGTCCGTCGCGATGCTCGCGCCCCGGTCGGACTGGGGCTGGGTCACCCAGTCGGTGGCCGCCTACCGGTCCTGGGTCGCGGAACGGGGCCTCCCGGAGCTCGTCGTCCCCGTGGCGATGCGGCCGGGGGAGCAGAGCGCGTTCGACGCGACCCGGCGGCTGCTCACGGGCGGCTCTCCGCCCGGCGCGGTGTTCGTGCTCGCCGCCAGGTTCGTGCGCGGCGCCCTGCGGGCCGCCAGGGTCGCCGGGTGCCGGGTCCCCGCGGACGTGCTGCTCGCCGCGGGGGTCGACTGCGCCGATGCCCGGGACGGCGATCCGCCGATGACCGCGCTCGACCTGCATCCGGAACTGCAGGCGCGGGCCGCCGTGGAGATGCTGCTCGGGCTGCTCGACGGCACGCCGGTGACCGCGCCCGCCTATGTCACCGCCACGCTACGGGTGCGGGCCTCCACGGCCGCCCGCTGACCGGGCCGCCGCTCTTGACACCGGACCAGGATGCGCCTAGCGTCTGCCAAAAGGATTTGGCACGCGGTGCGCTTGCTGGTGCGGGAGGCGGGTCCCATGTTCGGTCCAAGGTCGTATCTGCCACTGGCGTCGGCCGGCGCGGCCCTGATCGGGCTGGTGGTGGCGGGCTGCTCGGGCGGCGCGGGGGGATCGGGCCCGGCCCCGGCCGCCGCGGTGAAGGTGCCCGCGGGCGCGCTCGGGCAGCCAGGCGAGATCAGGTACTGCTCCGACATCTCCTCACCGCCGCTGGAGTTCTACTCCAACGGCACGACGCCGACCGGCTCGGACATCGACCTCGGCAACGCGATCGCGGCCGAGCTCGGGGTGAAGCCGGTCTGGGTCAACACCGCGTTCGCCGGGATCATCCCCGCCCTGCAGGCGGGCCACTGCGACGCGATCATCTCCCAGCTGTTCGACAAGCCCTCCCGGCGGCTGGTCGTGAACTTCATCGACTACATGTACTCGAGCGAGGCCGTGCTGGTAGCGCACGGCAACCCTCACCACGTCACCGGGATCAGCGACCTGTGCGGGCTCACGGTGGCGGCCGAGACCGGCACCACGGTGACGGACTACCTGGCGCAGCAGAGCAAGGCCTGCGTCAAGGCCGGCAGGCAGCCGATCAAGGTGCAGACGTTCCTGCGCGACTCCGACGCGCTGGAGCAGCTGGCGCTCGGCCACGTCGCCGCCTACGGCACCACCGTGGAGACGGCCTCGTACGACATGTCCAAGGCGCCGGGCACCTTCCAGTTCGCCGGCCGGCCGTTCGGCCAGATCCTCACCGGGATCGCGGTCAACAAGCCCGACAAGGCGCTCACCCGGGCGATCGCGCGCGCGTTCGCGATCCTCCGGAGGAACGGGACCTACCAGAAGATCATGATCAAGTGGGGCCTGCGGCTGGACATCCTCAAGTAGGGCCGCCGCCGTGCTGCACTTCGACTGGTCCTTCTTCGAGGGCCTGCTGCTCCACCCGCCCTCGACGTTCGTGCAGGGCGCCATCCGCACGATCTACCTGGCGGTCATCGCCCAGGCGCTCGGCGTGGTCGTCGGCCTGGTCCTGGCGCTCTTCCGGCGCAGCCGGCGGCTGCCGCTGCGGGCCTTCGCCAGCGGCTACATCTGGCTGATCCGCGGGACGCCGCTGCTGGTCCAGGCGGTGATCGTGTACGACGGCCTGTCGGCCCTCGGCCTGTACTCGTTCAACACCGTGACGATCGGGCCGGTCTCCATCCCCGGCGTCGTCCAGGCCGGCATCGTGACGCTGACCATCAACGAGGGCGCCTACATGGCCGAGATCATGCGGGCGGCCATCGACTCGGTCGACCGGGGCCAGGCGGAGGCCGCCGGGTCGCTGGGCATGCGGCGGCGCCAGGCGATGCGCCACGTCGTCCTGCCGCAGGCGATGCGCGTGGTGATCCCGCCGCTCGGCAACGAGTTCAACAACATGCTGAAGGTCACCTCGCTGCTGAGCGTGATCGGGCTGCAGGAGCTGTTCCTGGCCGCCCAGGACTACAATTCCGCGACCTTCCGGACGTTCGAGATCTTCCTGGTCGCCGCCATTTACTACATCGCCATGACCACGGCCTGGTCGTTCGTCCAGGCCGCGATCGAGCGCCGGCTGCAGTCCCGGGGCGGCTACGTGGCAGAGCGCGTCACGCTGCGGGAGCGGCTGTTCGGCGGTGGCGGCGGTGCCATCGCCGCGGACCAGCTGAGGGGAGCGCGGTGACCCGGGACTCCGCGGCGGCTGCCCGCGCCACGGCGGGCGACAACGCCGCAGGGGCCGGCGGCCAGCCGGTCGTCCTGGGCGAGGGCATCCACAAGTGGTTCGGGAGGATCCACGTCCTGGATGGCGTCTCCTTCGAGGTCCGCAACGGCGAGGTCGTGGTCGTCATCGGGCCGTCGGGCTCGGGCAAGACCACCCTGCTGCGGTGCATGAACCATCTCGAGCGGATCGACCGGGGGCGGCTCCTGGTGAACGGCCATCTGATCGGCTACCGGCAGAACGCCAGGGGAGAGCTGGTCGAGGAGTCGGAGGCGGAGATCGCGCGGCAGCGGCAGGAGATCGGCTTCGTGTTCCAGCAGTTCAATCTCTTCCCCCATCTCACCGCGATCCAGAACGTGGCGCTCGCGCCGATCCGGGTCCGCAAGGTGCCCAGGCGGCAGGCGCTGGCCGACGCGCGCGAGCTGCTGGCCCGCGTCGGGATCGCGGAGAAGGCGGACGCCTATCCCCGCCAGCTCTCCGGTGGCCAGCAGCAGCGCGTGGCGATCGCCCGGGCGCTGGCCATGCGCCCGAGGCTGATGCTCTTCGATGAGCCCACCAGCGCCCTGGACCCGGAGATGGTGGGCGAGGTGCTCGAGGTCATGCGGGAGCTGGCCGAGACGGGAATGACCATGGTCGTCGTGTCGCACGAGATGGGCTTCGCGCGCGGCGTCGGGGACCGGGTGATGATGATGGACCACGGCCGCATCATCGAGGCCGGCCCCCCGGCAGAGGTCCTCGGCAATCCCGCGCACGAGCGGACCCGCGCGTTCCTGTCCAAGGTGCTGCACTGACATGACCCTGACCAGGTACGCGCCGGGCGGGGCGGTCGCGGCGGCCAGCCAGCTCGCCGCCCTGGCCGGGGCGGCCGCGCTGACGCGGGGCGGCAACGCCGCGGACGCGGCGGTGGCGGCGGCGGCGGCGATGGCGGTCACCGGACCGCACATGGCCGGCCTCGGCGGCGACATGTTCGCGCTCGTCGCGCCGCCGGGTGAGCCCCCCGCCGCGCTGAACGCCTCCGGCAGGGCCGGCTCGGGCGCCGACGCGGAACGGCTGCGCGCCGAGGGCGCGACCAGCATGCCGTTCCAGGGGGACGTGCGCAGCGTCACGGTGCCCGGGTTCGTGGACGGCCTGACGGCGCTGCACGAGCGGTTCGGCTCACGGCCGCTCGGCGAGCTGCTGGAGCCCGCGAGGCGGCTGGCCCGGGACGGCTTCCCGGTGTCGCCCACGCTCGCCGCGGCCAGCGCCGGGCTGTCCGCCGCCGAGCGCTCGGCGGCCTTCGGCGACCCGGCCCCGCTGGTCGCCGGCCGGCGGCTCGCGCTGCCCGGCGTCGGCGAGGCGCTCGCGGCGATCGCCTCGCGCGGCCGGGATGGCTTCTATCTGGGGCCCGCCGGAGAGGACCTCCTCACGGTCGGCGCGGGCGAGTTCACGGCCGCCGACCTGGCCAGGGCCAGCGCGGACTGGGCCGAGCCGCTGCGGCTGGAGGCGTTCGGGCGCGACCTGTGGACGGTGCCGCCGAACTCGCAGGGCTACCTCGCGCTCGGCGGTGCCTGGATCGCCGCGCAGGCGGGCCTGCCGGACGATCCGGCCGATGAGCTCTGGGCGTTCCTCCTCGTCGAGGCCGCCCGGCAGGCGGCCTACGACCGGCCGGCCGTGCTGCACGAGCACGCCGACGGCACTGCCCTGATCGCGCCGGAGCGGCTGGGCCCGCGCGCCGCGGCGATCCGCGAGCGGGCCAGCCGGGGCCTCGCGGACGTCTACGGCGACGGCGGGACGACCTACCTGTGCGCGATCGACTCCCGCCGGTGCGGCGTCTCGCTGATCATGTCGAACGCCGCCGACTTCGGCTCGCGCCTGATCCTTCCCCGGCACGGGATCTTCCTGCACAACCGGGGCATGGGCTTCTCGCTCCGGCCGGGGCACCCGGCCGAGTACGCGCCGGGCCGCCGGCCGCCGCACACCCTGACGCCGGTGGTCGTCACCACGCCCGGCGGGGCGCTGGATGCCGTGCTCGGGACCATGGGGGCCGATGCCCAGCCGCAGATCCTGCTGCAGCTGCTGGTCCGGATGCTCCGCCTGGGGGAATCGCCGGGCGAGGCGGTCGGCGCCCCGCGGTGGATCCTCAGCCGGGAGCCCACGACCGACTTCGACATCTGGCAGGCCGACGAGCCGCCGCTGGTCCGCGTGGAGCACGGCGCCCCGCCCGCCTGGGCGCGGGGCCTGCGCGATCGTGGCTACCAGGTGAGGCAGGGGGAGCCCGGCGACCAGTCGTTCGGTCACGCCCAGGTGATCCGGGTCGCCGGCGACGGCATGCTGGCCGGGGCCGCCGACCCGCGCTCGGGGGACGGGGCCTGCATCGGCACGTGACGAGCGGGCCGCGCCGGCGGGCGCCGGCCGGAGGCGCCACGCCGCCCGCGGGCGCTATGGCCCGCCATGGCCTCCGCCCTGCACCGTGCCTTCCCCGGCCGGGCTGACCGTGCCGTCACCGGGCGCGCGGGCCGTGCCGGCCGCGCCGTCGCCGAGCCCGTCGCCGAGCCCGTCGCCGCCAGGCGCCGCCGCGGCCGGCGGGCCGGCCGGCACCGGCGCGGCACGGTGACCGTTGCCGATCGTGGATCCCGCCTCCTCGTGCACGAACCGCGAGCCGCGCAGCGCCGAGGCGACCGCCGCGACCAGGCTGGCCACCACCGCGAAGGTCAGCACCAGGACCAGGCCGTGCTTGAACGGGGCGCCGATCAGCTCGGGGAAGAACGACCGGCTGGTCAGGACCGCGGCCTGGCCAGCGGGCAGGCGGGACAGGATCGCCGGGCCGAGGAGCTTGCCCAGGGGGTTGTAGCCGAGCAGCGAGGCGAACAGGTACCCCAGGGGCGGAAGGTGGGAGAGCTGGCCCGCGACCGCGGCGGGAACCCCGTGCGCGGTCAGGCCGCGCATCATCGCCCCGGGAACCTTGGCGTTGAGCCCGACCACCATCAGCGTGAAGAACAGCCCCATCGACAGCGGCATCCCGGCGTTGCCGAATGTCACCCGCATGCCCGATGCCACGCCGCGGTCCCGGGCGGGGACCGAGTTCATGATCGAGGCGGTGTTGGGCGAGGCGAACATGCCCATGGAGATGCCGCTCAGCAGCATCGCCCCCGCGAACGGCACGTAGGCGAAGTCAGGCGGGAACGCCATGATCAGCAGGAAGGCCACGGCCGACAGCACCATGCCCGCGGTCGCGAACGGGCGGGCGCCGAAGCGGTCCGAGAGCCGGCCGAAGACCGGCCCGGCGATGACGAAGCCGAGCATCATCGGCAGCATGTAGATCCCCGACCACAGGGGGGTCACCTGGAAGCTGTAGCCGTGCTGGGGCAGCCAGATGCCCTGGAACCAGATGATCAGCATGAACTGCATGCCGCCGCGGCCGATCGCCGCGAGGAACTGCGCGATGTTCCCGGCGGTGAACGCCCGGATGCGGAACAGCGACAGCCGGAACATCGGCTCCCTCACCTTGCGCTCGATGAGGGCGAACGCGATCAGCAGCGCCAGGCCGCCGACGATCATCTCGCGGACGAACGGGTTGCCCCAGCCGGTGAGCGCGCGGCCGTATGGCTTGATCCCGTAGGTCACGCCCACCAGCAGCATGCCGAGCCCCGCGGCGAAGGTGACGTTGCCGAGCCAGTCGATCCTGGCCCGGTGGTGGACGCCGATCTCCTTCAGCTTCAGGTAGGCCCACACCGTGCCGAACAGCCCGAACGGGACGTTCACCAGGAACACCCAGCGCCAGCCCGCCTCCGAGAGCAGGCCCCCGGCCACGATGCCGAAGAAGCTGCCGAAGATGCCGGCCACCATGTTGATCCCGAGGGCCAGCCCCAGCTCCTCGGTCGGGAACGCGTCGGTGATGATCGCCGCGGAATTGGCCATCAGGCAGGTCCCGCCGATGGCCTGGAACATCCGCATGAAGACGAGCTCCAGCGCCCCCGCCGAGCCGTGGCTCCACACCACCGAGAGCAGGACCGAGCCGAGGGTGAACAGGGCGAAGCCGAGGTTGTAGATCCGCACCCGCCCGAACATGTCGCCGATCCGGCCGACCGTGACCACCAGCACGGCCGTGACCAGCATGTAGCCCATGATGATCCACAGCAGGTACGGGAAGTTCGCCGGATCGAGCGGGTTGAGGCGGATCCCCCGGAAGATGACCGGCAGCGCGATGATCAGGCTCGTCGCGTTCATCGACGCGAGCAGGACCCCGATCGTCGTGTTCGACAGCACCAGCCACTTGTAGTGCGGCCCGACCTCCAGGCGCGCCCGCGCGGGCGCAGGCGTGGACGTGGTCACCTCAGTGCCTCCTTGGCATCCCCATCCGCTGGCCGCCCGGCGCCCCGCAGGCCGCCCGGCGCCCCGCAGGCCTCGCCGTCCCCGCCCAGGGCCGCGTCGAGCACGGCCAGCGCGGACGCCAGCGCCTGCCGGTCGGCGGGGCTGAGCCCGCTCAGCCGGCCGGCCAGCCACGCGCTGCCCCGCTCGCGCCGCTCGGCGACCCGGCGGCGGCCCTCGGCGGTGATGACCAGGTTCACCCCGCGCCGGTCCCTGGGGTTGGGCCGGCGGACCACGCAGCCCGCCTCCTGCAGGCGGTCGGCGATCCGGGTGGCCGCCGAGGCGGGGACTCGCTCGGCCTCGGCGAGCTCGCCGATCGCCAGCTCGCCGTGGTCGGCGATCGTGGCCAGGGCCGAGTACAGCGTGACGCTCAGGCCCGGCGGATCCTGCCTTCGCAGCTGCCGGCCCAGGCGGACCAGCGTCAGCCGGAGCCGGTCGGCGAGCACGGCCGGGTCGGCGGCCACGGCCGGGCCGGCCGCTTCACGCATCGCCACGAGGTCGCTGGTCACGACGGCGCTCCGTTAGCCAGGCGAAAATGTATCGAGGTCAAATACTACATGCGGCAACGGCCCGGCGCGCCCCCCGCCGGCACCCAGCGGGCGCGCTGCCATGCGACCTGGGCGTACCAGCCGGGCACCGATCGCAGCTGCTCGTGCGTGCCGCGCTGGGTGACCCGCCCGCGCTCCAGCACCACGATCTCGTCGGCCAGGGCGGCCTGGTCCAGGTCGTGCGTGATCAGGAGCACGGCGCGCTCCCGGGCGGCGTCGAGCAGCGCGGCGGTCAGGCCGGCGCGGTTCTCCGGGTCCAGGTGCGCGGTCGGCTCGTCCAGGATCAGGACCGGCGGATCGGCCAGCAGGGCGCGGGCGAGGGCGATCCGCTGGCGCTCGCCCCCGGAGACAGCGACGCCGTGCGCCCCGACCGGGGTGTCCCAGCCGTGCGGCAGCGACTCGATCCAGCCTGCCAGCCGGGCCGGCCCGGCGACATCGGCCAGGTCGGCATCGGATGCCCCCGGCCTGGCCAGCCGGAGGTTCTCGGCGATCGTCGTGTCGAACAGGTACGGGTCCTGCGGGCAGCCGCCGATGAGCCTGCGGACGTCCTCGCCCGCCAGGTCCGTGACCGGGATCCCGTTCAGCGTCACCGAGCCGGCCGACGGCTCCAGGAACCGCAGCAGCACGGCGGCGACCGTGGACTTGCCGGCGCCGGCCGGCCCGACGAGCGCCACGATCCGGCCGGGCCGCAGGTCCAGGTCGAGGCCGTCGACCACCGGCGTTCCCGGCCCCCCCGGGTAGCCGGCCCGCAGGCCCCTGACCCGCACGTGCACCGGGCCCTGCGGCGCGGGCGCCGGGACGGCAGGCTCGGTGACCGGGTCCGCCGCATCCAGCACGGCCGTGACGCGGCCTGCGCTGGTGCGCGCCTGCGCGATCTGGCTCGCGGCGGCGGGCAGCCCGGTGACGGCCTCGAACGCGGCCAGCGCGGTCAGGGCCAGCACCGCCAGCGGGACCCGGCCGAGCGCGCCGGACCCGGCCGCGCCCACGCCGAGCACCAGCGCGCCCCACAGCGTCAGGCCGGCCGCGGCGGTGCCTAGTCCCGCGCCGAGCGCCTCGGCGGTGGCCGAGCGGACGGAGGTCCGGGTGAGCGCCGCGTCCGCTTCGGTGATCGCGGCCAGGACCTGTTCCTGCGCGCCGAGCACGTGCACGTCGGCGGCGCCGTCGATCATGGCCGCGAAGCGCGCGGCCAGGTCCCCCCTCGCCGGCGCGGCGGCGCGGGCGGACCGGCGCGCGACCGCTGCCGTGAGCCATGGCGCCGCCAGGCCGGCGAGGAGCAGGCCGGCGCCGAGCACCAGCCCCGCCGGGGCGAGCAGCAGCAGGCCGGCCGCGGTGGCGCCGGCGCCGACCAGCACTGCGGTGGCCGGGGGGGCGATGCCGCGGATGAACAGGTCCTGGGTCGCGTTGACGTCACCGACGAGCCGGGCGAGCAGGTCACCGGAGCGGAAGGCCGGCAGGCCGGCCGGGGCGAGCCGCTCCAGCCTGCGGTAGATCGCCAGCCGCACGTCCTTCAGCACCCGGAACGCCACGTCGTGCGAGGCCAGCCGCTCGCCGTACCGGAACGCTCCCTTGCCGATGCCGAGGGCGCGCACCGCGGTCACCGCGACGGAGATCGCGACGATGTTCGGGTGGAACGATGCCCTGGCCAGGAGGAATCCGGAGACCGCGAGCAGGGCGACCGCGCAGCCCGTGGCCAGCGCCCCCGCCAGCACTGCGAGCGCCAGCCTGGCGCGCCATGGCCGGGCCAGGATGAGGAGCCGGGTCAGCGGGCCGCGAGGCCGCCGCGCGCCCGGCGCGGCAGGGCGGGCCCCGGATGCGGGGCCACCCGGCGGCAGGCCCGGGCGTGCCGCGCGGGCACGGGCGATCACGGCGCCGCCAGCTGGCGCGGCGCGGCCAGCCGTGCCGGGCGAAGGCGCCCGCCGTCGAGCCTGAGCACTCGGTCGGCGCCTGCCGCCAGCTCGTGGTCGTGCCTGACCTCCACGACCGTGCGTCCGGCCCTCAGGGCCGCGAGCACGCCGGCCAGGTCGCGGGCGCTGCCGGGATCCAGGTGCGCGGTCGGCTCGTCGAGCAGCAGCAGCGGCGCGTCCCGCAGGAAGGCCCGCGCCAGGGCGACCCGCTGCCGCTGGCCGGAGGACAGCCGGGTACCGCGCTCGCCGAGCTGGGTGTCCAGGTCGGCCGGGAGCGCAGTGATCAGCTCGGCCGCGCCGGCCAGGCGCGCGGCTCGCTCGACGTGCTCCCGGGGGGCGCCCGGGCGGCCCAGGACGATATTCTCCGCGAGCGTCCCGGCGAACAGGTACGGATGCTGGGGAACCCAGGCGAGCAGGCGCTGCCACGCGCGGGGGCTGATCGCGGCCAGGTCGACGCCGCCGACCTGGACCAGCCCGGACTCCGGAACGGCGAGGCCGAGCAGCACCGCGAGCAGCGAGCTCTTCCCCGCGCCGCTGCGGCCGGTGATGACCAGGTGCTCACCGGGGCGGATGTCCAGGCTCAGCCCGTCCAGGACCGGGGCGGGCCGGCCCGGGTGGCGCAGCACCACGTCGCGCAGGATGATCGCCGCCGTGCGCGGGTCGGGCGGGCGGGCTGTGGCGGGGCCGCCGCGCGGGCGGGCGCCGCCGGGGGCCGCCCCGGGGCCGGCCGGCCCGGCTGGGGCCGGGGCCTGCCCGCCGGGCAGCGGCGCCTGGAGGATGCCCAGCGCCCGGTCCGCCGCCGCAGCGCCCTCGGCGCTGGCGTGGAAGTGCAGGCCGACGGCGCGCAGCGGGATGTATGCCTCGGGCACCAGGAGCAGCACCAGCAGCGAGGTCTGGTAGCTCAGGTCGCCGCCGAGCAGCCGCAGTCCCACTTCGACCGCCACGACCGCGGTCGAGATCGTCGCGCACAGCTCCAGCACCAGCGAGGACAAGAAGGCCGTCCGCAGCGTCCGCATGGTCGCCGCCCGGTGCTGCTCGGTCACCTGCGCGATGACTTGCTGCTGCGGCACCGACCTGCGGAACAGCTTGAGCGTGGGCAGGCCCTCCACCACGTCGAGGAAGTGGCCGGCGAGCCGGGCGAGCAGGTTCCACTGGCGCTGGGCCTGGGCCTTGGCGTGCAGGCCGACCAGGACGGCGAAGACCGGGATCAGCGGCACGGTCAGCGCGATCACCAGCGCCGAGATCCAGTCGACCGCCGCGACCCGGGCCAGGATGGCCACGGGGACGATCACGGCGAGCACGAGCTGGGGCAGGTACCGCGAGAAGTAGCCGTCGAGCGCGTCGAGCCCGGCCGTGGCCACGGCGGTGATCTCACCGGGCCGCTGCCGTGACAGCCAGGCCGGGCCCAGCCGCAGCACGTGCCCGGCGAGCGCCCGGCGCAGGTCGGACTTGACCCGGGCGGCCGCCCGCAGGGCAGCCGCCTCCCCGCCGTAGGCGGCGAGCGCCCGGGCGGCCACGATCGCCAGGAGCGCCGTCAGCTCGCCGGCCAGGGCACCGGGGGCCAGGCCCCCGGCCAGGACCCGCGCCAGGACGCCCGCCTGGGCGATGATCAGCGCGGTGGACGCCGCCCCGAGGACCACCGTGCCGGCCAGCCACGCCCTGGCGCTGCCCGATCGGCGGACGAGCCGCCAGTCGATCGGCTTCACCGGCCTGCCCGGCTAGCGCGCCGCCGTGCGGGGCGGATCCCCGGGCCCGGATGTGCCCCGTCCCGGGCCGCTCGTGCCGCGGCCGGGCACGATGACCGCGCCGGCGGAGCTGACCGGGAAGTCGGCCGGGGTGAGCCGCTTGCGGAACACCCAGTACGTCCACCCCTGGTAGGCGAGCACGACCGGGGTGAAGATCAGCGCGACCCAGGTCATGACCACCAGCGTGTAGTGCGCGGAGGAGGCGTTCGCGACGGTCAGGCTGAACGCGCGGTTCGTCGTGGATGGCAGCACATCCGGGTACAGGTCGCCGAAGAGGGTGGCCACGGTCAGCAGCAGCGTGGCGGCCAGGGAGGCGAATGCCCAGCCCTCGCGGGCGCGGCGGGCCAGCGCCACGCCGGCCAGCAGGGCCGCCGCGGCGGCCGCGGCCAGCGCGTCCGTCCACGGCTTGCCGTGGGCGACCTGGGTGAGCAGCAGGAACGCCGCGGCTGCCGGGATCGCGGCGATCGCGGTGCGCAGCGCCGCCGTCCTGGCGCGCGCCCGCAGGTCGCCGGCGGTCTTGAGGGACAGGAAGATCCCGCCGTGCAGGGCGAACAGGCTCAGCGTCGCGACGCCGGCGAGCAGCGCGTACGGGTTCAGCAGGGTCAGCAGGTTGCCGGTGAACGTGCCCGCGGCGTTGACGGGCACGCCTCGGACGATGTTGGCGAACGCCACCCCCCACAGCAGCGCCGGCACTGCCGATCCGGCGGTGATCGCGGCATCCCACCGGGCCCGCCACCGCGGCTCGTCCACCTTGCCGCGGAACTCGAACGCCACCCCGCGGACGATCAGCGCCAGCAGGATCAGCAGCAGCGCCAGGTAGAACCCGCTGAACAGCGTCGCGTACCACAGCGGGAACGCCGCGAACGTCGCCCCGCCCGCGGTCAGCAGCCACACCTCGTTGCCGTCCCAGACCGGGCCGATCGCGTTGATCAGGGTCCGGCGCTCGGCGTCGTTCCTGCCGATGACCGGCAGCAGGATGCCGACGCCGAAGTCGAATCCCTCCAGGACGAAGTAGCCGGTCCACAGGGCGGCGATCAC
Organism: Actinomycetota bacterium; assembly: GCA_021324595.1. Classification (GTDB taxonomy): domain Bacteria; phylum Actinomycetota; class Actinomycetes; order Streptosporangiales; family Streptosporangiaceae; genus Chersky-822. The sequence goes on along the minus strand of JAJPIV010000094.1, from coordinate 21,881 downwards.
GATGAACCAGAAGTCCGCGAGAGTCATGTCGTGGGTCCCCGCAATCGGCTCGTCAGTAGCTGAAGGCCGGCGCCTGCTCGGCCTGCGGCCCGGCCTCCTCGGGCGCGCCGTTCCTGATGTGCGCGAGCGCGAGCCTCAGCGCGATCGCCGCCAGGGCCGCGTAGACCAGGGTGTAGGCGGCCATCGAGATGATCACCGACGAGCCGGTCACCCCGGTGGAGACGCTCGCCGACGTCTGCAGCACCCCGAACACGGTCCAGGGCTGCCTGCCCATCTCGGTGAAGAGCCAGCCGGTCGTGCTGGCCAGGTAGGGGAGGGCGACCACGCCCATGGCGGACCGGTAGAACCAGCGGGCCCGCGGGACGCGGCGGCGCCGGGTGAGCCACAGGCCGATCGCGCCGAACAGCGCCGTGATCAGGCCGAGGCCGATCATGACCCGGAAGGACCAGTAGGTCACCGGGATGTACGGCCGGTAGTTGCCCGGTCCGTACCTCTTCTCGTACGCCTTCTCGACGTTGTTGATTCCCTGCACCGTGCCGTGCGGGTTGAGGGTGGCGATCAGCGACAGCAGGTAGGGAACCTTGACCGACCACAGCTGCCGCTGGCCGTTCAGGTTCCCGATCGTCAGCAGCGAGAACGGGGCCGGCGACGCGGTGTCGTAGAGGGCCTCGGCCGCGGCCATCTTCATCGGCTGCTGGCTGTCCATCAGCCTGGCCTGAACGTCGCCGGTGACCGCGACGGCGATCCCGGCGGCCAGGGCGAGCGACAGGCCGAGCCGCAGCGACCCGCGGAAGACGTCGGTGAAGGCGCCCCGGGCCAGGTTCCAGGCGCTGGCGCCGATCAGCACCACCGCGGCGGTGAGCACCGAGGCGAAGAAGACGTGGAGCCAGGCGTCGATCGCGGTGCTGTTGGTGAGCACCGCCCAGATCGAGGTCAGCACGGCGCGGTGGGTGGCCGGGTCGATCCGGTACCCGACCGGGTGCTGCATCCAGGAGTTGGCTGCCAGGATGAAGTACGCCGACAGGCTGGTGCCGGCCGCGGTCAGCCAGATCGTGGCCAGGTGCACGCGGGGGGAGAGCTTGTTCCAGCCGAAGACCCACAGCCCGACGAAGGTCGATTCCAGGAAGAAGGCGAGCAGCGCCTCCATCGCCAGCGGGGCGCCGAAGATGTTCCCGACGAACCGGGAGTACTGCGACCAGTTCATGCCGAACTGGAACTCCTGCACGATGCCGGTGACGACGCCGAGCGCCATGTTGATCAGGAAGAGCTTCCCGTAGAAGATGGTCATCCGCAGGTACGCGCTGTTCCGGCTGCGATGCCAGGCGGTCTGCATGCCCGCCACGACGAGGGAGAGCCCGATGGTCAGCGGCACGAAGATGAAGTGGTAGATGGTCGTGATTGCGAACTGCCACCGCGCCAGGTCGAGGACGCTCACCGCCGGCTCCTTCGAGGTGCTCCCCGGGCGGGCCGCCCTGGCTCGCCCCGCCCAGCCCACCAGGGGCCGCCGCCGCGCCGCCAGTGACCTGCGGCCCCGGCGCCCGGGGACCTTGGTCCGGTCACGCGCCGCTCGCCCGGCGGCCGTCCGGCTGCCGGGACGGCTGGCATGACGGCCGGCGCGCCGTCAGGCGGGGGCGGGTCATCGTGGCCCCGAACCTCGTGATGCCCACGTGAGTGTCCCCGAACACGTTGGTGATCATCACCTCCGTGAGGTTGGTCAGCGCGATGCGGCAGAACCGCGGCACTTCCAGCACGCGGCCGCCGCCCCGGCCCGCAGCGCGGCATCGTCGTAGCAGTTCTCCGCACCGCAGCCGCAATGCAGGACTGCGTCGCGGAGCCGGCTCATGGCGGCCCGCCAGGTGGACTCCCGGACCCGGCCGCGGCGGTACCTGGCACACGATGCCGCCCGAGGCCGTCCGGACTTCGTCCGCCGGCTCAGCATCCCTGGCGGCGTGACCTGCCCGCGCCGTCAGTTCTGCTTGTTCATCTCCTCGATGAAGCTGTTCACCGCGCTGCGGATGCACCGGAACCCCCTGGCCAGGAAGGCGCGCACGTCGGCCGGGGAGGCGACGAGGACCTCCAGCGTGGCGCTCACGTCGGAGCCGTCGGGGTGGACGTACACCTTGGCGGCCTTGGTCGTCCTCGTCGCCGCGTTCGCTGCCCGCATCGCGCGCGAGAGCTCGGCGTCGCCGCTGATCGACCAGAAGCTCGGGTAGAGCAGGTAGAAGTAGGTGTCGTCGCAGTTGTTCGTGATGTAGTAGTTGCCGCCCTCGAACTTGAAGTGGATGTCCCCGTACGAGTCGATCTCGGGCCGGAACCCCTCCTCGGTCAGCATCGACACGTACGTGCTCCTCAGGTCTTCCCAGCTCACGGCGGCACCTCCAGCGGCAGTCGGATGATCGGTCGCGGCCAGGCCCGTGCCCCGCCGACGTGGGTGGCGAACCCGGGGACGCTCAGCGCGCAAGCGCAGCTGGGCTCGCCGGACAGGTCGCGCAGCAGCGCCTCGACCCGCCGCGGGTCGTCGCAGATCCCCGGCCCGTAGCTGGAGATGATCCGGCGCATCTGCTGGGCGGCCGCCTCGTTCACCAGGTCGCGTCCTCTCCGCGCTCGCGGTCCGGCGCAGCGGGCCCGGGGCCGTCCCGGCCCTCCGGCAGGCGGGCGGCGGGCAGCGCGGCCGGCCGACAGAGCAGGCCGAGCGAGATGTCGTCGCCGCTGCCCTCGGCGGTCATCTGGCCGAGCCAGCCGCCGAGCCTGCCGCCGACCGCGTCGATCCCGTCATCGGCGAGCATCCGCAGCAGGTCGGAGCCGAACCGGAAGAAGCCCTGCTCGTCGCGGAACGAGTTGGCCAGCCCGTCGGTCGAGGCCAGGACCACCGGCGCCGTGGTGCCGAGCACCGCGACCCGGAACAGCCGCCACGCCTCCGCCGTGCACAGCGAGGTGGTCTCGTTGCCGGCCAGCAGCTCGTCCCGCGGCAGTGGCCGGCTGGCCTGACCGTCGCCGGCCACGAGCAGCACGTCGCCGTCGCCGATCTGCCAGAACGCCATGCACGATTCCATCGCGACCGCGGTCACCAGGGTGGACCCGTAGGCCAGGTAGGGGTTGCGCGCCAGGCACCCGGGCCCCTCGTCGCCGTCCCGCTCCCGGGCCGCCGCCAGCTCTGCGGGGGTGAACGGCCACTGCGACAGGTGCTCGTCCACGCGGGCCCGCCAGGCCCGGACCAGGCGCCGCGGCGCGCTCTGCTCCAGCCGGTCCTTCAGCAGCGGCAGGCCGGGCACGCCCTCGGGGAGGGCGAGCAGCTCGCCGGCGAGCTCGTGGGAGACCTCGATCGCCAGGCGGGCTCCGGTGGCGCTGCGGAAGTTCCTCGGGCTGCCGTGGCCGTCGGCGACCGACACCGCCACCCGGCAGCCCGTGCCCGCGGCCGGGATCCAGCCGATCGCGTCCTGGCTCTCCAGGCCGGCCCGCAGGTGGGACGCCCCGCGCACGGAGCACCCGGTCACCCGCCACGGGTCGGCGGCAGGCGCCGCGGCTGCGGCCGGGGACCCGGCCCTGCGGGCCGTCACGGCCCTCAGGCCCGGGATCCACCGCCGCATGGCCGGGCCAGCTACCACACGTCCGCGGCGCCCGGGTCGGCCCGCGGCGCGACCGGGATCGGAACGGCCGCGCCAGCCAGGACGGTGGCCGGGTGGCCGGCCGGCGAGGACGCGGCCTTGAGCACCGCCGTCGACGCCCACTTGATGTAGCTGACCAGGCAGGCCGCGTTGCTGGCCTGAAGCGGCTTCAGCTCGCCGGCCCCGATGAACTTGGTCAGCACGTCGTGGTCGGCGTCCTGGCCGACCGCGATGCTCAGCCGGATGGCCTTCTTGCCCCGCGGCTGGTCCATGAGGGCCTTCAGGCCCGAGCCGGAGTCGCCGGTGGGCTGGCCGTCGCTGACCAGCACGGGCACCGGCGGCAGCGCCCGCCCGGTCATCGGCGGTATCCTCATCGCGGGCAGGGCCTCGCGGACGGCGAAGCTCAGGGCCTGGATCATGTCGCCGCTCATCGACCCGGAGCAGTCGGGGATCCAGATCAAATGGAGCGGCCTGCTCGCGATCGGGCCACCGGGGAGAGCGCTCATGATTGACGCATCGTAACGGCGCATGCGCAGGCGTCACAAGCCGGCCGCCCGGGCGCGGGTGGGCGGGAGGAATCGGCCGTGGCCCCGGCGGGCGGAGCCTGCCCCGGTGGGCCGGGGCGGCCATGCGAGGTATCCTGGGGCCGTAACGCGGGAGCCCGGTCCGACCGGGCTGAGAGGGCGGATGTGGCGCGCCGGCCCGACGGCCGGCGCCCCGGGGCCGCCGACCGCCTGAACCTGATCCGGGTAATGCCGGCGAAGGGAGTCTGCGATGACGGCGAGCACGCCAGCCGGCCGTTCCGGCGCCACCAGCTTCCGCAGGGCCTACCTGACCGGGTCGCGCCCCGGCGTCCGGGTGCCGGTCCGGGAGGTGGTGCTGGCCAGCGGGGGCAGCGTCAGGCTCTATGACACCTCCGGGCCCTACTCCGATCCCGGCCACGCGGGCGGCAACGTGCTTCCCCCGTTGCGCGCCCCCTGGATTGGGGAACGGGCCGCCCGGGGCGGGTGCGTCACGCAGCGCGCGGCGGCCCGGCGCGGCGAGATCACCCCGGAGATGGAGTTCGCCGCGCTCCGCGAGGGCGTGCCGCCCGCGCTGGTGCGGGACGAGATCGCCGCCGGGCGCGCGGTGCTGCCGGCCAACGTGAACCACCCGGAGAGCGAGCCGATGGTGATCGGCCGGGCGTTCCTCGTCAAGGTCAACGCCAACCTCGGCACCTCCGCGGTGACCTCCTCGGCGGCGGAGGAGGTCGACAAGATGCGCTGGGCCATCCGGTGGGGCGCCGACACGGTGATGGACCTGTCCACCGGCCGGCGGATCCACCAGACCCGGGAGGCGATCCTGCGCGGCTCCCCGGTGCCGGTCGGCACGGTCCCGGTCTACCAGGCGCTGGAGAAGGCCGGCGGCAGGCCGGAGGCGCTGTCCTGGGAGATCTACCGGGACACCGTGATCGAGCAGTGCGAGCAGGGCGTGGACTACATGACGATCCACGCCGGGGTGCTGCTGCGCCACGTGCCCCTGACCGCCCGCCGCCGCACCGGGATCGTCAGCCGCGGCGGCTCGATCATGGCCGCCTGGTGCCTGGCGCACCACGAGGAGAACTTCCTCTACACCCGGTTCGCCGAGCTGTGCGAGATCCTGCGCCGCTACGACGTCACGTTCTCGCTGGGCGATGGCCTGCGGCCCGGCTGCATCGACGACGCCAACGACGAGGCCCAGCTCGCGGAGCTGCGCACGCTCGGCGATCTCGCCCGGGTCGCGGCCGATCACGACTGCCAGGTGATGATCGAGGGGCCCGGCCACGTGCCCATGCACAAGATCGCCGAGAACGTGCGGCTGCAGCAGGAGGTGTGCGACGGGGCGCCGTTCTACACGCTCGGCCCGCTGGCCACCGACATCGCGCCCGGCTATGACCACATCACCTCCGCGATCGGCGCGGCGCTGATCGCCTGGCACGGCACGGCCATGCTCTGCTACGTGACCCCCAAGGAGCACCTCGGGCTGCCCGGCCGGGAGGACGTCAAGCAGGGCGTGATCGCCTACAAGATCGCCGCGCACGCCGCGGACCTCGCCAAGGGGCACCCCGGCGCGAAGGCCTGGGACGATGCCCTGTCGGACGCCCGGTTCGAGTTCCGCCGGGAAGACCAGTTCAACCTCGCGCTCGACCCGGACACGGCGCGGTCCTACCACGACCAGACGCTCCCGGCGCCGGCGGCGAAGACCGCTCACTTCTGCTCGATGTGCGGCCCGCGCTTTTGCGCCATGCGGATCACCCAGGACGTGCGGGACTATGCCCGGGCCCGCGGCCTGTCCGATGGCGACGCGCTGGCGGCCGGGATGGCCGAGAAGGCGGCGGAGTTCACCCGCCGCGGCGGCCGGATCTACCTGCCGCTCGCCGACGCCGGCCCGGCCCGGCCGGGCTGAGCGGCCCGCCCGGGCCGGCCCGCCGCCGTCACGTGCCTGGCCGGCCCTGGCGGCCGGAGCGCTCGCGATGCAGGTACCCGGCGGTCATGCCGCCGTCGACCAGCAGCGTCGTCCCGGTGATGAACGCCGCGTCGTCGCTGGCGTAGAAGACCGCGGCCGCGGCGACGTCCCGGGCCTGGCCGACCCGGCCGATCGGCGGGACCGGCCAGTCGCCATCCTCGCCGCGGTCCTGCTCGCCCGGCGGCGCCATGTGGCGCATGCCCGGCCAGATGTCGCCCGGGCACAGCACGTTCGAGCGGACCGCGTCGGAGCCGCCGTCGAGCGCGAGCATCTTCCCCAGCATGATCACCGCAGCCTTGGTGACCGAGTACAGGCCGATCGACTGCTCGCCCCACACGCCGGCGTCCGAGGCTATGTGGATCATGCACCCGCGCCGCCTGGCCAGGTGCGGGTAGGCGTGCTGGGCGTAGAGGAAGTAGCCCCGCACGTTGACGTCCATGACGTGGTCGTAGTCGGCGAGCGGGGTGTCGAGCAGGCGCGCCGTGACGCCGATCCCCGCGTTGTTGACCAGGATGTCCAGCGCGCCGAGATGCTCGGCCGCGGCCCGCACCGAATCGGCGACCTGCCCGGGGGAGGCCGCGTCGGCGCGCACGAAGCGCGCCGCCCGGTCGTGCCCGGCGGCATGCTCGCCGCTGAGCGAGCGCGCTGCGCGCTGGCCGAGCTCGTCGTCCCGGCCGGTCACCACCACGCGCGCGCCCTCCTGCACGAACCGCGCGGCGATCGCCAGCCCGATGCCGCTCGTCCCCCCGGTGATCAGCGCGCACTTGCCTGCCAGCCGCCCGTCCCGCCCCATGGCGGCAAGTCTAGGCCGGGCAAGCGAGCCCGGGCGGGCGCGACCGCGGCCCCGGGACGCGGGCGGCGCTACGATGCGCCGATGAGGTTCGGCATCGGCATCCCCCAGTTCTTCTCCGATGGCCAGTTCGATCCCGGCGAGTTCGCCGCGTACCTCGCGCGCGCCGAGGAGCTGGGCTTTGACAGCGCCTGGGCCCAGGAGCAGGTGCTGGGGACCAGCCCCCGGCTCGGGCCGGCCGAGGTGATGACGTTCGCCGCCGCCTGCACGGCCACGATGCGCCTGGGGTGCGCGGTCTTCGTGTCCACCCTCCACAGCCCGGTCCACCTGGCCAAGAGCCTGAGCACGCTGGACCAGCTGAGCGGCGGCCGGCTGGAGGTCGGGGTCGGCACGGGGGGCAGGGGGCAGGCGTTCGGCGCGTTCGGCGTGGACCCGTCCAGCTACGTGTCGCGCTTCACCGAGGGGCTGGCGCTGATGAAGGCCCTGTGGACCAGGCCGCGGGTCACCTTCGAAGGGCGGTTCTGGCAGCTCCGGGACGCGGCCATGGAGCCCAAGCCCGCCCAGAAGCCGCACCCGCCCGTGTGGTTCGGCGCGAGCGCCCCGTCCGCGCTGCGGCGCGCCGTGGCACTCGGCGACGGGTTCTTCGGCGCGGGCGGGGCGCCCACGGCGGCGTTCGCCCGGCAGGTCACGACCGTGCGGGAGGCACTGGCCGCGGCCGGCCGCCCGGCGGAGGGGTTCGGCATCGCCAAGCGCGTCTACGTCGCCGTCGAGCCGGACGCGGACCGGGCCAGGGAGCGGGCGCGTGCCGGGATCGAGCGAATCTACGGGCGGCGGGTGCCGGACGCGGAGGCAGCCGCGGCCGCGGGCACCGCCGAGGACTGCGCGGCGGCGGCGCGGGAGGTCGCGGCGGCCGGCGCCGAGCTGATCCTGTTCACGCCGCTGTACGAGATGCGCGAGCAGATGGAGCGGCTGGCCGCCGAGGTCATCCCCAGGATCGGCTAGCCCGCCGCCAGGCCGGCACCACCTGCCGCCGTCCCGGCTCGGAGGCCAGCCCGGCCCGGGCGGCACCGGGAGCGGGACGAGGCGGCCCGGCATGCGGCCTGTCCCGGGACCAACGCCCCTGGCGCGGGCACCGGCGAGCGCCTAGGTTCCAGGCGTGACCTCGGTGGATGAGGTCCGGGCGGCAAGGGCCCGGGCAGGCCCGGTCCGGCTGCGCGGCGGGCGGACCGTGGTGCTGCGCTGGGCCGGGCCGGAGGACACGCAGGCGATCGCACGGCTGTTCACCGGGCTGTCGCAGGAGTCGTCGCGCAGCCGGTTCCACGGCGGGCTGATCAGCCCGGCGGTCGCCTCCCGGCTGGCCCGCGTCGACCCGTCCACGGGCATGGCCTGCCTGGTCGCCGCCGTGCCCGGGGAGCCGGGGCGGCTGGTCGCCGAGGGCAGGTACGTGCCGGTGGATGGCGAGGTTGCCGAGCTCGGCATCACCATCCTGGACGAGTACCAGGGAGCCGGGCTCGGCCGGATCCTGCTCGCCGAGCTGGCGGAAGGGGCGGGCCGCGCCGGGTACGCGCGGCTGCGCGCGCTGGTCAATCTGGGCAACGGCGCGATGCTGCACCTGCTGGAGCCCTACGGCTGGGTGCGGGCCGAGGAGACGGACTTCTCGGTGGCGTGCCTGGAGATATCCGCATCCGGCGGGATGCCGGGGTTCCCGGCCGGCTCGGCGGGGCGGCGCGTGCTCGTGGAGCAACGCGGCTGGCATGATGCGCGGGCCGTCGCGGCGCTACGGCAGGCCGGCTACGAGGTCCGCGTCTGCGCCGGGCCGCGGCTGCGCACGGGCCGCCCGTGCCCGCTGGTGGCCTCCGGCCGGTGCCGTCTCGCGGAGGAGGCCGACCTGATCGCGCCGATGCTGCCCGCCGAGGACCCGGACTGCGCCCCGGTGCTGGCCGCCCACCGCCGCCGCTGGCCCGACCGCCTGATCGGCTGACTCAGGGCCTGCCGGGTCCCGTGGCAGGCGCCCGCGCAGGGTCGTCGGCGTCGGCGCGCGGATCCCGGTCGCGCCGCGCCGGCCCGGCGCCGAGGGCGGTGAACCGCGCGGCCGCCCGGGCAAGCTGCGCCAGGATCCGGTCCTTCACATGCTCGGCCAGGGGCGTGTCGGGGCGCGTGATCATGTCCCGCAGCACCGGGACGAGCGGCGCGTACTTGGCGGCGAGCCGCCGCGGCCGCGGCCCGGTGGCGTGGATCAGGCCTGCTCCGTTGTCGGCGAAGTCAGACGCCTTGATCACGCGCGCCCACGGGCTGCCTTCCAGCGCCGCGGCGACGTGCCGCGCGTAGTGCCGGTGCCCGCCGGCCCCGGCCGGGGACGGCGGGACGGTGAGCGCGCCGACCAGCCCGGCCACCCGTTCACCGAATCGCGACGCGATCACCGCGAGGGCGCCGCCGGCGCCCTGGCCGCAGGCGAGGTCGTCGGCGTGGTCCTCGACGGCGTCGTGCAGCAGCGCGGCGCAGATCACATCCGGGTCCGCGACCTCGTAGTAGGCGAGGATCCGGATGGCCACGCGCAGGACGTGGTTCACGTACGGCTCGCGCTGCCGCCGGTCGGCGGCGTGCAGCCGGGCGGCGAGCCCGAGCGCCTGGCCGACCTGCTCCCGCCCGGCCGCCGGCATGGACGCGGTCTCCGCGGCGAGCCGCTCGCGCAGGCCCGCCTCGCCGTGCAGCGCCGTGATCGCGTGCAGCGGCATCGCGGTCAGCAGCGACCGCTCGCTGGCATCCATTCCTCATCCCTAGCAGAACGGGCCGCCTGCCGCATCGCCCGGCCCGGCGCCACGCCGGAGCCCCGGCCTGGCGGGATGCCGGCGGCGGGTGCGGCGGCGAGGCGCGGGCGGCGATGCATCGGCCCCCCGCCTGGCGGGCATCCTGGCGAAGGAGGCCGGCCGGCGGGCAGCCGTCCCCGCCGGCCGGCGGAGGACCGGCCGCGGCCCGCGCCGGCGCCCGGCTCCCGCGGCCCGCGCGGCACGGCGGGCCGTGGCATCTTCGATGCGACGGCGCAAAGGGGGAGTTCCGATGACACGCTCTGGGACTGGGATCGCCGAGCTGATCCGGCGGCCGGTCGTGGTCGCCCCGATGGGCGGCGGCCCCTCGACACCCGGGCTGGTCGCCGCCGCCGCGCAGGCCGGGGCGCTCGGCTTCCTGGCCACCGTCGGCCGGGGCGCCGACCAGGTCAGGCAGGACATGGCAGCGGTCCGCGCGCTCACTGGCGAGGCCTTCGGCGTCAACCTGTTCGTGCCCGGCCCGCCGGCCGGGCGGCCGGAGGACGTGCGCAGGTACGTGGCCTCGCTCGCCGCGGACGCCGAGGCGCTGGGCGCGGCTCCCGGCGACCCCTCCTGGGACGACGACGGCTGGCAGGACAAGGTGAACGCGCTGCTCGCCGACCCGCCGGCGGTCGTCAGCTTCACGTTCGGCTGCCCGTCCCGGGAGATCGTCTCGGCGTTCCAGCGCGCCGGGTCGCTCGTCTGCGTCACCGTGACCAGCGTCGCGGAGGCCCGGGTCGCCGCGGCCGCCGGGGCGGACTGCCTGTGCGTCCAGGGCGCCGATGCGGGAGGGCACCGGGGGTCGTTCCGCAACGACGACGCCCCGCACCTGCCGCTGCTCGCATTGCTGCCGCAGGTCGCGGCGGTCGGCCTGCCCATGATCGCCGCCGGCGGGATCGTGACGCCCGAGGCGGTGGCTGCCGCGCTCGGCGCCGGGGCGGTCGCCGCCCAGTGCGGGACGGCGTTCCTGCGCTGCCCGGAGAGCGGCGCACACCCGGCGCACAAGGACGCGCTCGCCGATCCGAGGTTCACCGGGACCGCCGTGACCCGGGCCTTCAGCGGCCGGCCCGCCCGCAGCCTGGTCAACGGGTTCATGCGCGCGCACCCGGCCGCCCCGGCCGCCTTCCCCGAGATCAACAACGCCACCCGGCCGCTCCGCGCGGCCGCCGCGGCGCGGAGCGACGCGGACCGGATGAGCCTGTGGGCCGGGACGGGCTTCCGGCAGGCCGCGGCCAGGCCCGCGGCCGAAGTCATCGGCCTGCTCGATCCCCGGCATCCGCGGGCATAAGGAAGATCTGGGCGGCGGTCAGCGGGCTTTCAGGCCGCCTTCAGGTCCGTGCGTCAGCATGTGACCGACGGATGACCCAGATCAGCCAAGGGGGCACACTCCGATGACGACCATGTTCCCGGCCTGGGCAACGGGGCCCGGGCCGGTGCCGCCGCCTCCGCATCCCCCGCCGCCCCCGCCGCCTCCCCCGCCACGACGGCGGGCGGGCCGGCGGCTCGCCGCCCTCGCCGTGGCCGCGGCGGTCGCGCTCGGCGGCGTGCTGGTATGGCAGAGCACGGCGGGCACCGGGCCGGCCGCGCCCCAGCTGACGACCGCGCAGGTCAGCAGGCGGGTCTCGCCCGCCCTGGTCGACATCGTCTCCGTGCTCGGCTATCAGCAGGCCGAGTCGGCCGGGACCGGAATCGTGCTGCAGCCGTCCGGCGAGGTGCTCACCAACAACCACGTGATCGAGGGCGCGACGGCGATCCGGGTCACCGACGTGGGGAACGGGCGGACCTACCCGGCGCGCGTGGTCGGCTACGACCGCGGCCGCGACGTCGCCGTGCTACAGCTGAGCGGCGCGGCCGGGCTGGCCACCGCGACCCTGGGGAACTCCGCGTCGGTGCGGGTCGGCGACCGCGTCGTGGCGCTGGGCAACGCCGGGGGCCAGGGCGGCGCGCCGTCGGTGGTGACCGGCAGGGTGCTCAGGCTCGGGGCGGCGATCACCGCCTCGGACCAGTCCGCCGGCACGTCAGAGCGGCTGACCGGGCTGATCGGGCACGACGCGCCGATCCAGCCGGGCGACTCGGGCGGCCCCCTGGTCGACACCGCGGGAAGGGTGATCGGCATCAACACGGCCGCCTCGTCCGGGTACCAGTTCTCCGGCGGCCAGGCGCAGGTCCGGGCGTTCGCGATCCCCGTCAACCAGGCGATGGCGATCGCGCGGCGGATCGAGGCCGGCCGGGCGGGCGCGGGCATCCATCTGGGCAAGACCGCGTTCCTCGGCGTCGGCATCATGTCCGCGGCGCAGGCGCAGGCCCAGGGCGTGCCGCCGGGCAGCGGAGCGGCGGTCGCCGGGGTCCTGCCCGGGACGCCGGCCGCCGGGGCCGGGATCGCCGCGGGCGATGTGATCACCTCGGTGGGCGGGGTCCGGGTCACCTCGCCCGAGGCCCTGCAGGCGGCGCTTGAGCGCCATCATCCGGGCGACCGGGTCACGGTCGGCTGGACCAGCCAGTTCGGGCAGCCGCGTTCCGCGACCGTGATCCTGGCGGTCGGGCCGGCCGGCTGAGGAGGCGGCAGCCGGGCCGGGCGGCCGGGGAGGCGGCACCCGGGGCGGGCGGCCGGCCCCCGGGCCCGCCCGCATCAGGGCAAGCCGGCGTCGCGGCGCAGCGCGTCCGCCTTGTCGGTCCGCTCCCAGGTGAACTCCGGCTCGCTGCGGCCGAAGTGCCCGTAGGCGGCCGTCGCCCGGTACCGCGGCTTGCGCAGGTCCAGATGGTCGATGAGCGCGGCCGGGCGCAGGTCGAAATGGGAGCGCACCAGCTCGGCCAGGAGCGCCCGGTCCACCTTCTCGGTGCCGAACGTCTCCACCAGCAGCGAGAACGGCCTGGCCATGCCGATCGCGTAGGCGACCTGCACCTCCGCGCGGTCGGCCAGGCCGGCCGCGACGAGGTTCTTGGCCACGTACCGGGCGCCGTAGGCGGCCGAGCGGTCCACCTTCGAAGGGTCCTTCCCGGAGAACGCGCCGCCGCCGTGCCGCGCGAACCCGCCGTAGGTGCCGACGATGATCTTGCGCCCGGTCAGGCCGGCGGCGCCCACCGGCCCGCCGACCACGAACCGGCCCGTCGGGTTGACGTAGAACTCCCCGCGCAGCGCCGCGGGGTCGTACAGGTGGCCGGGCAGCACGGCGGTGACGACTCCGACCAGAGCGCGCCGGGGAGCTTGTCCTGCACGCCGTCGGCGTGGTGGGCGGAGATCAGCACCTTCTCGACCCGGACGGGCCGGCGGGCGGCGTCGTAGGCGACGGTCACCTGGGTCTTGGGGTCCGGGCGCAGGCCGGGGACCGCGCCCGAGGCCCGGACCTCGGCCAGCCGGCGGGCCAGGGCGTGGGCGAGCGTGATCGGCATCGGCATCAGCTCGGGCGTCTCGCTGGCCGCGTAGCCGAACACCATCCCCTGGTCGCCGGCGCCGGCCAGGTCGTAGGGGTCGCCGGACCGGCCGCCGCGCGCCTCGCGCGCGGCATCGACGCCCCGGGCGATGTCGGGGGACTGCTTGTCCAGGGCGATGATCACCCCGACCGCGCTGGCGTCGAAGCCGGCGTCCCCGCTGTCGTAGCCGATCTCCCGGGCCGTCCGCCGCGCGATCGCGGCGTAGTCCAGGGCGGCGCTCGTGGTGATCTCCCCGGCGATCACGATCAGGCCCGTGGTGAGCAGGTCTCGGCGGCGGCCCGGAGCCGGGGTCGGCGGCGAGCGCGGCGTCGAGGATGGCGTCGGATATCTGGTCGGCCATCTTGTCCGGGTGGCCGGCGGTCACGGACTCCGACGTGAAGGCGAATCCGCCGGCGGGGTGGGCGATCGGGGTGCTCAGCGGCTGGTACCTGCCTCCACCGGAGGGGACGGGGGATCGGGCGTCGCGGGGGCAGTCCGGCCCGGCCGGCCCAGCTCGCGCCGGACCTGCGCGGCGCCCTGGGCCATCGCCCGCAGCTTGGCCCGGGCAGCGGCGGGCGGCACATGGCGCAGCCCGCAGTCGGGGTTGACGAACAGCCGCTCGGCGGGAACCACGTCGAGCGCCCGCCGGATCCGGTCCGCGACCAGGCCGGCGGGCTCGACCTGGTCAGTCTTCACGTCGATCACGCCGACGCCGACCGCGCGGTCCCAGTCGTAGCCGCGCAGCAGGCGCAGGTCCTCCAGGCCCTTGCGGGCGAACTCGAGCACCAGCTGGTCGACCCGGGCGCCCAGCACGGCGGGGAACAGGAAGTCGTAGTGCCCCTCCCACAGCGGCCTGGCGTGCCGGTTCCCGTAGCAGACGTGCAGCGCCCAGCTGGCCGGCACGCCGGCGGTGACGATGTTCACCGCCTCGACGGCGAGCCCGACCTGGTCGGGATGGCCGGCCAGGAACGGCTCGTCGATCTGGAGCACCCCGGCGCCGGCCCGCGCGAGCTGCCGGGCCTGCGCGTTCAGGACGCGCGCGACCGACCGGACCAGCTCCGCGGGATCCGTGCCGGCCGGCGCCCGCAGCCGCCTGGACAGCGAGAAGGGGCCGGTGAAGGAGAACTTGACCGGGTGGTCGGTGTTGTCCATCGTGAACGCCAGGTCGGCGGCGAGCCCGAGATCCAGCCCGGGCCCGGGCTCGGGCAGCGGGCCGTCCACCCACGCCTCGTAGTAGTCGTAGTAGTCGGCCTTGGCCCGGTCGGCGATCCGGACCCCGGGCATCCTCGCCAGCAGGTAGTCGATGTCGTTGTCCCGCCGCAGCTCGCCGTCGGAGACCATGTCCACGCCCGCGACCTCCTGGTCCTTGAGCGCGGCCTTGATCGCCACCTCGTGGATCTCGTCGAGGTGCCGGGCGCTGATCCGCCGCTGGTAGTACTCGGTCTTCAGGCGGCCGAGCCAGTCGGGAACGGAGTAGGAGCCGACCACGGTGGTCGGCAGCAGGGGGAGGCGGTCCGGTCCGCGCGGGGCCGCCATGTCAGTCCCGCATCACGGCGGTGAGCGTCTTGACCCGGGTGCCCGGCCGCCCGGGGAAGGGCGAGACCGTCACCGCGAACCCGCGCCTGCCGCCGGCCAGGCGCAGCAGCGGGCCGTTCACCCAGTTGACCACCGAGCCGTCGTACTTGCCCGGGCCGAAGAAGCCGGCCTGGTACTCGGCGGGGTCGGTGACGAACAGGTCGTGGCAGGTGAGCCGGCCGAACGGGTGGAGCAGCGGGAGCGTGCCCGCGAAGCTGGCCAGCGCCCCGTTGCTGACCTGCATCCGGATGTCGCCGTGGCCGTCCAGCAGCGGCCGCAGGACCTCGCCGGTCAGGCCCGGGGCCGCATGGTAGGCGTCCAGCCCTTCGAGCGGCGCGTACCGCTCCTGCAGGCGCAGCGCCGCCCAGGTGTCCCGCCAGAACGCCACCGCGCGGCCGGGGCCGGGGAACCTGGCCGGGTCCGCCTCGCTGAGCAGCTCCGGGCCGATCCGCAGCAGCCGCCCGACCGCCGCGGGCAGCTCATCCGCGCGCAGCCGGTACCGGGCGGCGATCTCGGCGGCGTCGGCGCGGGGCAGGTAGGCGCGGGCGTGCACCAGGTAGTGGCGGCCAGACAGGCTCGCGACCTCGTCGGTGGGCAGGTTGTCGTAGACGTTGGAGATGTAGACGAAGAACGCCTTGCCGCGCAGGAAGCCGAGCGTGACGGCCGGCCTGGTCGCGTCCAGCACCAGCGCGCTCACCCGCTCGCCGTGGTGGCCGACCGCCTGGCGCGCCCGCTCGAGCACGTGCGGCGAGTAGTCACCCATCAGGTAGTGCAGCCGCCGGTAGTAGCCGCGCCCGTGCGCGCGGTCGAGCTCGGCGAACGCGTCGAGCCAGGTGCGGGCCTGGCTGCCGTTGCCGACCCCGAGCTCGACGATGTACAGCTCGTCCGGGAGCGCGCGGCGCGCGCCGAGCTCGTCCCAGGCGCGCAGCAGTTCGAAGATCAGCTCCCGGGCGGTAGCGCCGTCGCGGGCGTCGCTGCGCCCGCCGGGCAGCGCCTGCTCGTACTCGTGCCCGGTCGCCCGCTCCCAGTGGGACAGCGCCTGCCAGTAGAGGGTGTTGAACCGCCAGATGCAGCTC
Source organism: Actinomycetota bacterium (assembly GCA_021324595.1). Lineage (GTDB taxonomy): Bacteria > Actinomycetota > Actinomycetes > Streptosporangiales > Streptosporangiaceae > Chersky-822. Next base: position 6,136 of record JAJPIV010000094.1, on the reverse strand, counting down.
TCGCTGAGCGGGGCCCACGGCTCGAGCACGGCGCCGGGCGCCCAGCCAGGCTCGGCGTGGCCGGCCAGCGCCTCCTTGAGCCGGGCCGCCAGGTCCGGTCCGGCGCGCCGCAGGTCGAGCGCGATCTCCAGCTCCCGGTCCGAGGCCACCGGAGGGTCCGCCCGGGCCTGGTCCCCGCCGGGATCCGCAGGGCCCGGCCCGCCGGCACGGGCCGCCTCGGCGCCGCGGGCCGGCGCGTCCCCGGCGAGCACCCGTCGGAGCGCGACCGGCTCGCGGAAGTTCTCCCGGTACTGGATCCAGTCGCAGGCGACCCGGAGCCTGGCCAGGTCGAGCGGGCTCGCGGTCACCGCGTCGAACACCTGGCCGAGCGCGGCGGGAACGTCGGCCGCGGTCGCGCCGCGCAGCCGGGCGACCGCCCGCACGTCGATCCGCACTGCGCCGCCTCCCCTCGCCCCGGCGCGCCGCGCCGCGCCGCCGGCTGCCCTGCGGCGATTGTGCGCGCCTTCGGCGGCGCGCGCACCGGGCGCGGGCACAGTACTGGCAGCCCGCGGGCTGGGGCGGGGCACAGTCGGGCGGGCCGGCCGCGGCGCCTGGCCGCCGCCGGGGGAGGCGCGCGCGATCCGGGCCGGTGCACGGGCGCCCCCGGCGGGGGCCGCCCGGCGCGCCCTCCCGGGGCCCGCTCACAGGGCGCCGAGCAGGCGGACCTGTGCGGCCGGGTCGCCGCCGGCGAGCACGACCCCGGCGGCCACGGCGCGGGCGCTCGCGGCCAGGCCGACGGCCAGCTCCAGCCCGGCCTCCGCGGCCTCGTCCCCGGCCGCGGCCAGCGCGCGCAGCACCGCCTCGGGGACCATCACGCCCGGGACCTCGTGGGCCAGGTACTCGGCCTGCTCGGCCGAGCGCAGCGGCGCGATCGTGAGCAGCATGGGCACCTCGGCGCCGGAGAGCAGCCCGCGCAGCCGCCGGAACGTGTCGAGCTCGTAGACCGGCCTGCTGATCAGGAACTGCGCCCCGGCGCGGAGCTTGGCCCAGACCCGCGACGCCTCCTGGCGCAGGTCGGCGGCGGCCGGGTTGAACCGCGCGCCCACGTGGAACGAGGTCTTGGTCGCCAGGTCCAGGCCGTCGCTGTCGCGACCGTGGTTCAGCCCGGCCAGCAGGCCGATCAGGCCGACCGAGTCGACCTCCCAGATGCCGTCCACGTTCGGGTAGTCGCCGCGCAGCGGCGGGTTCCCGGTCTCGCAGACCACCGTGCGCATGCCGAGCGCGTGCGCGCCGAGCAGGTCGGCCTGCAGCGCCATGATCGTCTTGTCCCAGGTGGTGACCGTGGCGATCGCCTCGACGCCGAGCCGCTGCCGCAGGTGCAGGGACAGGTTCACCGAGCCGAGCTGGGCACGCGGGCTCTCCCGGGAGGCGACCAGGAAGAGATCGACGCCGTGCGCGCGCAGCCGGCCGGCGTCCGCGACCGCCTGGTCGCCGACGCCGCCGACCGGGGGCGCGATCTCGGCGGCGACCGCGAACTCGCCCCGGGCCAGGCGCTCGGCCAGGCCGCCCCGGTCGGGCCCGCCGGCCTGCCCGCGGCGGCCGTCGCCGTCCGCCGGCCCGGCCCGCGGCCGGCCGGCGGCCCGTGCGGCGCCCGTCCGCCGCCCGCGCGCCGTCCCTCCCGCCCCCGGCCCGCCGTCCGCCCGCAGCGCGGCGATCTGCTCGGCGATCGCCCGGATGTGGGTCGGCGTGGTGCCGCAGCAGCCGCCGACGAGGGCCGCGCCCGCCTCCGCGTACCGGCGGGCGTACCGGCTGACATAGCCGCCGTCGATGTGGTACTCGAACCGCCGGCCGTGGACGCGCTGCGGCAGGCCGGCGTTCGGCTGGGCGGTCACCGGCAGCCCGGTGCTCCGCCGCAGCTGCTCCACGATGGTCAGCGTGTGCAGCGGGCCGAGCGTGCAGTTCGTGCCGATCGCCGCGAGCGGCAGCTCGCCCAGCGCGAGCGCGACCTCCCTCGGCGTCTCGCCGCTCAGCGCGCGGCCGTCCTGGGAGAACGTGGCCTGCGCGATCACCGGCAGCCCGGTCGCCGACGTGGCGATGGCGGCGGCCTCGGCCAGCTCGTCCAGGTAGCCGAAGGTCTCCAGGATGATCAGCTCCGCGCCGGCCTCGGCGAGCGCCTCCACCTGCTCGCGGATCGCTGCCGCGCGCGCGGCTGGGTCGGCCGAGGGGCGGCCCCTCGCAGTCACCGCGGGGGAGACCGATCCGGCGATGAACGCCCGCCGCCCGGCCCGCTCCCTGGCCTGGCGGGCGATCCGCACGCCGGCCGCGTTGATCTCGCGGACCGAGCCGGCGGCGCCGTGGATCGCCAGGCGCAGCCGGCTCGCGCCGAACGTGTTGGTCTGGATGACGTCGGCCCCCGCCCCGAGGTATGCCTCGTGGATGGTGGCGACCAGGGCGGGGTCGGTCAGGTTCAGCGCGGGCAGCGGGCTGTCCAGCGAGTTTCCCGCCGCGTGCAGCATCGTCCCCATCGCCCCGTCGCAGACCAGCACCCGGCGGGCGAGCTCCTCGCGGACGTCGTTCACCGCCTCATCCCGTCCCTTCCCGCCTCCGCCGCCGGCCCGCCGCCGACCGCGTCCAGGATCTCCAGCGCGACCTGTGCCATCAGCCGGTCGCGGTGGCTCGCCAGGTCCAGCCCGGTGAGCGCCTCCACGCGGCGCAGCCGGTAGCTCACCGTGTTGGGGTGGACGTGCAGCCGGGCCGAGACCTGGCGCAGGCTGCCGTTCTCCCGGAAGTAGCAGGACAGCGTCGCCAGGTAGTCCGCCGCGTGCTCCCGGTCCGGGTCGGCCAGCCCGCCGAGCACCTCCCGGGCGAAGGCGCGCAGCTGGCCCAGGTCCGGCACCTGCAGCAGCAGCCGCCGGATGCCCAGGTCGGCGAAGGTGACGACGCAACTGGCCCGGTCGAGCCGGCGCACGGTCTCCGCGGCCCGCCTGGCCTGCGCGTAGGACGTGGCGACCGCGGCGGCCTCGCGGCAGGCGCCGCCGATGCCGACGGTCACGGTCGCCCGCGGGACCAGGCCGGCCAGCCGGCGCACGCACGCCTCGCCGAGTTCCTGCGCCCGCGGCCGGGGCCCGCGCCCCGGCTCGGGCAGCACGACGACGACCTCGGCCTCGCGCAGCGCGATGATCGCGTCCGGGGCGCGGGTGCTGACGAAGTGCTCGGCCTCGGCCGTGGCCCGCTGCCGGTCCGCGGGCTCGGGCGCGTCCACGATCACGCACGCCACGTGATGATCGGCGGCCGGATCGTAGCCCAGGTGCCTGGCCCAGCGGTCCAGGTCGCCGTCCTCGCGGCCGCGCCCGGCCAGCAGGCCCTCGACCAGGTCGTGCCGGGCACGGCCCGCGGCCGCGGCGACGACGCGATCCCGCCCCAGGATGACGCCGCAGATCGTGGCGGCATGCTCGGTGAGCAGCAGCCGGGCGTCGTCGCCGGCCCGGTCGCCGCCGCCCCAGCGCCCGTCGCCGTCGAGCGCGACCAGGTAGGCCGACACCTCGTCGCCGACGAGCACCGGCGCCACGGTCACGGCGGCCGAGGTCCCGGCGTCAGGGAAGCGCAGCGCCCGCCGCGCCCGGGCGGTCGCGGCGAGCACCTCGCCGAGGCGCGGGTGGACGACGAGCTCGCGGACATACCGCTCCGCCTGCGGCGGCGGCTCGCCGGGCGCCGCGGCGGCGAGGATGCCCATCGCCGGGTCCACGACCGCCACGGTCGCCCGGGCGTGGCCGGCGATCAATTCGGCGACCGCGGCGAGGTCGGCGTTCTGCGCGGCCAGGCCGGACAGGTGCCGGTAGACGGTGACGAGCCGGCGCAGCGCCGCGTTCTCCCTGGCGATGTCGGGCCCGCCCGGGGACGGCGCGGCGCGGGCCGGGCGGCTGTCGCCCATGCCCGCAGCGTATCGGGGGCGATTCGCCTGGGCACTGTGCCCGGGCACAGTCCGGGCTGGGCGCCGGGCGCGCCTGGCCGGCCGCGCGGCGCCCGGCATGCACCGGATACTGTGCTGCGAGGTCACTCGCGACCATCAAGCCTAGAAGAGACTGAAAATCGTAATTATGAGCTTCATCCCTTACGATCGCCCCGTGCGGGTCGCGATCATCGGCCTCGGCCGGATCTACGACCTGAACGTCCGCGCCTACCTCGGCAACCCCGACGCCGAGGTCGTGGCCCTGGTCGATCCGAGCCAGGAGCGCCGGGCGCAGCGCCAGGCGGACTGGCCGGGCGCCGCCACGTTCGAGTCGGCCGCCCAGCTGGCGGCGAGCGGCATCGCGGTGGACGCCGCGGAGGTGCTGCTGCCGATCCCGCTGCACGCCGACGCCGTGGTGGAGATGCTCGGCTGGGGCTGGCACGTCAACCTGCAGAAGCCGATGTGCAATGACCTGGCGGACGCCCAGCGCATGCTCGACGCCGCGAAGGCCAGCGGCCGCGTGCTGCGCGTGATGGAGAACTACCTGTTCTACGAGCCGCTCCGCCGGCTCAAGGCGGTCGTCGAGTCGGGGGAGATCGGCGAGGTGGCGGGATATCACATGCGGATGGTCGGCACCGGCAACGGCGGCTGGGAGGTGCCGTGGAGCAGCTTCGAGTGGCAGATCGAGCAGATGCGCCGGGGCCGCGGGATCCTGGTGTTCGATGACGGCTGGCACAAGCTCTCCACCGCGCTGTGGCTGTTCGGCCCCGTGCGCGAGGTCCGGGCGTGGATCGGCACCACGTCCTTCGGCCACGGGATCGACCTGGACGCGCCGACCGTGATCGCCTGGGAGCACGACGGCGGCGTCCGCGGGAGCTGGGACATCACCCTGGCGCCCGACATGTACCTGCGGTCGGACTATTACACCAACGACGAGCGCTGGGAGGTCACCGGGACCCGCGGCTTCGCGCGCGTCAACCGGTGCACCGCCCGCGGCATCCAGGAGCCGAGCCTGGAGGTCTACGCTGACGGGGTGATGCGCGGCTACCACGCGCTCGACGACGACTGGGCGAGCAGCTTCCGTGACTCGGGGCGGCACTGGACCGGCTGGCTGCGCTCCGGCGCCGGCCCCTTGCTGTGGAGCGGCCAGGAGGCCGCTGACGTGCTGAGGTTCGCGCTCGCGGCCTACGCGAGCAGCGCCTCGGGCGGCGCCGGCGTCAGCCCGCGCGAGATCCTCTAGTAGGACTTTGTTAGGTGGCTGCGAGGGCGGCAGCGGGCCGGTCCGAGGGTTAATGGCTGGCAGCACAGGGGGCAGGCGCCGAGGATGAGGGCCAGGACGATCTGCAGTTCGTGCAGGACCTGGTAGAGAGTCGTCCCGGCGCATGGGCTTTGGGGTCGGTTCTGATCATGGTGATGAAGGCCTGGGCGAGGACGGCGCGGGTGATGTGGCGGTGCCAGCCGGTCCAGGAGCGGCCTTCGAAGTGGTCCAGGCCCGGGCCGGTTTTCAGTTCCCTGTAGTCGTGCTCGATGCGCCAGCGGATCTTGGCCAGGCGCGCCAGCTCTTCGATGGGGGTGTTTTCGGGGAGGGTGGACAGCCTGTAATCGGCGGGCTCTTCGGCTTCGGGGGGCCATTCGGCCAGCAGCCGGCACGCGGGGAGGCTGCCGTCAGGTGCGCGGGGGATGCCGCGGTTGGCGGGCCGGACCCGGATCGCCGGGAAGCAGCTGGTCATGGCGGCGGTGGGGTTGCCGGGGCTGGTCTTGGTGCCCTGGCGCCAGGTCACCGGCCGGGCCAGATCGGCATGGGCGAGGGCGAGCTGGCGCAGGCTGGCGGGCGGGTGCGGGTAGGCGGGCCTGGGCGGCCGGCCCGGCCCGCCGCGCCGGACGGGAGTCACCGGCTGCGCGTGACCCGCGTGCGCGCTGGTGGCACCCTTGACCGCCAGCACGTAGCACCAGCCGCGGTCAGTCAGCTCGCACCGGAAGGTGGTGTTGTCGCCATGGCCGACATCGGCCACCACCACCGGCCGGCTGCCGCCGGCGGCGGTGATCTGCTCCAGCACGCCCCATCCGCCCGGGCCGGTCATCTCATCGATCATCTCCAGGGCCGGGGTTCCGCAGTTAGTCGGGGTTCTAGGCCACATTGAGGGCTGAGGCCGCAGGTCAGGGCCGTGGGGGTCGCTGCGGGAGTCCGGAGCGCATAGATACACGCCT
>JAJPIV010000110.1 GCA_021324595.1 Actinomycetota bacterium | reverse complement strand
GCCCGCCGTCAGCCCCAGCTGCCCGCCGTCAGCCCCAGCTGCCCGCCGTCAGTTCCAGCGGCTGATCTCGCCGTGCGGGAAGGGGGCGAACCGGCCGCCCTCGGCGCCGGTCTTGAGGCCGGTCAGACAGGCGCCCCAGTTGGTGCCGCAGCCGGGCGCTGGCCAGCCTGCGGCCCGGCGACGGCGAGGTCCTCGCGCTGCTCGCCCTCATGCTCATGCACGACGCCCGCCGCGACACCAGGGTCCGCGGCGGGAAGGCCGTGCCGCCCGACGACCAGGACCGGGGCCTGTGGAACGAAGCGCAGATCGCCGAGGGCCGCCAGCTCCTGCAGGCGGCCCTCACCCGGGAGCGCACCGGGCCCTGCGTGCTGCAGGCGGCGATCGCCGAGCTGCACCTGCGCCAGCCGCGAGACTGGCCGCGGATCGCCGCGCTCTACGAGGCGCTCGCCCGGCGTACCGGATCCCCGATCGCCGATATGAACCGGACCGTCGCGATCGCCGAGATCCACGGGCCCGAGGCCGGGCTGGCGATCCTCGGCACCCTCGAGCTCGGCCGCTACCGTTACTTCCATTCGGCCAAGGCCGACCTGCTCCGCCGCGCCGGGCGCCGCGGCGAGGCCCGCCAGGCCTACCAGCAGGCGCTGGACCTCGCCCAGACCGGCCCCGAGCGGCGCTTCCCCCAGGCCCGGCTCACCGAACCGGGCTCCCGCGGCTGACCGCGCCCTCAGGCGCCCCGGCCGGAGGCGGGCCGGGGACCCGCGGCGCCGGCGCCGCGCGCAGCGCCGCCACCGCCACGAGGAAGGCCACCGCTGCGATCGCCGCCCCCACCCGGAACGCGCCGTCGTAGCCGGCGACCAGAGCGTGGGCGGGGACCGGCGCGCGCGCCGCCGCCTGCCGGCCGGCGTGCCCGGCGGCGGTGACCGCCGCCCGGACCGCGCTCCTGGTGACGGTGGCGGCGACGGCCACCAGCACGGCCAGGCCGAGCGATCCGCCGATCTGCTGGCTGGTGTTCAGCAGGCCGGAGGCCAGGCCGACCTCCTCATGGCGGACGCCCGACACGGTGTTCAGGGTCAGCGGCACGAACGACAGGCCCATGCCGAGGCCAGCCAGCAGCAGGGGGCCGAGGGCGGCCGGGTAGCCTTCGCGCGCGGAGATCATCGACAGCCAGGCCAGCCCGGCGGCCAGCACGAGCGGCCCCATCGTCAGCGGCGGGCGGATGCCCGCCCGCGTGACCAGCCGGGACGTGATCTGGCTGACCGTGCCGACGGTGACCGGCAGGGGCAGGATGGCCAGGCCGGTGACGATCGGGCTGTAGCCGAGCACGTCCTGGAAGAACTGTGTCATGAAGAAGATCAGCGACAGCATCGCCGCCCCGAGCAGTAGCATGATCGCGTAGCCGCCCGCCCGGTTCCGGCTGGCCAGCATCCGCGGCGGCAGCAGCGGCTGGCTGCTGCGTGCCTCGATCAGCGCGAACCCGGCGAGCAGCGCCCCCGCCGCGAGCAGGCTGACGATCGTGCCCGTGCCGGACCAGCCGGAGTCGGCGGCCCGGGACAGACCGTAGGCGAGCAGCGCCGTGCCCGCGGTCACCGCCGCCGCGCCCGGCAGGTCGAGCCGCCCGGGCCTCGCCCTGCCCGCGCCCGGGTCGAGCACGAGCGCCGCACCGGTCGCCACCAGCAGTCCGATCGGCACGTTCACGAACAGCACCCACCGCCACGACGCCCACTCGGTGAGCAGCCCGCCGACCAGTAGCCCGAGACCGCCGCCGGCGCCGGACATGGCCGCGTAGACCGCCATCGCCCGGTGCCTGGCCGGGCCGTCGGCGAACGTCGCGGCGATCAGCGACAGCGCCGTGGGCGACGCGATCGCCGCCCCGGCGCCCTGGATCGCCCTGGCCGCGATCAGGGCCGCCTGGCCCGTGGCCAGCCCGCCGGCCAGCGAGGCGAGCGAGAACGCCAGCACGCCGGCCACGAACATCCGCCGCCGGCCGAACAGGTCGCCGGATCGCCCGCCGAGCAGCAGCAGCCCGCCGAACGCCACCACGTAGGCGTTGATCACCCACGCCAGCCCGGTCGCTGAGAATCCGAGGGCGCGGCCGATGGTGGGCAGCGCGACGTTCACGATGGTCAGGTCGAGCATGACCATGAGCTGCGCGGCGCCGATGATCGCCAGGGCCAGGTCCTGGCGGCGGTGGGTCAGCGTCCCGGAAGCGGCCTGGCGCCGGGCCGCGCCACGCCTGGCGCCGCCTTCCCGGGTGCTCACGCCGGCTTCCCGGGTGCTCACGCCGGCTTCCCGGGTGCTCACGCCGGCTCCCGGGCCGCGGCCGGGCGTTCCGCCCAGGCGAGCACGTCGAGCAGCGGCGCGGAGCCCGGGTCCGGCCGTCGCCGGCGTTCGGTCAGGCGCGCGACGCGCAGGCCAGGCAGGGCGTCCCGCAGGCGCTCGGTGGTGTAGAGGCGAGCGGGGTCTGGCGGGCCGGCGCGGCCCAGCGAGCCGAGGTGATGGCCGACCAGGAACAGGTGCCCGCCGGGGGCGACGGCCGCGGCCGCTGCGGCGAGGAGGGCCGCGCGGTCGGCGGGCGCCGGGTGGATGAACGCCAGCACGACCAGGTCGAAACTCTGGCCGCCCGCGAGGTAGTCGCTCATGTCGGCGACGACCGTGGCCACGGGCAGGTGGCCGGCCGCCGCTCTCAGCCGCCCGAGCGCCACGGGCGAGAGGTCGACGGCGGTCACCCGCCAGCCCTGGCGGGCCAGCCAGAGGCTGTTCCGGCCCTCGCCCGCGCCGAGGTCGAGCGCCGTGCCGGGAGCCAGCCCGGAGGCCAGCTCGACGAGTGATTCGTCGGGCTCCACCGGGAACAGCCGGCCGGTGCTCGCGTACCGGCGGTTCCAGTCCGCCGCGTGCCGGTGAGTCATGCGCGTGCTCCTCAATCGTGGATGCCGGCCGGGCCGGGACCCGGCTCCCCGGACAGCGAGTCGATCACCTGCTCGGCGCGCGCGAGCAGGAGCTTCAGGCGGACGGCGTCCTCGGCGCCGATCAGGCCGGTCAGCCGCCGCTCCCAGGCGGCGGCCCGGGCGGCCACCTCGCCGGCGACGGCGAGCCCGCGCTCGGTGGGCTCCAGCACGCGGCGCTGCCGGTGGGCGGCGTCGGGGCTCGACCTGAGCAGGCCGGCCCGCTCCAGGTGGTCGGCGAGGCGCTTGGCGTTCATCGGGTCCGCATGGGTGCGCCTGGCCAGCTCCCGCAGCCCCGAGCCCGGCCACTCGCAGGCCGCGCGCAGCATCGCCGCCTGCGGGGCAGTCAGGCCGAGGTCGGCGATCTGGCGTTCCCACGCGCTGCGCAGCTTGCGGTGCGCCCGGCCGGCCAGGAATCCGAGGCTGGCCTCCAGCGAGACGTCGGCAGCCGGCCCTCCGCCCCGCGGCCCGTCAGGTGTCGTCACGTGATCAGACAACTGTAGTGACGACTACATCATTCCCGCCCGCGCCACCGCGCCCGGTGCTCGAGCCCGGGAACCGTGTTCGTAGACCGGCCCGCCCGTCGGCCACCCTGGCCACGGCCGCGCCGGGCAGCGGGGCACGCTGACCTCCCGCCCGCGCCGCGCAGGACACCCGGCGTCAGCGCAGGACCTTGGCCCAGTCGATCTGATAACGGGACGGAACCAGCCCGAACGTCGGCTTGCCAAGGTCGCCCGAGGCGGGCACCCCGAGCGCCCGGAGCAGGTACTCGAAGTTCATCCCGATGGCGGTCGGGAACGGGCCGGCGCCGCCGATGCCGCCGGCCTCGGGCAGCTCCGACTCCGACGACGCGCTGTCAGGCATCGCCCATCCCGTCTCGATGCCGTCACTCCCGTTGAACATGCGCGCGATCACGGTGCGGGGGGTCACGTCCTGGCCGACTCGCACGGTCGGGGTGACGTCCTCGGCGACGTAGACGACCTCGCCCACCGCCGGGCCGTCGGTGAGCTGGTAGGTGATCCAGCCGCCGCCCGGCCAGCCGCCGTTGTCCGCCTGCGCCTGCGTGATCACGCCGGAGCCGAGCGCGTATACGGGCCCTGTTCCGGCGAAGTCCACGCCCATGTCGACACGACTAGGGATCAGGCCGCTGATCTGGCGCAGCGGGTTCAGGTACGGATGACCGGTGGTCGCCAGCTGCTTCAGGGTCAGCACCGGCAGCAGGTTCCCCTCCTTCCGGTTGAGCGCCACCAGGACCGCGAGCCGCCGGCGGAGCGCGTGCTTCAGCCGGAGGATCCCGGCTCGGGCGCGGGTGACCGCCCGCTCTGCCCCGAGCAGCGCCCTGGCGGCTTTCAGGTACTGGTCGATCTGAGCGGTTTCGTCATAGGAAAGGTGACTCAGGATCGACGCGTCGCTGAGCACGTGCTGGGGCGAGGCCATGGTCAGCATCACGAGCGGTGAGTCCATGCCCTCTTGCTCGTAGGCGACGACGGCCAGCCGGGCGATCTGCTTGCGCATCGCATCGACCGGGGCGCGGTAGAGCGCGGCCTGCTTCTCCAGGAGCTTCAGCCGCTGGTCGGCGAATACGAGCCGCTGCACCACCTTGGCGTACTGCAGGCCCAGCCTGGTCGCGTCCGCGTTGAGGCGGGCGAGCATCTTCCTGGCCTGCGCGGGGGTGAGCCGCGGGGCCGCGGCCGCAGGGCCACCAGCGCCGCCCGCGGCGACCAGCGCGGCGACGCTGACCATCGTCGCGATGCTGAGCGCGATCCGCCGGCGCGCCTTCAGCTTGCGGCTCGTCGGGGCCTCGCGCTCTGCGAGCGACGCGTGCACACGCAGTCACCCTCCTCCGTGGGCTCCCGGTTCAGCGGAAGGCTCGCGGCCAGCTCGAGAACGGGGTAGCGGCCTGTCGCCGCCGCCATCGCGGCGGCTTCCTGGCCATGAGGTTGACGGGTCAGTTTAGCCAGGCCACTCGGAGGCTTCAACCACTTCTTACACTCTCGCCCCATGAACCGTCCCGGGTTTCGTGCATGCTTCCGAAGGCTGGGAAGGATGTCACGTTCATGCCAGTCAAGTACGGCCAGGGCACGAAGGCGAAGGCGATCCGGCTGGTCCGCGTACTCCATGACCTCCCGCAGCCGGGCATTGGCCGCGCGCAGCGCCGCCAGCTCACGTCGCGGGCGAATTTCTCGCCGTCGAGGGTCTGACCCTCCGGCTAGCATGCCAGGCCGCCGACAATGGTATGGTAACTGGTATGGCAACAAGGAAGGTGACAATCACCCTGGACCAGGCCCAGCTCGCCCGGATCCAGGCCCTGGTCCAGGCCGGGTCAGCCGCGAGCGTATCCGGGTTCGTCCAGCATGCCGTCTCCGTGGCGCTTGACGATGTGGCCGGCTGGGGGGCGATGCTCGCCGAAGCGCTGCGGGAGACCGGCGGCCCGATGACCGACGACGAACGGGCCTGGGCCGACGGAATCCTCGGCGTCACCACCCGGCCCGGCAAGTCCGCCGCCTGATGCCCGGCGTCACCTTGGACGCCGGGGCACTGATCGCCATCGACCGCGGCGACCGCCGCGTCCTGGTCCTGCTCGCCCGCGCCCGCGAGACCGGAGCGGCAGTGACGATCCCGGCCACCGTGCTGGCCCAGGCGATCCGCCGTCCCGAGCGCCAGGCGCGCCTGGCCCGCCTGATCCGCCAGCCCGCCACCGACCTGGTCAGCCTCGACCACGTCGACGCCACCAGCACCGGCCGCCTCCTGGCGGCCAGCGGGACCTCCGACATCGCCGACGCCCACGCCGTCATCTGCGCCCGCCGCGCCGGCCAGCCCGTCATCACCTCCGACGCCGGGGACCTGCGCGCCCTCGACCCGGCCATCAGCCTCATCACCATCTGACCCCCGGCGGCCCCGGCCAGCAGCGGAATACTCCGTGCTCCCGGCACCTCGCCGCCGTTTCGTTGCCCGACTGGCGGCGGGAGAACCGGATTGCCCATGTGTGCTACGCCGCACTACTATGGATTACTGAGTCAGCCGCTGAGCGTCCGCCTGAATGACGCCACGATCAGCCGCCTCGGTGCCCGGGCCCGCCGGGTCCACCTGCCACCCCGGACCCTGGCGCAGCGATACGTGGAAGAGGGACTGCGGATGGACGAGCACCCGCTGATCCGCTTCGCTGACGGCCCGGCCGGGCGCCGTGCCCGCCTGGTAGGGACAGGCAAGGACGTGTGGGAGGTCATCGCAGTCGTCCGCGACAACAGCGGAGACGTGGCTGAGGCGGCGCGTTACCTGGAGATCCCGCTCGGCCTCATCCAGGCAGCGGTCGCCTACTACGGCACCTACACCGCCGAGATCGACCAGCAGATCCAGGCCAACGAGCAGGAGACCGCCGACGCGCACGCCGCTTACCTGGCCGGGCAGGCAGCCGTCTAGCGGTGAGGCTGCTGCTCGATGAGATGCTGAGCCCGGCTATCGCCCGTGAACTACGCTCCCGGGGCCACGACGTGACAGCCGTTGCTGGCGACCCCGGCCGCGAGGCCCTGCCCGATCCACAGGTCCTTGCACTCGCGCGTGCCGAGCACCGCGCCCTGGTCACCAATAACCTGCGTGACTTCCGGCCGCTCCACCACGAGGCCATCACCCCCGGCGGGGCCGGCCACTTCGGCATGATCTTCATCCCCGGCAGTTACCGGCGCACGAGAGCCGGCACCGGCAAGATCATCACCGCACTCGAACCAATCCTCGCCCAGTACCCGGGCGAAGCAGACCTGGCCAACGGCGAAGCCTGGCTCTGACACCAACACAAGGGCCGGCAATGCCCTGCCCTCACCCCGGCCCCGATCGCGACCATGGACTCCGCCGTCAGCAACACACGGAGCCGCCGATCTGGCGCAATGACGGACTGCTTGGAACGGTCATCGTGGCCATGCAGGTCGGATGAGCGTGACCTTACGTAACGAACGTCACCGCCTCCGACAGCGGTATACGGGGCATCGCTGGTCGGGGGACGCCGGGATCGGCGTATCCGACCGACATGCCGCAAGCAAGCACGAGGTCCCGGGCCGGGTAGAGAACTTCCCGGACGGTCTGGTGGTACTCCGCCCAGGCCATCTGAGGACAGCTATCCATGCCCTCCGCGCGCAGGAGCACCATCACGGTCTGGAGGAACATGCCGGCGTCCATCCACTGGGGCGGGAGCGTCTTCTCGTCGAGATAACAGAACAGGGGCTCTTCGAAGTTGACCGGGGTCGTGTTGCTGGTTGGTCATGGGGCGTGGGCGGCGCCTGGGGGGCGGGTCGCGTGGCGGTTGCCGGGTGGTGCGGGTGCAGGCCATCGTGACGGCCGGCGCTGAGTGGCGGGGTTGCGGGACCTGTGGGCGTGGCGGGCGTCCAGGTTGGCGGTCTGGTTCAGCGGCTTGCTCTTGGCGTTCATCGCGCCGGCCTGTGCTGCCGCCGCGATCTGGTCCTTCCTAGCGGGTGATGGTGCTGGCCGGGGTGGCCTGCTGGGGGATGTCGTCGTGCGGGGAGCTCCGGTCGTGGGACCGGAGCAGCCGGTCCCGCGCCGCCTGCTCGCGCGGGGTGGGCCGCCCGCCGCGGGCGCGGGGGTTCAGCGCGGGGCGGGGCTTTTCCTTGCCGGTCCAGGCGGCCGGGGCCGCCTGGCCGTGACGGCTGGCCTCCCGGGTGCCGGTGGCCTTGGCGAGCCGGGCGGCGGACAGGTCCCCGGCGGTGCGGCCCGGCAGCCGCCTGGCCCCGTGCCCGGGGTTCCCGGAGCGGCCCGGCCGCCCGTGCCTTGCCCGCGCCGCCCGGCGGCGCGCGTCCCCGGTCATCGTGACCGCCAGCCGGACGACGTGGAACAGGCCCGCCGCCGGCGCCGCGCCGGGGAGCATGCGGGCCACCGCGGAAGCATAGATCGTGCGCATGCCGGTGGCGGCCACCCGGACGGCGCCGCGCCAGGCAGGCGGCTGCCGGGCCGGCCAGTGCGCCGCGTCGCCGGCGGTGCGGCCCTCGGCCTGGCCGAGCGGCCCCTGGCCCCCGGGCAGGCCGAAGAAGCAGGCGTGCCACCGGCCGGCGAGCGGCACGTACCCGCCGGGCTCACCGGCCCGCCACCTGGGCCGGCCCCGCCGGTGCTCACCGATCCCCAGGAACGCCGCCGGCCCGGCCGGCCGGGCGGGCACCTCGTCCGCCCGCCTGGCGCAGGCCTGGTAAGCCACCGGCCACGACACCCCGGCAGGCCGGGCCGCCTGCGCCGGGGCGATGCCCCGGTCGCCGGCCTCCGCGGCGGCCTGCCCCCGCAGCCGCCCCGCGACCCGCCGCCGCGGCCGGACCCGCGGCACCGGCCCGGTGAACGCCCGCCGCGGGCACGACGGCCCGCCGCCCTTCCACCACCGCCTCACCCACCACGCCCGCACCAGGCCCCCGGCCCGGCGCGCGCGGCATCTGAGCGGCACCCTCGGGGGGTCTGACCGGACGTCACCGTACCCGCAGCAAACCGCTGTTGCCGCAGGCCACGGGCCGTTTCCGCAGGTGGTGGCAGGTGTAGGGTTCGAACCTACGTAGGCTGAGCCGACGGTTTTACAGACCGCTCCCTTTGGCCACTCGGGCAACCTGCCGGGTGCCGCCCGCTACAGGACGGCACGATGAAGGATAGCGGAGCCGGCGCGGCGCGTCAGCACCCGGGCGCCGCCCGGCGCCGTCTACCCTTTGACCGTGGCAGCAGCAGAGGCCTCCTTTGACATCGTCTCCAAGGTGAACCGCCAGGAGGTCGACAACGCGCTGAACCAGGCGGCCAAGGAGGTGGGCACCAGGTTCGACTTCCGCGGCGTCGGCGCCTCCATCGCCTGGTCGGGCGAGCGGGCCGTCGAGATCCGGGCGAACAGCGAGGAACGGGCCAAGGCGGTGCTCGAGGTGTTCAAGGAGAAGCTGGTCAGGCGCGGCGTGTCGCTGAAGGTGCTGGACGCGGCCGACCCCAGGCCGTCGGGCAAGGAGTTCCGCATGGCGGTCGGCCTGAAGGAGGGAATCTCGCAGGACGACGCCCGTCGGCTCGCCAAGATCATCAGAGACGAGGGGCCGAAGGGCGTGCGGGTCCAGGCGCAGGGTGACGAGCTTCGCGTCTTCTCGAAGAAGAAGGACGAGCTGCAGGCGGTGCAGGCGCTGTTGCGAGGCAAGGACCTCGACATCGCGCTCCAGTTCGTCAACTACCGCTAGTGATCCACCGCCGGCCGCGCCCGCGGCGCCAGGCCGGCCAGGCAGCATCGCCGGGCGGCCGGCTGCCGACCCGGCGACCTCGCGATGTGACCGTGCTCACCCAATAGCGAAGCCAGTGGGCGGCCCGTTCCCAGGGAGGTCCCGCTGGGCCGGGGCCCGTTCGGCGGCGGGTCCGCGAAACCGCCGGCTGGGCCGCCGGGCCTCGCCGGCGGCCCAGGTCACCCGTTGGCCGGCGTGATCACGCCGTAGTCCCCGTCGTACCTGTGGTAGATGATGTTGCCGCGCCCGGTCTCGGAGTTCACGAAGAACAGGAACGGCTGCCCGAACGCCTCCAGCCGGGTCCGTGCCTGCTCCAGGCTGAGCCTGGGCGCGGGCGCCTCGCTGAGGGTGATCGAGCCGGGCAGCGGGCCCAGCCGGTGCGGCTTCGGGTGGGCCTGCGCGAGCCGGTAGCCGCCGCCGGCCCGGTAGATCACGCTGTCCTGCCCGGTGGAACGCTCGGTGAACAGGTGGAAGTCGTAGTCGAGCAGCTCCATGTCGGCGACGGCCTCGCCGGGCGTCATCGTGGCCAGCCCGTACGACTTGTGCCGGACGATGCCGCGCTCCTCGACCGGGCGCGGGTAGTACGGCAGCCGCGGCGACGGGATGCTCTGGTGCCGCCACTCGCCCGGCTCGTCCGCCGGCAGGCTGCCCCGGATCTTCGCCCAGTTCCGCTCGGCCCGCTCCAGCTGTATCCGCAGCTTGTCGCTGAGGATCTCGATCGCGTCGCGCAGCGTGGCCGCGGCCGCCTGCGCGCGCAGCGGCCGCCCGTTGAGGTCCACGTTGACCTGCGCGATCGCGGGCCGCTCGACTGCGGGGTCGGGTTCCAGCGTCAGCTTGACCCGGGCGAACAGCACCGGCTCGTGCGCGTGCCGTAGCTGCGATCTCACCCGGGTGACCGCCAGGTCCATGGCCTCGTCCGGCACATCACCCTGCGCGTGGGTCTGCACCGGCAGCGTCTGCCCCGCGTGCCGGGCTCCCTGGGCCTGCGTTCCCTGAGCCTGGGTCATCGTCGCTCTACCTCCCGCCTGAAACCGGGAACCGGAGCCTGGCCGCGACCTCCCCCGGCGGGTCCGCGACCGCCTCCACCGTGCCGCCTTCGCTGATCGTCCGGACCACCATCTCCTCGAGCAGGTCGGGCACCCACCGTGGCCGGCCGTCCGGGCACGAGCAGTCGGCGCCCGTCGCGCTGAGCGTGCCGCACCGCTCGCAGGCATACCCGCCGAGCACGCCGCCGGCCGGCACGACCAGCAGCGCCACTGCGCGCGCGTTCACGGCCGCCAGACATCCCGGCAGCCCGGTCACGGTCAGCGGAGGTGCGGCGCCGGGCAGCTGGCCGGCCCTGAGCTCGCCGACGAGCCGGTCCTCGCGTTCGCGCACCCAGTTCGCGATGACGGGCCTGGCCAGGTCGCGGACCCGGGCCGGGGTCATGGTGTGCGGGTCCACGACGAACGTGCCCGCGACCTTGTCCCGCAGCCCCGTCGGCAGCATCTTGGCGAACCGCGACACCGTCTCCGCGTGCCCGCCGAGGACGAGCGGCTCGGGCCAGCCCGGCCGCATCGCGCGCTCGAGCAGGGTGACCGTGGCGTGCAGGTGGCTGTGGGCGAGCTCGATCACCCGCTCGTTGATCCGGTACGACTCCAGCCCGTACCAGCCGCCGAACCGCCGGCTGCGGACCGGTTCACGCGGCGCCTCGCCCGCGCCGAGGCCGCCGGCGCCCGCCCCGGGCCAGGACCTCGCCCCGGCGGCCCCGGCGGCACCCTCTCCGGGCGGCGCGCCCTCCTTGCCCGTGCCCTCCCCGGCCGGGCCCTCCCCGCTCACGGCCTCGCCGGCCACCTGGCCCCCCTCGGCGGCCTGCGCGGTGGCGGCGGTCGCCTCGATCTCGGCGGCGGCTGTCGTCTCGATCTCGTCGCCGGTCACCCGGAACAGCCAGGCCCGGCGCTGATCCACCACGACCACGTAGTGCGCCGGGCACCGCTGCAAGGTGACGAGCAGCGGGCGGATGTGCGGGCGCGTGGCGAGAATCGCGCGGTCCGGGAGCTGGCAGGGCAGCGCGAACGCCTCGGCCTGGCCGGTCCCGGCCGCGGCGAACAGCGCCGCCGTGTGCCCGAGCCACTCCCGGCCATGCACTTCAAGCAGCCGGCTGACCCTGCGCTCGTCCTCGGCCAGCCCGGCCGCCTGCCCCCTGTACCCGTCCAGGTCGGCCGCGGCCAGCCGGATGAGGTCGTGTGCCCGGGCTGGCAGCTCGCGCAGCTGCGCCGGGTCCCGCGGGATGCCGACGTAGAGCGAGAGGACCGACCGGTCAGCGGCGTGGATGTCGAGCAGGCGCTCGGCCTGCGCGTAGGTGATCATCGCACCTCCCCTCCGCTTCCATTCGCTCGCCACCACGCCCGGGGGCACAGAGGCGAAGGTCCCTGGCCGGCGCCGGCCTCTGTGACATAGGTTCAGGACAGGCGAGCCGCGGGCGGGCGGCGAGCCGCGGGCAGGCGGGGGTAGATACTGGCCAGCGGCGCTGCTCCGGTCCGGGCACGGAAGCCCGGGGACAGGGAGCAGGACCGGGACAGGGGGCGAGAGGACGGTGCGATTCGTCGACCGGGCCGACGCCGGACGGCGTCTCGCCGGGAGGCTGGGCCACCTGCGCGCCGAGGATCCGGTGGTGCTCGCCCTGCCGCGGGGCGGCGTGCCGGTCGCCTTCGAGGTGGCCCGCGCCCTCGGCGCCCCGCTTGACGTGATCGTGGTGCGCAAGCTCGGCGTGCCGTTCCAGCCGGAGCTCGCGATTGGCGCGATCGGGGAGGGGGGCGTGCGCGTCACCAACGAGGACGTGATCGCCCGCGGCGGCATCAGCGAGGAGGAGATCCGCGCCGTCGAGGAACGCGAGCGCGCCGACCTTGAGCAGCAGGTCGAGCGCTTCCGCCGGGGACGGCCGGCGGTGAACGTCGCCGGGCGGACGGTGATCATCGTCGACGACGGCGTCGCGACCGGCTCGACCGCCGTGGCGGCGTGCCAGGTGGCGCGCCGGCTGGGGGCCGCCCGGGTGGTGCTCGCGGTCCCCGTGGGCGCGCCGGACTCGGTGGACGCACTCCGGCGGTCCTGCGACGAGGTGGTCTGCCTGGCCGCGCCGCCCTATTTCCTCGCGGTGGGCAGCTGGTATGACGACTTCCGGCACGTGCCCGACGAGGATGTGGCCGAGCTGCTCGCCAGGGCCGACGCGGCGCTGGCGGCCACCGGACCGGGCTCAGGGAGAACGAGCCGTCCCGCTGGCCCGCCCGGCGCCACGGCAGGCGGGCGGGACGAGCAGGTGGAGATCCCGGCGGCGGCCGGGGTGGTGCTCCCCGGGCATCTGGTGGTCCCTCCGGCAGCCCCCGGCACCGTGATCTTCGTTCACGGCAGCGGCAGCAGCAGGCACAGCCCGCGCAACCGGCACGTGGCCGCCGACCTCAACGAGGCGGGCCTCGGAACGCTGCTGTTCGACCTGCTCACCCCGGACGAGGAGCTGGACCGGGCGAACGTGTTCGACATCGGCACGCTCGCCGGAAGGCTGATCGGCGTCACCCGGTGGCTGCGCGAGCAGCCCGAGGACCTGCACGGCGCGGTCGGCTACTTCGGCGCGAGCACGGGGGCCGCTGCCGCCCTGTGGGCGGCGGCCGAGCCGGGCGCCCAGATCGACGCGGTGGTCTCCCGGGGCGGCCGGCCGGACCTGGCCGGGCCGAGGCTGTCGCGGGTGCGCTGCCCGGTGCTGCTCATCGTCGGCGGCCGCGACCTGCCGGTGCTGGAACTCAATGAGCAGGCGCAGCGCGAGCTGCGGTGCGAGAACCGGCTCGCCATCGTGCCCGGGGCGACGCACCTGTTCGAGGAGCCGGGAGCGCTGCAGACGGTGACCCGGCTGGCGCGGGACTGGTTCGCGGTTCATTTCGCCCCGCCCGCCGCGGGCTGAACCGCCGGACGACCATGCCCGGGATGACAGTGCCCGGCGGGTCACCACGCGACCGCGGCCGGCGAGGCGACATCCCGCAGGCCGGTCACCGGCTCGGGGCCGGTCCCCAGCAGCGCGGCCAGCTGGGCGAACTCGGCGGCCAGCCGGGCATCCCTGGCGTGCTCCGCGCACCGCCCGCCCGGCTGCTGCTGGCCCTGCCAGCACCCCGCGCACCGCGCGTTCGACGTGCGGTAGGCGCAGGCGTCCATCAGCGCGGCGAGCATGATCGCGCGCTGCCGCGGCGGCAGCGACGCCTCCAGGCGCCCGCGCTGCCTGGCGCGCTCCAGGAGCGAGGCGATCATGCCGGCGCTGCGCTTGTCCCAGCCGCTCACCCGGCCGAGGAACCGGCGCTCCGCCGGGGTCAGCGCCACGCCGCCGAGCGCGCCCTCCAGCGCCGCCCTGGCGCCGGCCCGGCCCGAGCCGCAGGCTGTCCCCCGCTCTCCGGCACGATCGCTCATGAGTCCGGCCCCCTCACGTACACTCTGGCGATGACGTGAGTATGACGCCCCGGAGCGCGAGCGGGTTGACACTCTCAGTAACCGTCCCGATGCCTGTGACACTCATGGCCCAATCTGGGGCTGGAGAGTAATACACTGCTGGTAACGGTGTCCCGCCGCCGCACTCCTGCCCCGGACCGGCACCATCGACAGATCGCCGTCACCGCAGCACCGCCCGTCCGCGGCCTCGGCGCACACATCAGGCGCATGGAGGAGGCGCTCCACTGTGGCCAAGCAGGTGAAGCAGCTTGAACGCGTGATCATCAGGTTCGCGGGCGACTCCGGTGACGGCATGCAACTCGCCGGGGACCGGTTCACCCAGGAGGCCGCGATTCTCGGGAACGACCTGTCCACGCTGCCGAACTTCCCGGCGGAGATCCGCGCCCCCGCAGGCACGCTCCCGGGAGTGTCGAGCTTCCAGCTCCACTTCGCCGACCACGACATCCTCACCCCCGGTGACGCCCCGGACGTGCTGGTCGCGATGAACCCGGCGGCGCTCAAGGCGAACCTGGCCGACCTGCCGCGCGGGGCGGACATCATCGCCAACACCGACGAGTTCACCCAGCGCAACCTCGCGAAGGCGGGCTGGCCGGCCAACCCGCTTGAGGACGGCTCCCTGGACGGCTACCAGCTCCACGCCATCCGATCACCTCGGTGACGGTCAAGGCGCTCGAGGGCCTCGACATCGGCAAGAAGGACGCCGAGCGGGCCAAGAACATGTTCTCCCTCGGGCTGCTCTGCTGGCTCTACAACCGGCCGGCCGAGGGGACCCTGCGTTTCCTGGAGTCCAAGTTCGCGGCCCGGCCGCAGATCATGCGGGCCAATATCGCGGCGTTCCAGGCCGGGTGGAACTACGGGGAGACGACCGAGGAGTTCTCCGTCCAGTACGAGGTCCGGCCGGCCGCGCTGCCGCCGGGCACCTACCGGAACATCACCGGCAACATGGCCCTGGCCAACGGCCTGATCACCGCGTCCCGCCTGGCCGGCCTGCCGCTGTTCCTCGGCTCGTACCCGATCACCCCGGCCTCCGACATCCTGCACGAGCTGGCCAAGCACAAGCGGTTCGGGGTCCGGACGTTCCAGGCCGAGGACGAGATCAGCGGCGTGGGCGCGGCCCTCGGGGCCTCGTTCGGCGGCGCGCTCGGCGTCACCACCACCTCCGGGCCCGGCATGTGCCTGAAGGCGGAGACGGTGGGCCTGGCCGCCGCGGTCGAGCTGCCGCTGGTGGTCTGCGACATCCAGCGGGCCGGCCCGTCCACCGGGATGCCGACCAAGACCGAGCAGGCCGACCTGCTCATGGCGCTCTACGGGCGCAACGGCGAGTCCCCGGCCGTCGTGCTCGCCCCGGCGACGCCCGGCGATTGCTTCGCGATCGCGATCGAGGCGGTGCGGCTCGCGGTGAAGTACCGCACCCCGGTGATCGTGCTCTCCGACGGCTACCTGGCCAACGGCTCGGAGCCGTGGCGGATCCCGGACCTGGCGGAGCTGCCCGACCTGCGCTCGCAGTTCGCGTTCGCCGCTGCCGGCGACGGCCCGTTCCGCCCGTTCCAGCGCGACCCGGTCACGCTGGCCAGGCCCTGGGCGATCCCCGGTACGCCTGGCCTGGAGCACCGGATCGGCGGCATCGAGAAGGCGGACGGCACGGGCGCCATCTCCTACGACCCGGACAACCATGACAGGATGGTCAGGCTCCGTCAGGCCAAGATCGACGGCATCGCGGCCGACATCCCGCCCCTGGAGGTCGATGACCCGGGCGGGAACGCCAGGCTGCTGGTCGTCGGCTGGGGCTCCACGTACGGGTCGATCGGCGCCGCGGTCCGCCGGGTCCGGCTGAACGGCGGCGCGGTCGCGCACGCTCACCTGCGCCACCTCAGCCCGTTCCCCGCGAACCTCGGCGAGGTGCTCAGGAGGTACGACCGGGTGCTGGTGCCCGAGATCAACCTCGGCCAGCTCGCGCTGATCCTCAGGGGCCGGTTCCTCGCCGACGTGATCTCCTACAACCGGGTGCGGGGCCTGCCGTTCCGCGCCGCCGAGCTGGCGGGCGTCATCCAGGATGTGATCCGCAATGCCTGAGCCGCATGCGCCGGGACGCCCGGCGTCACTGACCCTCGTGCCGCGCGCCGACGCCCCGCTGTCGGCCAGGGACTTCAAGTCCGACCAGGAGGTCCGCTGGTGCCCGGGCTGCGGCGACTACGCGATCCTCGCGGCCTTCCAGGCCTTCCTGCCCGAGCTCGAGGTGCCCAGGGAGAACGTGGTCGTGATCTCCGGGATCGGCTGCTCCTCCCGCCTGCCGTACTACATGAACACCTACGGCCTGCACTCGATCCACGGCCGGGCGCCCGCGATCGCCACCGGGCTGGCCGCCACCCGCCGGGACCTGTCGGTCTGGGTGGTCACCGGCGACGGCGACGCGCTCTCGATCGGCGGGAACCACCTGATCCACGCGCTGCGCCGGAACGTCAACATCAAGATCCTGCTGTTCAACAACCGGATCTACGGGCTCACCAAGGGCCAGTACTCGCCCACCTCGGAGCTGGGGAAGGTGACCAAGTCGACCCCGTTCGGGTCGCTGGACCTCCCGTTCAACCCCGTGTCCCTGGCGATCGGCGCGGAGGCGAGCTTCGTGGCCCGGACCATCGACTCCGACCGCAGGCACCTGACCGGGGTGCTGCGGGCGGCGGCGGCGCACCGGGGGGCGGCGTTCGTGGAGATCTACCAGAACTGCCCGATCTTCAACGACGAGGCGTTCGCCCCGGTGACCGAGCCCGGCGCCCGCGAGCAGCACGTGATCCGGCTCGAGCACGGCCAGCCGGTCAGGTTCGGCCCGGGCCTGGCCCTGCGGTGGGGTCGCCACGGGTCACTCGAGGCGGTTCCGGCCGACGGCGCCGACCCGGGCAGCATCGTCATCCACGACGCGCACGCGGCCGATTCGTCCTACGCGTTCGCGCTCAGCCGGCTGTACAGCGCGGACTTCGCGCACACCCCGATCGGGATCTTCCGCCAGGTGGACCGGCCCAGCTACGACGATGCGATGGCCGCCCAGATCGACGCGGCGCGCGAGCGCGACGGGGACGGCGACCTGGCCGCGCTGCTCACCGGGAGCGACACCTGGCAGGTCGGCTAGGCGCCGCGGCCCCGGCCGGGCCGGGCCGGGGGGCGGGGCCGTGAGCGTCCGGGTGGAGCGGTCCGGGTCGGTGACGACGGTGATCATCGACCGGCCGCGGGTGCGCAACGCCGTCGACGGGCCGACCGCCGCCGCGCTGGCCGGCGCCTTCCGGGAGTTCGACGCCGATCCGGACGCGCGCGTGGCGGTGCTGTGCGGCGCGGGCGGCACCTTCTGCTCCGGCGCCGACCTGCACGCGATCGGGACTCCGGCCGCCAACCGGGTCGCGCCGGGCGGGGACGGGCCGATGGGGCCGACCCGGATGGTGCTGTCCAAGCCGGTGATCGCGGCAGTCGCCGGGCACGCCGTCGCGGGCGGCCTGGAGCTGGCGATCTGGTGCGACCTGCGGATCGCCGAGGAGGACGCGGTCTTCGGCGTGTACTGCCGCCGCTGGGGGGTGCCGCTGATCGACGGCGGCACCGTCCGGCTGCCGCGGCTGATCGGCCTTGGCCGGGCGCTGGACCTGATCCTCACCGGCCGCGCGGTGGACGCGGCGGAGGCGCTCGAGATCGGCCTCGTCAACCGGGTGGTGCCGCGCGGAGCCTCCCGGCAGGCGGCGCAGGAGCTGGCCGCCCGGCTGGCCGCGCTGCCGCAGGCGTGCCTGCGCGGCGACCGGCTCTCCGCGCTCGAGTCCGTCCACCTGAGCCGCGACGAGGCGCTCGCCGGGGAGTTCAGCCGCGGCCTGGCCAGCCTCGCCGACCCGGAGCTGCTGGCGAATGTGGCCCGGTTCCGCGACGGCGCCGGCCGCGGCGGCGCCCCCGCCTAGGGCCACGCGGCGGCACGGCGGCCACGCCCCGCCCGGCGGCGAACGGCGGCAGGCCGGGCTGCCCGCCAGGCCGGGCTGCCCGCCAGGCCGGGCTGCCCGGCGGCCGGGCTACACGGCGGCCGTGCTCGCGGTGGCGGGCACGGGAACCGGCACCGGCCCGGAGATCTCCTCCAGGCTGCGCCGGGCCGGCTCGGGCAGCACGAGCGTGACCAGCAGGCCCGCCACCGACACCCCGGCGGTCAGCAGCAGCGTGCCGCGCAGCCCGAGCCCGGCCTGCAGCAGCGGGAACAGGAAGACCCCGATGAACGCGCCGAACTTGCCGACGCCCGCGGAGATCCCGTGCCCGGTTGCCCGCAGGGAGACCGGGAACAGCTCGCTCGGCATCACGAACGTGTCATGTTCGGGCCGAACTCGGTGAAGAAGTACGACAGCCCGTAGACGAGCACGAACGGCAGCACCGCCGTGGTCATGCCGGGCACGATCGCGATCACCGCGAAGCAGGCCGCCATCATCGCGAACCCGGCGAGCTGGAGCCTGCGGTGCCCGATCCGGTCGATGCGGGCGATCCCGAGCAGGTAGCCGGGGAGAGCGGCGGCAGCGAAGATCGCGAGCTGGATCCCGATCGCGTCCATCACCGAGGCACTCGGCGCGATCAGCTTGAGGATCTGCGGGGTGGAGATCGTGTTGCCGTAGTAGGCGTAATCGAGCAGGAACCAGCTCCCCGCGGTCCCGGCGAGTACCGCGAGCAGCCGCGGCCTGGCCAGGAAGGCGCGCAGGCCGGCCCGGCGGCGCTCCCCGACGGTGCCGGCCGCCCGGACCTGCCCGCCGCTGATCGCGTGCATCTGCGCCTCGGCCTCCGCGCCGCGGCCGAGCACCTGCACCTGGAACCGCGGCGACTCGGGCATCCGGCGGCGCAGGTAGATCACGGTGGCGGCGGGGATCGCGCCGAACGCGAGCAGCAGCCGCCAGGTCAGGCCGACGGGGGTGCCAGCGCCGAGCAGGCCGAGCGCGACCAGCGGGCCGACAAGCAGGCCGAGCGCCTGGGTGGAGAAGACTAGGCCGACCAGCCTGCCCCGGTCGGCGGAGTTCGAGTACTCGCTCATCAGGACCGCGCTCACCGGGTAGTCCCCGCCGACGCCGAGGCCGAGGAGGAACCGGAAGCCGATCAGCACCCAGAACGACGGTGCCAGCGCCGAGCCGATCGCCGCCACCGTCATCACGGCCGCGACCAGCCAGTACACCTTCTTCCGCCCGATCAGGTCGGCGAGCCGCCCGGCCACGATCGCGCCGAGGAACGCCGCGCCGAGCATGGTCGCGTTGAGGGTCGCCAGCTGCGCCGTCCCCAGGTGCCAGTCCGCCTTGATCAGGCCGGAGGCGACGCCGATCACGAACAGGTCGTAGGCGTCGGTGAAGAACCCCATCCCCGACACCAGCGCGGCGCGCAGGTGGAAGCGGCTGAGCGAAGCCCCGTCCAGGGCGCCGATCAGGTCATCGGTGCCAGAAGTCGCCGTCATCGCACTCCCTTGGTCGGCCACGCCGAGCCTAGGCAGGCAGGGCGAACGATCACCGACCGCCGCATGAACTCGGCATGAACAGCAGGCGACGCCGGGCGCACGAACCGGGCCGGATCCGGCGATCACAACCGGGGCCGCCCGGTCCGCGTCTGATAGGGCAGGTCCGGCAGGGACCGCTGGGAGGAAGGGTGGGATGGGATGGTTCGCCGGGGATGGTGCCGTCCGGCCCGCGCCGCGGGCGTCACGCTGGCCGCATGCGCCGTGTTCGCCGTGGTGCCGGCCTTGCCGGCCAGCGCCCGGCGGATCGGCGCCCCCGCCATCCGGGTCCGCTGCGTCACGACCAAGCACCGCTACGACAGGCTGGCCGTGCGGCTAGCGCACGACATCGCGGCGCGGCTGGCCCGGCATCCGTACTCCACGGTCGGCATGGAGACGGCCGACGGCCACACCGGCATCACCTGCACCTACCATGCGGCCGAGCACTTCATCGCGGCCAGCGTGATCAAGGTCACGATCCTCGCCGCGCTGCTGCGCCGGGCGCAGGAACAGCACCGCCGGCTCACCGCGAGGGAGCGCAGGCTGGCCTGGCTGATGATCACCCAGTCGGACAACGCCGCGGCCACGGACCTGTGGAACGAGCTCGGCATCCCGGCCATCCAGCACTTCCTCGACCTGGCCGGGATGCGCCAGACCGAGCTCGCCTACGCCTGGGGGCTGAGCCTGCTCACCGCGCACGACGAGGCCATCCTGCTGCGCCTGCTCTCGGCGCGCAACCCGGTGCTCGACAAGGCGTCCCGGGTCTACGCCAGGTACCTGATGGGCCACGTGATCCCCGGCCAGCGCTGGGGCGTGCCCGCCGGGACGCCGCGGGGGGTGGACGTTCACGTCAAGAACGGCTGGCTGCCGTGGGCCGGCTCATGGGAGATCAACAGCGTGGGGATCTTCACGACCACGCACCGGGTCTACCTGATGGCGTTCCTCACCCACGGAAACCCGACCATGGCCGCCGGGATCGCGACGATCGAGGCGGCCGCCGAGGTGATCCACCGCGACCTGCATCCTCACGTCCCCGCCGCGATCGGGCCGTCGCAGCCCGGCCCGGGCTGGGGCGTCCCCGACGAGCGGCCGCCCGCCGGCGCCGTCCCGCCGGGGCCCGCGGCCTGACTCGCCCCCGGTCACCCCGCGCCCGGGCCCTCCGGCGTGACCCGGCCGGCGGCCGGTCCCCCGGCCGGGGTCGCGGCGCTCCCATGCGCGGGCGCGGGCCGGTCAGCGGGCCAGCCCGCGCAGCGGGAACGGCGCGGGCAGGCGGAGCACGACGTTCCGGTCCGCCGCGGTCCCCTCAAGCGCCGATCCCACGCCGGCGAACGGCACGTTCGCGGCCAGCTCGCGGTGCAGGCCGGCCAGGTCGCCGGCCTGCGCGCCGCCGGCCCCGGTGCCGCCGGCGTGGTCCAGCATCGTGCAGGTGATCGCCAGCTCGCCGTCCGCCTCGGTCAGCTCCACCAGGCGGGTCTGGCACGGCCAGTCCACCACCGCGCAGGTGGTCACCTCCCAGAAGCCGCGCCCCGGCCCCGCCGGGCGCGGCCGGACCGCGTTCGTGTGGGTGTGGCCGTTGAGCCACAGCACCACGTTGCCGAACCGGTGCAGCAGGCCGGTCACCTCCGCCCCGGTCAGCAGCGGCACGCCGCCCGGGCCGCGGTGCCGGGTGGCGGCCAGCGTGTCCGGCCCGTGGTGGGAGAACACGATCACCAGCCGGTCCTCGTTCCCCGTGCGCACGGTCGTCCCGTCCGGCGCCTGGTAGGCGGAGTGGACCTCGGCGAGCGCGCCCTCCAGCCAGCGGGCCTGGTCCGCGTCGAGGCAGCCGTCCGCCCCGCCGGCCAGGCAGGCGGTGTCGAGGGCGATCAGCCGGGCCGCGGGGGTGTCGTGCACGTAGTACGCCGTGCCGTCGCGGCGGTTCCGCTCGGTGAAGCCGTGCCCGGCCGGGCGGGCACCCGGCCGGAAGTGCGCCGCCACGAACTCCCCCCTGGTGACGGCGCGCCTGCCCGCGTGCGCGGGCACCGGCAGCGCCGGCCCGGCCATGAACACCTCGGGGGACTCGGTGAAGTACTCAAGCGCCCGGTCGTGGTCGAAGCCCTCCGGCAGCGCGACCGGCTTGACGCCGCCGGTGAGGGCGGCCGCGAGCGCCGGCGTCTGCACCCCCACCCCCTGGTTCAGCGCCTCGTGGTTGCCGAAGCAGGACAGCCACGGCATCGCCAGCCCGCCCGCGGTGAACGGGCGGAGCGCCCGCTCCAGCACGCCCGGGTGATGCGGGAAGCCGAGCTCGCGGCGGAACAGGTCCGGGCCGCCCGGGCCGTCGCCGTCGGGCCGCCAGAAGATGTCGTCCGGCCACCGCGGCGACTGGACGCCGTGGTAGCCCGGCGGCCCGCCGAAGCTGACCGTCCCCCCGTCGAGGAGGGCAAGGAACGCCTGGAGCTCGTTCCACTGAGCGTTGTCGATCCCGTCTCCGGTGGTCACCGCCAGTTGGGGCGGCATCGACGTGGCCGGCCCGGCCGCGGCATTGATCGCCCGGATCGCAGCGTCGATCGCGTGCGCGGTGAGCGCCTCCTGCGGCCGCTGCACCGGGACGATCTTGGCGTACCGGGGGTCGGCGAAGTACCGGTTCAGGAACTCGAACCTGGCCGGGGACTGGACGTCGGCGAGCTGTAGGTCGGTGACGTGGACCAGGCAGGCGAGCGGGCGGCCGCGGGCCGCCCCCGCCCCCGGCGCGGCCACCAGGTCGTCGCGGACCTGGTGCGGCTCGCCGGAGTCCGCGGCCAGGCTCAGGTACGGCGCGGACGCGCCGCGGCGCAGCGGCGGGCCGGCCACCAGCCGGCGGGCCGTGGTCAGCGTCATGCCGGGGGATCCTGGGCGACCAGCACCGGGTCGGGGCGGATCGTGAGGGTCACCCGGCTCCCCGCCGGGTGGGCGACCGCGTCGGCGGTGGGGATCTGCGCCAGGATCGTGGTGTCGCCCAGGTCCACGGTCACCCGGCTGGTCGCGCCGAGGAACGTGGAGGCGATCACCGTGCCGGTCAGCGGGCCCGAGCCGGCCTCGCGGGCGAGGGTGACCGCCTCGGGCCGCACCAGCGCGATCGCCGGCCCCGGACGGGTCGCCGGGTCCACCAGCGGCAGCGCGCGCCCGCGCACGGTGACCGTGCCGTCGGCGACCGTGCCCGCGAGCCGGTTGGTGAGGCCGACGAACTCGGCGACGAACGGGGTGGACGGGCGCGAGTAGACCTCGGTGGGCGAGGCGAGCTGCTCGATCCGGCCGTCCCGCATGACGCCGACCCGGTCCGCGATCGCCAGGGCCTCCTCCTGGTCGTGGGTGACGAACAGGGTGGTGATGCCGACCTCGAGCTGGATCCGGCGGATCTGGTCGCGCAGCTGCGCCCGCACCTTCGCGTCCAGCGCCGACAGCGGCTCGTCGAGCAGCAGCACCTGCGGCTCGATCGCCAGGGCGCGGGCCAGCGCGACCCGCTGCTGCTGGCCGCCGGACAGCTGGTGCGGGTACCGGTCGGCCTGCGCGGTCAGGTCGACGAGCTGGAGCATCTCCATCGCGCGCTGGTCCCGGCGCTGCCGGGCGATCCGGCGCAGCCGCAGGCCGAACGCGACGTTCTGCCGGACGGTCATGTGCGGGAACAGCGAGTAGGCCTGGAAGACCATGCCCATGTCGCGCCTGCTGGCGGGCAGGTGCGTGATGTCCTTGCCGCCGACCGTGATCGAGCCGGCGTCGGCGTCCTCCAGCCCGGCCAGCAGGCGCAGGGTGGTGGTCTTGCCGCAGCCCGACGGCCCGAGCAGCGCGACCAGCTCGCCCGGCTTGACGGTCAGGTCGACCCCGTCGAGGGCCACGACCGGCCCGTAGGACCGCCGCAGCCCCTCCATCCGCACCTCCACCCCGGCGCGGCTCTGCTCCGTGGTGTTCACTGGGCCACCTCACGCCCGGCCGCGCCGGCGGCGGCCCACGATGGAGATGATCATCAGCAGCGCGAACGCGAACAGCAGTGACGCCGCGGAGGCGGAGAACAGCACGCCGGCGTTCTCGGTGTTCCGGCTGATCGCGTACAGGGCCACCTGCAGGTTGGTGTAGGTCAGGTTGTAGGCGATGGTGAACTCGCCCAGCACGAGGGCCACGGTGAGCAGCAGCGCGTTGAGGATCGCCTGCCACATGTTCGGCGCGATGACCCGGGCCATCACCGTGCCCCAGCCGGCGCCCAGGCTCCGCGCCGCCTCCGCGAGGGTGGTCACGTCGATGGAGTTCAGCCCGGCCGCGAGCGCCCGGTAGGCGTAGGGCAGGGCGAGGATCACGTAGGCCCAGAACAGCATCAGGGCCGACACGTTGAACCGTTCGATCCGGTTGTAGATCGGGGACAGGCCGACGACCAGGACGATCGCCGGGATCGTGAGCGGCAGCAGGCAGAGGAACTCCAGCGCCCGGGTGAACCGGCGCACGCGCAGCCGCACCCAGATCATCGTCGGCAGCAGGAGCAGCAGCATCACCCCGCTGGTGAGCACGGCGAGCTCCAGCGTGATCTCGATCGCGCCGAGCAGGCCGGGATACGAGGCGATCTGGCTCCAGGCGGCGACCGACCAGGTGCCGAGCCTGCTGCCCTCCAGCGAGAACCTGACCATCGCCCACAGCGGCATCAGGAAGAACGCGCCGAACAACGCGAAGGTCACGTAGCGGAACAGGTTCAGCCGGGCCCGCCGCCTGCCTCGCATGCCGCCACGCGCCCCGCGCGGCACGGAGGTGACCGCCGCGGCGGCCCGTTCCGCGGCGATCGGGCTCAGCGCAGCCATCGGGCCGCCCTCCTGGTCAGCAGCGCGTACCCGGTCATCACGAGCGCCACCATCACCACCATGCCGAGCGCGAGCACGTCGGCCTCGTTGAAGTTGACCAGCCCGACCTCGCTGATCATCGAGATCGAGATCTGCTGCGGCACCACGTAGGAGACCTGGTTCTCCCAGGCCACGATCGTGGCGTACGCGGACAGGGAATTGGCGAACAGCAGCAGCGTCGCGCCGAGGAAGGCCGGGGCCAGCAGCGGGCCCGCGACGTGCCGCCAGTAGTGCCAGGTGGAGCCGCCCAGGTTCTCCGACGCCTCCCGCCACTGCACCTTCAGGCCGTCGATCGCGGGCAGGAACACCAGCACCATGAGCGGTATCTGGAAGTAGATGTAGATGACCGCGATGCCCCACGGGAAGTTGTAGTACCAGCCCGCGTGCATGAGGAACCCGGTGGTCGGCCCGATCGTCACGAAGAACGCGAACGCCAGGGTGACCCCGCCGAACTGGGCGAGCACCCCCGAGCCCGCCAGGTAGAGCCTGCGGATGACCCCGTCGGGATTGCCGGAGGCCACCGCGTAGGCGAGCACCGCGCCGAGCACCGCGCCCACCACCGAGCTGATCGCCGACAGCTCGAACGACCCGGTGAAGTACGTGCGCACCGCCGGGCTCCACAGCGAGGTGAGCCCGGACAGCGTGAACGCGCCGGCCGGGTTCCTGAAGGCGTTCCACACCACGATCCCGGTCGGCAGCAGGAGGAAGAGCGCGACGTAGGCGAGGAAGGGCAGGGTGCCCGACCAGGCGAGCGCCGCCCGGTGCCCGGCCCGCGCGGGCCGGGCACCGGGCGATGTGGTCGCGAGTGCGGTCACGTGCGGCCGTTCCCCGCTAGCTGACCGCCTTGGCCCAGTTCGCCGCGAGGTAGTCGGCAGCGGCCTTGCTCTGGGCCAGGCTCAGGAAGACCGGCGTGCCGGTGACCGGGGGCAGCGCCGAGGCCGCGGCCTTGTTGATGGTGCCGTTCGCGGTCATGGCCGCCTGCTCGACCGGCCGGGCGCCGCCCTCGAGCCACAGGTTCTGCCCGCCGACCGCCGCCTGCGAGTACAGGAACTCCTCCCAGAGCCGGGCCGCGGCCGGGTGCGGCGCGTTCTTGTTGATCGCCTGGGCGTAGAACCCGCCGAGGACCGCGTTGGACGGGATGAACACCTTCCACGTGGCCGGCGTCTGCCCGACGACCGACGGCGTGTTCAGGTAGTCCCAGTTGATCACGACGGGCGTCGCGCCGGTCTTGATCGTGGACGGGGTCGCCTGGACCGGGTTGAAGTTGCCCGCGGCCTTGAGCCGGTGGAAGAAGCTCACGCCGTCGGCGATGTTGCCCGGTGACCCGCCCTCGGCGAGGTTCACCATCATCACGCCCTGCAGCGCCGCGTTCGCCTCGGTCGGGTTGCCGTTGAGCGCCACCGCGTTCTTGAACTTCGGCCCGAGCAGCTGGCTCACCGACGTGATCGTGCCGACCTTCTTCGGGTTGTACCCGATCGACATGAAGCCGCCGTAGTCCTCCACCCACAGGCCGCTCGGGTCCTTCTGGGCGGCGGGGATCGCCGACCAGGTCGCGACCTTGTAGGGGGCGAACAG
Source organism: Actinomycetota bacterium (assembly GCA_021324595.1). GTDB lineage: Bacteria > Actinomycetota > Actinomycetes > Streptosporangiales > Streptosporangiaceae > Chersky-822. The sequence goes on along the minus strand of JAJPIV010000110.1, from coordinate 8,486 downwards.
GCTGGTGTAGGTCAGCGCGGTGGACAGGCCCACGTCGAGCACGTCGGCCGCCAGCGAGGTCCCGTTCTTCTGCTGGATCTGGGTGATCTCCTGCGCGCTGCTGTCGTCCGGCGCGATCGAGTTCACCTTGATCCCGTACTTGGCCTCGAAGTCCTTGATGATCGTGCCATAGTTCGCCCAGTTCGCCGGCAACGCGATGACGTTGAGCGTTCCCTCCTTCTTGGCGGCGGCGATGAGCGCGCTCATCCCGCCTCCGGCCGCCGCGGACGTGGCGGTGGCCCACTTCTTGTCGCTTGAGGACGACCCCGACGGCGACGACGAGCAGCCGGCGGCGGCCAGCGCCAGCACCGCCACCCCGGCAAGTGCGTACTTCACGGACAGACCCGGTCTCATGACTACCACGACCCCTCCCTGTAAACCCGCCACTCGCGGTTCACGCTCGCGCACGCGGCGCTGACACGCTGGTGGGGGAGACACTCGACCAGCACGCGAGCGAGCCGTGATTGCCGTCATGCTGGTCGAGCCGGCATCAGAGTGTCAAGAGCCGGCCGGAACGGCCCGAGCCGCGCCGGCCGCCCTGGCGAACATGACGCACCGATCATAGGCCCCCGGAACCGAACGGGACGGTACCGCCGGGCCAAACACGGGCGAACACAGCTTGTCCCCGCGGGGGCGGCCGGGCCGTTGCCTCACCCGGCGATGCCGGCCGGGCAGGCCACCCCGGTGCCGCCCAGCCCGCAGTATCCGCCCGGGTTCTTGTGAAGGTACTGCTGGTGGTAGTCCTCGGCGAAGTAGAAATCCCCGGCCGGGCGGACCTCGGTCGTGATCACGCCGTGGCCGGCGGCGCGAAGCCGCTCCTGGTAGGCGGCCAGGGACCGCTCGGCGGCCTCCCGCTGCTCCGGCGTCCGCCAGAACACCACCGACCGGTACTGGGTGCCGATGTCGCCCCCCTGCCGCATCCCCTGGGTCGGGTCGTGCGACTCCCAGAACACGCGCAGCAGGCCGGCGTAGGAGATCCGGGCCGGGTCGAAGACCACCCGGACGGTCTCGGCGTGCCCGGTCCGGCCGGTGCAGACCTCCTCGTAGGTCGGGTTGGGCGTGAAGCCCCCCGCGTAGCCCGCCGCGGTCGTGACCACCCCGGGGAGCTGCCAGAACCGCCGCTCGGCGCCCCAGAAGCAGCCGAGCGCGAACTCGGCGACCTCGGTGCCCGGCGGGTAGGGCGGGGCGAGCGGCGAGCCGAGCACCTCGTGCCTGGCGGGCACCGGCACCGGCTCGGCCCGGCCAGGCAGCGCCCGCTGCGGCGTGATCATCGTCGTCTTGTCCGTGCCCAGCATGTCGCCTCCCCGGTCCCGGCCCAGAAGGTGAGCCTCGCCCAGATTCCAGCACGGCCGCCGGCGCCGGCATTCCCGGCCGCCCGCGGGCCGTGCCGGACCGCCCGCGCGGGGCCGCAAGCGCGGCCGGCCCCCGGTCAGCCGGTGCGCTCCACGACGAAGTCGCACAGCCCCTCGAAGGCGCCCCGGGCGGGCACCCGGGGCAACCCGGCGATCTGCGCCCGGGCGCGGTCGGCCCACCGGCGCAGGTCGGCGCGGGCGAGGTCCATGGCGCGGTGCCCGCGCAGCAGCTCCAGCGCCTCCGCGTGCAGGCGGGGGTCGGCCAGTGAGTCCCCGGTGAGCAGCTCGACCAGGCGCGCGTCGGCGGGCAGCTCGGCCGCGCGCAGCGCGTGCAGCACCGGCAGCGTGCGGATGCCCTCGCGCAGGTCGGTGCCGGGGGTCTTACCGGACTGGTGCGCCTCGCTCATCACGTCGAGGATGTCGTCGGACAGCTGCCAGGCCACGCCGATCGCCGCGCAGGCCGGCGCCAGCCTCCCCGCCACGTCGGCCGGGGCGCCGGAGAACATGGCGCCGAACTGGCCGCTGGTCGCGATCAGCGACGCGGTCTTGTCGGTGATCACGCCCATGTAGTGGTCGAGCGCGTCCTGGCCGAGCCGCGGGCCGATGGTCTCGTCGATCTGGCCGCTCACCAGCCGGCAGAAGGTCTCCGCCTGGAGCCGGACCGCCTCCGGGCCCAGGTCGGCCAGGATGCGGGAGGCGCAGGCGAACAGGAAGTCCCCGGTGAGGATCGCCACGGAGTTCCCCCACCGGGAGTTCGCGCTCGCCGAGCCGCGCCGGACATCGGCCTCGTCCATCACGTCGTCGTGGTAGAGCGTGGCCAGGTGGGTCAGCTCGATCGCCACGGCCGCGGGGACGATCCGCTCGTCCCTCGGGTTGCCGAACTGCGCGGCCAGCAGCACGAGCGTGGCGCGGAACCGCTTGCCGCCGGCCTTCAGCAGGTGGGCGGAGGTCTGGTCGAGCAGGTCGTGCCGCGCCCGGACGGACCGCCTCAGCTCCTCCTCGACCCTGGCCAGCCCGCCCGCCACGTCGGCGGCGAGCACCGCGTCGGGAAGCTCCACGGGCACCGTGGCGATCACCGCACTCTCCCTTGGTCAGCCCACGAACAGGCGGGCGGCCGCGTCGTGCGCCAGCCGCAGCAGCGGCTCGGGCACGACGCCGAGCACCAGCGTCACCAGCGCGCCGACGCTCACGGCGGTCGTCGTGAACCCGCTGGGACGGACCACCACCGGGCCGTCCTGCGGCGGCTCGCTGAAGAACATCAGCACGATAACCCGGACGTAGGGGAAAGCGAGAATGGCGCTGCTGATCGCGCCGACGATGACCAACGGGGTCGCGCCGCCGGAGATCGCCGCCTGGAACACCGCGAACTTGCCCATGAACCCGCTCGTCAGCGGGATGCCGGCGAGCGCGATCAGGAAGAACGCGAACACCCCGGCGACCAGCGGCGACCGCTTGCCCAGGCCGGCCCAGCTCGACAGGTGGGCCGCCTCGCCGCCGTGCCCCTGGACCAGCGTGACCACGGCGAACGCGCCGACGATCGTCGCGCCGTAGGCGGCGAGGTAGAACATCGTGCCGGCCAGCCCGGCCGGGCTGGCCGCGACCACTCCCGTCAGCAGGTAGCCGGCCTGCGCGATCGAGGAGTAGGCGAGCAGCCGCTTCACGTCGGTCTGGGTGACCGCGATGATCGACCCGCCGAGCATGGTGACGATCGCCACCGCCCACATCGCAGGCCGCCAGTCCCAGGTGAGCTGGCCGAACGCGACGTAGAAGACGCGCAGCACGGCGCCGAACGCGCTGGCCAGCGTGCACGAGGCCATCAACGCGGTCACCGGGGTGGGGGCGCCCTGGTAGACGTCGGGCTTCCACGCCTGGAACGGCACCGCGCCGATCTTGAACAGCAGGCCGACGCCGAGCAGCGCGATCCCGGAGTACAGCAGCACCCCGCCGGAGGTGTTCCCCGATGCCGCGGCGGCGATCGCCGACAGCCGCACCGAGCCGGAGAACCCGTACAGCATCGCGATGCCGAACAGGAAGAACGCCGAGGAGAACGCCCCCAGCAGGAAGTACTTCATCGCCGCCTCCTGCGACAGCAGGCGGCGCCTGCGCGCCAGGCCGCTGAGCAGGTACAGCGGCAGCGACAGCACCTCGAGCGCGACGAACATCGTGACCAGGTCGTTGCTGGCCGGGAACAGCAGCATCCCGCCGACCGCGAACAAGGTGAGCGGGTAGACCTCGGTGTGGCTGATCCCCGCGGCCAGGCTCTCCCGCTCGGCGCTGCTGCCGGGGACCGCCGCGGCCTGGGCGGCGAACGCGCTCACCTCGTGGCTGGACTCGGCGATCACCAGCACGCTGATCAGCGCGAGCAGCTCGATCGTGCCCTGGATGAACAGCGTGGGCAGGTCCACGGCGACCGCGCCGACGGCCGCGATGTCGCCGGGCCGGCCGCCGGAGAAGACCGGGCTGGCCACCGCGACGGCGACGGTGAGCGCGAAGGCGCCGGCCAGGCCGCCGAACGCGACCGGCAGGTGCAGTGCCCGGCGCAGCGGGCGGGGGGCGAACGCCTCGACGAGCACGCCGGCCACGGCGGCGCCGAAGACCAGCAGCAGCGGCGACAGCTGCGCGTACTCGATCCGCGGCGCCGGGATGGCCGGGGCGAGCACGGCGAGGGTCCCGGTCACGGGGTGCTCCTGTTCTGCCCGGCCACCGCCGGATGCGGTGGCACCGGGTCGGTGGCGTGGACGGTGACGAGCGTCTGGCGGACCGCCGGGCCGATCAGGTCGATCACCGGCCGCGGGTAGACGCCGAGCACGATGATCAGCGCGATCAGCGGGCCGACCGCCCACAGCTCGCGGGGCCGCAGGTCGCGCATGCCCGCGACCTCCGGCCGGACGGGGCCGGTCATGGTCCGCTGGTACATCCAGAGCATGTAGATCGCGGCGAGGATGATCCCGGTGGTGGCCAGCGCCGCCGCGGCCTCATACCGGGTGAACGTGCCGATCAGCACGAGGAACTCGCTGGCGAAGGTGGACAGCCCGGGGAGGGCGAGCCCGGCCAGGCTCGCCACCAGGAACAGCCCGGCGAGCACCGGAGCGACCTTCTGCACGCCACCGTAGTCGGCGATCTGCTGGCTGCGCCGGCGGGCGATCATGAACCCGACGATCAGGAACAGCGCCCCGGTCGCGAAGCCGTGGTTGACCATATAGAACGTGGCGCCCACCTGGCCCTGGCTGGTCATCGCGAAGATGCCCAGCGTGATCAGGCCGAAGTGGGAGACCGAGGTGTAGGCGATCAGCCGCTTGAGGTCGCGCTGGCCGATCGCGACCACCGCGCCGTAGACGACCCCGATCACCGAGAGCGTGATCGCCAGCGGGCCGAACCAGTGCGCCGCCGCGGGGAACAGCTCCAGGCAGTACCGGATCATCCCGAACGTGCCGACCTTGTCGAGCACGCCGACCAGCAGCACCGCGGCGCCCGGCTGCGCGGACGCGGCGGCGTCGGGCAGCCAGGTGTGGAACGGCCAGAGCGGAGCCTTGATCGCGAACGCGACGAAGAAGCCTGCGAACAGCCACCGCTGCGCGGTCGCGCTGAGCGCCAGGTGGGTGAGGGGGAGGAACAGGAACGTGCCGGCCCGGCCGCCGGCCGCCGAGTACACGTAGAGCGCGATCACCGCCACCAGCATCAGCAGCCCGCCCAGCAGGCTGTACAGCAGGAACTTCACGGCCGCGTACTGGCGCTGCCCGACCCCGTAGCTGCCGATCATGAAGTACATCGGGACGAGCATCGCCTCGAAGAACACGTAGAACAGGAACACGTCGGTGGCCGCGAAGACCCCGATCATCATGGTCTCCAGCACCAGCAGCAGCGCGAAGTAGGTCTTCACGCTCCGCTTGGGCGGCTGCTCCCCCGCCGGGTTCCCCCGCCCCTCGGCATCCCACCAGGAGGCGAGCACGACGACCGGCATCAGGATCGCCGTCATCACGATCAGCACGAGCGCGATGCCGTCCACCCCCACCGCGTAGTGGATGCCGAACTGCGGGATCCACGAGTACGTCTGGGTGAACTGGAACCGCGGCCCGCCCGGGTCGAACGCCGCCGCCATCGCGCCGGTGACCCCGAGCGCGGCCAGCGTGGCGACCAGCGCGGTCCACTTGACGAACTGGTCGCGCCGTGCCCGGTCCGCCTCGCCGCCCGGCGCCGCCGCCCCGGGCACGAAGCAGATCACGGCCGCCCCGGCCAGGGGCAGGGCGCCCGCCACGGTCAGCCAGGGGAAAGTGCTCATGATCGCCTCACCGCTCCTAGAGCCTGACCAGCAGCAGGACGCCGAGCAGGAGCACGGCGCCGACCAGCATCGACAGCGCGTACGAGCGGACGAAGCCGGTCTGCACCCGCCGCATCCGGCCCGAGCCGCCGCCCATCGCCGCGGCGATGGTGTTGACCAGCCCGTCGATGCCCCGGTTGTCGAAGTAGACCGACAGCCGGGTGAGCCACTGGCCGGGGCGCATCAGCACCGACTCGTTGAACGCGTCGCCGTACAGGTCCTTGCGCGCGGCGACGGTCACCGCGCTGCCGCGAGGCGCGACGGCCGGCACCCCGCGCCGGTACATCGCCCAGCCGAGCCCGATGCCCGCGAGGACCAGGGCCAGCGTGCCGACGCTGGCCGGCGAGACGATCGCGTAGGCCAGCGGCGGCGTCCCCACCACCGGCCGCAGGAAGCCGACCAGCCGGTTGGACAGCATCAGGAACGCCCCCGCCCCGGCCGACCCGATCGCCAGCACGACCATCGGCGAGGTCATCACCGGGGGTGTTTCGTGCGGGTGGGCGTCGTCGGGCCAGCGCGGGCTCCCGGCGAACGTCATCATCATCACCCGGGTCATGTAGAACGCGGTGATCCCGGCGCCGATCAGCGCGGCGGTCCCGAGCAGCGCGCCGGAGACGCCGCCCTTGGCGAAGCACGCCTCGATGATCGGGTCCTTGGTGAAGTAGCCCGACAGCGGCGGCACGCCGATGATGGCCAGGTAGCCGAGGCCGAACGTGACGAAGGTGACCTGCATGACCGCGCGCAGCCCGCCGAAGCGGCGCATGTCGACCTCGTCGTTCATCTCGTGCTTGACCGACCCCGCGCCGAGGAACAGGCCGGCCTTGAAGAACCCGTGCGAGAGCAGGTGCGCGATCGCGAGCGCGTAGCCGGCCGGGCCCAGGCCGGCGGCGAGCATCATGTAGCCGATCTGGCTCATCGTCGACCCGGCGAGGGCCTTCTTGATGTCGTCCTTCGCGCACCCGATGATCGCGCCGAACAGCAGGGTGGCCGCGCCGACGATGGTGACCAGCAGGCGCGCGTCCGCCGAGAGGTTGAAGATGGGCGCCGACCGGACGATCAGGTAGACCCCGGCGGTCACCATCGTCGCCGCGTGGATCAGGGCCGAGACCGGCGTCGGGCCCTCCATCGCGTCGAGCAGCCAGGACTGGAGGGGCAGCTGCGCGGACTTGCCGCACGCGCCGAGCAGCAGCAGCAGGCCGATCGCGGTGACCGTGCCGCGGCCCGCGGTCCCGATCGCGCCGAACACCCCGGTGAAGCTGACCGAGCCGACGTTCGCGAACATCAGGAAGATCGCCAGCGTGAGCCCGAAGTCACCGACCCGGTTGGCCACGAACGCCTTCTTCGCCGCCACCGCGGCGGCCGGCCGGAACTGCCAGAAGCCGATCAGCAGGTAGGAGGCCAGGCCCACGCCCTCCCAGCCGATGTACAGGCCCACGTAGTTGTCGGAGATCACCAGCAGCAGCATCGCGGCGATGAACAGGTTCATGTACCCGAAGAACCTGCGCCGCTCGGTGTCGGCCGCCATGTAGCCGATGGCGTAGATGAGGATGAGCGAGCCGACCCCGGTGATCAGCAGGACGAAGCAGATCGACAGCGGGTCGAGCAGGATCCCGATGTCCACGCTCAGCCGGCCGATGCCCGGGAACCAGGTGAAGACGCGCAGGTCGCGGGCGCGCTGGGCGGCCGGGTAGCCGAGCATGACGGCGAACGCGGCCGCGCCGTAGGCGAACGCGGCGAGCGTGGTCGCGCACCCGAGCAGGTGGCCCCAGCGGTCGGTCCGCCTGCCGCCGAGCAGGAGGATCGCCGCCCCGGCCGAGGGGAGCGCGAGCAGCAGCCAGGCGGCGTGCAGCGCGCCGGCGGCCGGCAAGGTGGTCATGCTCTGCCTGCCTTCAGTACTTGAGCAGGTTGGCGTCGTCCACCGACGCCGACCTGCGGGACCGGAAGATCGCGGTCAGGATCGCCAGCCCGACCACCACCTCGGCGGCCGCGACCACCATCACGAAGAACGCGATGACCTGGCCGTCGAGGCCGCCGTGGAGCCTGGCGAAGGCGATGAACGCCAGGTTGACCGCGTTGAGCATGAGCTCGATGCACATGAAGACGACGAGCGCGTTCCTGCGGATCAGCACGCCGACGCCGCCGATGACGAACAGGATCGCGGCGAGGGCGACGTAGTCGGCGGGGCTGATCACCGCTCCTCCTCGGGCTCGTCCCGGCCCCCGGGCTCGGGCTCGTCCCGGCCCCCGGGCACCAGCTCGCGCCGCCGAGGCGCCCCGCTCACCGGCAGCTGCGAGCCGTCGGGCAGCAGCGCCGGGGTGTCGACCGCGTTCCGCCGGGCGAACGTGCCCGGCCCGGGCAGCGGGGCCGGGTGCCCGCCGGCCATCCGCATCCGGGACAGCGTCCGCTGGGTCGGCCGCGGCCGGGTCCGCTCCCGGTGGGCGAGGACCATCGCGCCGAGCGCGGCGGTGATCAGCAGCGCGCTGGTCGCCTCGAACGGGAACACGTAGGTGGTGAAGATCAGCCGGGCCAGGCCGGTGATGTTCTGCCCCCAGTTGCGCGGGCCGGCCGGCGTGGCGGGCCCGATGGCGGCGTGGCCGACGACCAGGATCAGCAGCACGAGCAGGGCGATCCCGCCGATCGCGGCCCACAGCCGCTGGCCGCGGATCGTCTCGGTCATCGAGTCCGCCGCGCTGATCCCGACGATCATCATGACGAACAGGAACAGCATGAGGACGGCGCCGGTGTAGACGATCACCTGGACGAAGGCCAGGAACGGG